>DAOURK010000169.1 GCA_030625085.1 Pseudomonadota bacterium
GACGACGACTATTTATATATTATTTTATTTGATTCTTATAAAAAATAAGAATGAATTATTCACCCTTTAACTGCCTCTTACGCTAAAAAGGGGGGAATTATGATGATCCTGGGGGTGGGGAATTAACATGATCCTTGACAAATTTGGGGGTGGGTAACTTTTCGGCTGTCACGGTGGGTAACTTTTCGGTTGACATTACCAACTGTTGAAGCTGCAAAAGAAATTGATGCTAAATTTTTTGATTTTTTGTTATCAGAACAGGATATCACGCAATATCATCTTAAAACTCAATCTCAAATGGGATGGCAAATTAGTCCTGATATGTTAGGAGATTGTGTAGACCAGGAATGGATTTCAGATAATGAAACAACAAAAATTAGTGTAATGATTGGAATTTTTGATTCCGAAGAAGCAGCTATAAGAGGGATGCATTATTATACCCATACTACAAGCGGAACCTTGGCTATGGGGGTCACTTTTTGATGGCATTTTGGGGAGGCATTCTTGGAGGTCCTTCAATCACGATAATGCTGTCCTTTTTGCCTGCGAAAACATTGGGATTCTAATAAGTAGATATAAAGGAGATGATCAAACAGTAAACCCTCTTCTGGCTAATGCTCAAATTGAAAAGATCAAACAGAACATTGCTCCGGAGATTCTTCAATACAGAGAAACCCTTAAAGTCTCACAACTTTCATTTGCCGAGTATAACAATTACCTTGCTGAAAAAGTGAAGGTAGACCGTAAAGGATTTATTCAGATTAGTAATGAGGATTCCCTTTGGTTAAGGAAGGATGAAGGTCTTGTGATGGGTATTCGAAGGGAGTGGCAAGATGCAGGCAGGGTTATTGGGGTTGATATCTGTAAACTGGAATCAAATGAGCTGGCCAATGAGGTAGCTGCTGAAAGAATAAATATGAGCTATGGCAGAGAAGTAAATGAATTTGAGGAGATTTCCTGGGAAGACTCAGGATCATGTGATCCTTTCGAATTTGAATGGCCCCCTTGTGATGACTCAAGATCTAGTGATGTCCTTGTTTGCGGCAATGTAGTTATTCATCTTTATACTTTTAAAGATCAACTCGTTTTTCAAGATAAAACCACTAAATCATCTTCTTCAAGCTATTCATTTCCTTACATTTACTATCCTATCAATCTCTGGCAGGATGTTTATTCGCCTTACCCTATCTATTTTCCAAGCATTTTTAATAGTATCTTTGATGATATGTCCCCTTCAGAAACATTTGCCCAATGGTCACCTTTTAGTAGCGGGTACGGTTATTCCGGAAGCTTCTATGAAGGATATGGTGGATATCCAGGGTACGGCTATACTGGAAGCTCTTATGGTGGATATTCAGGATACTGCTCGTGGAGCGGTTTATATGCCGGATACTCCGGATATAATCCCTTGAGATACGATCCCTTTGCCTTTACCCCCTGGAGTGGTATTAATCCTTCCAACCCTATTTATGGCCTTGTGCCTCCGGGGTTTGGTTCACTTAGGGCTGCAATTAATTCTCCTCCAATATCACCTAGCTGGGCTCCACCAGGTATGGCATACAATCCTCTTTCAGGATCTTTCTCTATTCCAGGCCAATATTATCCAGGCCAATATTTATGATGGGGAGATCTAAGGGGAAAAGGCACTTGCTCAAAAAGGCTGAAATATTAATTGAGCTTGTTGTTCAATGGGCGAAGCTAATGAAAATAGGCATAGTTGATCCTACAGGGCGGAATTTATATTTGCGCTTGGTGTTCAATTGGGCACAGCAAAATACAATGAGCGTTGCTACTCAAAAGGGCGGAAAATTATATTGCGCTTGTCATTCAATGGGCGCAACTGAAAAGATAAGGCTCTTGTGAAATGTTAACCTAATCAGGGAATTATTATTTGCGTTTGTTATTCAATGGTGTAGCCAAGAACAACAAGCACTGATCCTCCAAAGGGCGAAAAGCATATAAGAAAAAAATTCTATAAAAACAAATACTTAACAAGTCGTTCGACTGGAGCTTGTGCCCCGTTGGGCGTTTTGGTTAATCGGAATCGTCAAGAGGGGCACAAGCCCAGTCGAACTCTGCGTTATAAAGATATGATTTGATCTTACTCCAACATAATCCTTAAGAGAAGAAAATTAAACTTAATAGAGTGAGATGAAAAAGGATTTGATGAACTACTAAAAAGGAATTATACTATAATAACAAGAAGATTTTATATTTTAATTTCATTGGAGTAAAAAAATGCCCGCTATCAAAGTTAGTATTGAAACCCTCGCAGAAACCATAAAAAAATTAAATAAAAAAGATTTAGAAGTACTTTCTTTATTATTAAGCAATGAGGGAAAAGAATTATTAAAGAGAAAAAAAGAAATAGAAGATAAAAGCATAAAAATCTTATCCAGGGAAGAAGTCTTTGATGTTTAAAGATAAATACCATCAAAGAGTTAAAAAAGACCTTAGTCAATTAGATAGATCAGTCATAAATGAAGTAAAAGATGTCCATATCCCTACAATATTAATGATAGGAAAAAGAGAAAATTTTTATAAACTTCTCAAAAGGCGCTTCCAATAAAAATTGTAACTGTCCTAAAAGCTGTTTTTTAAAAAAATCACGTTACTATATAGAAACGTACACTTACACCCAATAGTAAAAATTCATCATTTAAAAAAACCTTTATAACCAGCCAATTTTATGTTGCCATATAAGAGACTTAATAATAGGCAAGCTTATGTTTAAAGTAATACGAAAAGGCATGAATCGTTTAGATATTGAGATGAGCGGAAAGTTAAATGCTGAGGATATGATAATTGCCTTAGACGAACTTGTCAGTAGGTCGGAGAACATTGAAAACGGCAAAATGCTTTATGACGTTATTGATTTTAGAAACTGAAGGTCGTAAACCACTAAACATATTAAATATCGATCAGGTAATCGCGAAACATAAGGTATATATCAGCCGCCTTACCCCTCACCGAGATTTTGGTCTCTGCATTTTGCCGGCCGCAACCGGGAAAGAATGTTTAGCTTTGGGAAGATAAAACCGGTTTTTTGTTTATAGAGTTGATATTCCGGCAGGTGGCGGGATAGTTTGCGCTCTTCAAGGAGGGCGCGTGAAACCTGCATTGCCAGGACAACGCGAAAGAAACTATAGGCAAAGGGGTTGTTAAAAAGCAGGCACAGCCCCAGCAGGTGCGTCATTTCACCTGTATACAAGGGATGTCGGAAAAATCGATACACTCCCGTGTTAACAAGCTTTCTTACTTCAACCATAATGCTGAAAGAAGATTTGAGCTGCCATAACGAAGCCACATTAAGGGTAACACCGCTTACACACAGGATTAATCCAATAAGGTGAATGTGGGGCACATAATGTGAGGTGGTTGTGGTAGCAAGGAGGGTGGCCCCTATGAGGTGAAAGATGACCACAGAAATGGGATAGAAACTTTCTAATAATCCTTTGGCCTGTTTAGCGGGAGAGGACCGAATAAGGTAGCTGAAGATAACAATTCCCATGAACAGTATAACAAAGAAACTATTGCTTAATTCAAGAACTGCTCGAAAGGTAAAATTTTTCTGTATATGCAAAAGCGTATTTGCAATGACGCGAAGAAACATAATAGAGAAGAAGCTAACGGGAATAAGATAATTTTTCATCCAGTTTCGGCCGTTTTCTAATGATAACCAGTAGATACAAAGGGAAAAAAAGAGAAGGGGAAGGACAATACTCCAATTGTTAATTGACAGAGTATAACTTTCCTTTAGCATGAATTTAGGTATATCGATAAGGGTTGAGATGTCCCGTGCTATGAGGTTATAGATATAGGCGATGGTGAGACTGAAGATACTGTATATATGTGTAATGATTCCCATGTGATTATTTCCATGCCGCTTTTACTGCTGACAGACGTTTCATATTTAATATGTTGTATGCTCTATGAGACGAGCTCAATAGCATGGCAACATTACATTGTTTTTTTTAAGGACCCTGAAAGGACCCTTGGGCTGCCCTTTGGCTGTTTTTTGAGAGTGCTCTGAGTCTTGGATAAAAGAAACCTGTTTTTGCTTTATAATCTGCATATTCGGGAAGAAGCTTCAAAAATTTTCTTTCTTCAAATTTGGCCCTGATAATTTCCAGAGTAAAGAAAATAACATAGGCGGGAAGGGATATTGAATTGAGAAGGAGCAGCGTAGTTCCCAGTGCATGAATAAGTTCTGAAAAATATAAGGGATGCCGCATATATTTATACATTCCTGTTGTTACCAGTTGCCGAACTTCGACCATAAGGCTGAATGAATTTTTCAATTTCCACAGGGCGACAATACTTAAAACACATCCGATGAGAGAAAGCGCCAAACCTGCCATTATCATAGAGTGGACTAAGGATTGGGATTGATAAAGAGAATGAAATAATGGATCATGTTGAAGAGGGAAAGGACGAAAAATAAGATAGGTAAAAACAATCATTGGTAAGAGAACAGTAATGATTGGGAACCATCTTTCCCGGAATCCTTGTGCCTTCCCATGATCTTCACTGGGTTTCACGCGGATTATGTAGCTGAAAATAATGATGCCGTCAAAGAGAATGGCCATAGAGGTATAAGTAAGATCCAGGACAGGACGGGAAAAGAGAATGGTCTTGATGCCGGCGAAGCTTTGGTCAATCCCATACATTACCCCTATAAACTCGCTTACAAAATCAATTTTATTGATAAAATGATAAATTTTTAATCCAATAAGAGAGCCAAAGAATATAAAGGGGACCGGGTCCCCTTTAATTTTTTTGGCCAGATAGAGGAAAGGATTTTTTAGCAGCGCCGGTTTTTTTTGATTTTCTTTCTGTTCATTACTCATAGCAAGGGCCCTCATATATAATAGAAACTATAGTAATTATGGTTATGCAATTTTTATGGTTTCGTAAAAAATCGATTTTGGCAAGTTTGTCATTTCGACCTCAGGCAAAAATCCTTTATTTTTCAGCATATTGTGCGATAAAGATTTCTCACATTCGTTCGAAAAGACACGTTGATAAGACTTTTTATAAGTCCATCATATTTTGTTTTAATAATAAGTATAATCTGCAATAATGTCAATAAATTGCTGATTTTTTGAACAGGAATATATATATATAGATTCCTCAATATAGAGATTCCTCATCTTTTTATTTTTCGTCAAAATCACCGACGCATTCGGTGGCAAGTATTTTAAAGCTGACAGATCAAAATGAGAATGGCTGCTTTTTAGTATAGAAGGGATATTACACGCGGATATGGCAAGACGTCGAGCTGAGGATAAAGAAGGGTTTGGCCGAAAGAAAGAGTAAGGGGGAATAGTAAAAATGAATATCATAATCAGACGAAGGAATACCTTATTATGGTTGGGATGTGTTTTTTTTCTTCTTTTCTTTTTTGGTTGTCGTCATCTTACTCCCAAAAAAGGTCAATCTCCAAAACCCGAATGTAATGTGGTCCTTATTACCATAGATACTCTGAGGGCCGATCACCTGGGGTGCTATGGGAACGAAAGGGTTAAGACCCCTAATATTGATAAACTGGCCGGGGAGGGAGTATTATTTTCTCATGCCTATACGCCTGTGCCGGTGACTTTGCCGTCTCATACCTCTATTTTTACCGGCCTGTATCCTGTCTACCACGGTGTAAGGAATAATGGAACATTTAAAGCGGACGAAAAACTGGAAACCCTGGCCGAGGTATTAAAGGAAAATGGCTTTCAATCCGCAGCCTTTATAGGGGCCTTTGTTCTGGATAGTCGATATGGACTGGATCAGGGATTTGACTGTTATGATGATTATTTGGAAAAAGACCCCAATCAGACCTTTATGGTTTATAATGAAAGATCTGCAGATGAGGTGATTAAATCTGCCAATGTATGGCTTGATAAAAATGCTCAGGACCGGTTCTTTATGTGGATACACTGCTTTGATCCTCACGCGCCCTATAGTCCCCCCGCCCCCTTTAGCGCCATGTATCAGCATAATTTATACAATGGGGAAGTTGCCTATACTGATTATGCTTTGGGGAAATTTTTTAACGCGTTAAAAGAAAAGGACCTATTGGATGAGACCCTGGTGGTGATCACCTCAGATCATGGAGAGGGATTAGGGGAGCACGCGGAAAAAACCCACGCCATTTTTATATATGATTCAACTTTACACGTTCCTTTGATTATGCGCTATCCCGGGGCGATTTCCGGGGGTGCAATCATAGAAGAGAACGTATCCATGATTGATATTATGCCCACTGTTTTAGACATTCTCAATATTAAAAAGACCCCTCAATTTCATGGAGAGAGTTTACTGGGATTGATTCATGGTAAAAGTAAATTTTCTCGCCACGAAATTTTATGCGAAACCTTTTATCCCCTTTACAATCACAATTGGAGCCCCCTGGAGGGATTGAGAACTGATAAGTGGAAATATATCAAGGCCCCGCGATCGGAATTATACGATTTGGAAAATGATCCCAGGGAAATGGTTAATCTTTTTTCTAAAAAGCGCGAGATAGCCGACCAGTTGGAAGCTCGGATGAAGGAATTGCAGAAGGAGAAGGGTCCCAGGCAAACCGAGGTTTCGGCAAAATTACGCATGGATAAAGATACTCAAGAAAGGTTGAAGAGTCTCGGCTATATATGGACAACGCCTGCCGCCTCCAACAAGCAATCCGATTTTTTACCAGACCCTAAGGATATGATCACCACCCTTGATTATTTGAATATGGGGACTTATTTTTACACCAAGGGAGATTATGATAAAGCAGTCGAGCAATTTAAATTAATGCTCAAGGTTAATCCAAAGGATGTGTTTACCCATTTTGTGCTGGGCTATTTGTATGACAGGCAGGACCTGACTGATTTAGCTATTCAGGAGTTGGAAGAAGCCATACGATTAGACCCGACCTATGTTAATGCCTATAATAATCTGGGGACAGTGTTTAATCGAGTCGGAAAACTTAAGGAAGCGCTTGAAGTGTTTACCATAGCCTTGGAACTGAACCCTGATTATCTGGAAGTATATGATAATTTAGGGGTAGTTTATTTCGGCTTAAAGAAATATGATAAGGCCATCGAGAAGTTTCAAAGGGCCATAGAGCTTAATCCTGAGAATGAAAAAGCCTATAATAATCTGGGAAGTGTTTATTTAGCCCTGAGAAGAAATAAAGAAGCGGAGGAAATGGTGCTCAAGGCCCTGGAGAAAAAGCCGGCATTTCTTGATGCTCTTAACAATTTAGGAAGTATTCATATTAATCAGAGGAAGTATACCCAGGCTATACAGGAATTTCAGAAAGTGGTAAAAAATAATCCGGATTATTTTGAAGGGTGGGTTAATTTGTCCACGGCCTATATTGGGGCGGAAAGATATGATGAGGCCAGACAGGCATTGCAGGAGGCCATTAGTCTTAATCCTGATGTGGCCAATGTCTATACCTGTTTGGGGACGATTTATGTGCGAGAGGGTAATTTAAATGCTGCTATAGAGCAATTTAAAGCATCAATTAGTCTTGATCCAAATTGTAGCGACACTCACTATAATTTGGGCATTTCTTATTATAACAATGGTCAGATTGATCTGGCCATAGAGGAGTATACACGCTCGTTATCCCTTGATCCTTCGAATGCTTCGGCACATGTAAATCTGGGTATTGCTTATTTTAATAAAGGATTGCCGGATCGGAGCCTGGTTGAGTACCAGCAGGCCCTTCTTTTAGAACCGGATCATGAGGAGGCCCATATAAATCTTGGTGTGATTTATTACAATAAAGGACAATATGACAAAGCCATTGCTTTGTATCAAAGGGCTATCGTTATAAACCCGGCGAGTATTCAGGCTTACGTGAATATGGGGCTTACGTATTTAGCCAAGGGAATGATTAATGAAGCCATTAGAGAATACCGGAAAGTTTTGGAAATCAGCCCCAACAATTTAGAGGCACATCTTAATTTGGCCAGTGCTTTTTTTAGCCAGGGAGAGTATGATGCGGCTTTAAGAGCGTATTTAACTATTGTTCAAATCGATCCGAAAAATCCCCTTGGTTATTATGGACTGGGATACAGCTATTTTTATCAAGGGCTTTTTAACCGGGCTATTGAAGTTCTTCAAAATGCGCTTCGTTTAAAACCCGACTATTTAGAGGCTCGCCTTTTATTGGATCGTGCTTTGTCTATAGGTGCCAATTAAAAAAAGTTGGTGTATTAGCTATATTAATTGAATATCTGGTTTAAATTCTTTAAAAAAAAAGGCGGGAAATCTAAGATTTCCCGCCTGCTGAATTTACGAAGATATTATTACCACCAAGGAAAGAAAGGGAATAATGGCCATCCTGCTATAGTTGCTACAGGGACATCTGTTGCCGTTGGTACCACGACAATAGGCGTTGTTGTAGCTGCAGGCACAATTGTTGTCACTGGTGCAGCTGTGACAATAGGGTTAAGCGCAGGATCAAGGCTTGTCGGCGGTGCATATGGTATTTGACTTACCAGGTCTGCATAAGTCGCTTGTAATCCTGTTATTCCTCCTAAACCACCGTCAAGGCCGGTCATTGATAACAGTAAATTTTGCAAGCCATAATTACCGGAAGTAAGCCCTGATAAACCGCCGAGTCCGGTCAACGAACCTAAACCACCGAGTCCGCCGAGTCCGCCATAGAGGCTAGACATGCCGTACATACCACCGAGACCGCCATATCCGCCGTAAAGGCTTGACAGACCACCAAGTCCGCCTAACCCGCCATAGAGGCTTGACATACCGTACATACCGCCGAGTCCGCCATAGAGGCTAGACATGCCGTACATACCACCGAGTCCGCCGAGTCCGCCATAGAGGCTAGACATGCCGTACATACCACCGAGTCCGCCCATTCCGCCATAAAGGCTTGACATGCCGTACATACCGCCCATTCCGCCATAAAGGCTAGACATGCCGTACATACCACCGAGTCCGCCGAGTCCGCCATAAAGGCTTGACATGCCGTACATACCGCCCATTCCGCCATAGAGGCTAGACATGCCGTACATACCACCGAGTCCGCCCATTCCGCCATAAAGGCTTGACATGCCGTACATACCACCGAGACCGCCATATCCGCCATAAAGGCTACTGCCGCCATATCCGCCATAAAGGCTACTGCCGCCATATCCGCCATAAAGGCTGCTACCGCCATAAAGGCTGCTACCGCCATAAAGGCTGCTACCGCCATATCCGCCATAAAGGCTGCTACCGCCATATCCGCCATAAAGGCTGCTACCGCCATATCCGCCATAAAGGCTGCTGCCGCCATAAAGGCTGCTGCCGCCATAAAGGCTGCTGCCATAATAAGCGTTGGCTGATGATGTTGCAAAGCTTACAATTGTGATTGTTAAAGCTACAGTCAGGCCTTTCAAAAACCAATTTTTTTTCATTTTTGTACCCTCGTATCAAATGTTAATAATAATGTTAGAAATGTCTCAGTTGCCCAATTGAATTAGCTCAAATAATTATGCTTATAAAATCCCCCCTTCTTCTGGTTTAAGGTTAAGCTTCTTTAAAATATAAATTTTTGCTGTACATATTATAAGTATCTCCGGCCATGATATCTTTGACATTCCTATCATCTTTAATCATGACTTTTGCTGTATAATCCTTTTTTTAGAGGTTATAATTAAATACATTTGTTTTACACTGCGTTGAAAGTGCAATAGAGATGCCATTATTTAATAAAAGGGAAAAAAAATTTGATATGAGTGTAGTAGTGCCTTTAATGGCCTTAAATGGAAAAAGTTTACCATGGGAAAGGGGCTGGGTATTGTAATTGATATGCATTACCACATAATTTTTATGAAATGTAGTTCTCACCCAAAATTTTTAAAAATCAACCGGATAATTAGTAGAGTGTTTTTTAAATAAGTTTGCAATAAATTATCATTGTTAACGAAATGAAACAATCATTTGATGGTCTCGTAAAAAGTCCAAAATGGGGATATATATACAACATAACTTGTTGAATTTATGCAACCCAAATTTTGTAAAAATGACTTTTTGCGAATGCATCATCATTTAACTTTTTAAATTATATGGGTTTTTTCGTCCTTCTGCTCCTCACCATCGGATGGAAGATACTGTAATGATATTTAAAGAACGATCTATTAGTACCTGAGGCCAAAACTCAGTAAATTAGGCTTTTTGAGCTAATATCAATCGCAAATAATTTGCTCGTTTCCATAAAATTAAATTTTTATGATCTTGTTATCAAAATCTGATATCGTCAGTTACTTTTGATAATAAAGAGAAAATCGTCT
>DAOURK010000097.1 GCA_030625085.1 Pseudomonadota bacterium
GCAATCGTAAAAAGTCGATTTTGGCATATTTGTCATTTCGACTGTAGGGAGAAATCTTATATTTTTCAGCATATTATGTAATAAAGATTTCTCACGTTCGTTCGAAATGACACGTTAATGAGACTTTTTACGAATACATCATCATTAATAAAAATAAAAAGGATAGA
Source organism: Pseudomonadota bacterium (assembly GCA_030625085.1). Classification (GTDB taxonomy): domain Bacteria; phylum SZUA-182; class SZUA-182; order DTGQ01; family DTGQ01; genus DAOURK01. The sequence continues at coordinate 168 of DAOURK010000097.1, forward strand.
CATTGGCGGACAATTTAAAAAATATTGAGTTTTATGAGGTCCTGAAGGAATTATATATTGATGTTGATTACTATAAAACGCCAATTGAAGATTTTTTAACCAGAATCGACCAATTATGTCAAAAGCTTTTTCATTTTAAGGCCGGTTTTTTTATTGAAGGAGATCAACAGAGGCAAACGCATTATATCCCTTTTAATGCAAATTACACAAGTTGGACCCAAAGGGTTCAAACCCTTTATAATTTTAAAAGTCAAGCCGCTTCAAATTTAAACGCAGCTAAAGTAATTCAAAGTGTTACCGATGGTCTTCCCTACCCATATTTTTGTTTTCCCGATGAAGATCGAATAGTGATTAATAATCAATTTATTTCTTTTATTTATGGATTTTTCCCGATTTTTGACGCAGCCAACCAGAAAAAGGGGATGTTATTTTTTGCTTGTGAAAAATTTACCAATACAAATTATAGCTCTAAGATTGAAAATCATTGGCAAGCTCTATATTTTATTAGCAAAATTTTTAATAAGTTTTTAATTTTTAAACTACAAGCAGAACAAGCGGAAAATATTAAAAAAGCATTTTTAAAAGCTTTGGAAGCCAAAGATATTTATTCTTATATGCATGCGGATTTTGTAAGCAAATATGTAAGATATATAGGCCAAGAAGCTCTTAAAGAAAAGGATTGTGATCTTAAAGAGGAAGATCTTGATAATCTTATTTTAGCCGCGGAATTACACGATGTCGGTAAAATCAGTATCCCCGACGGCATCTTAAACAAACCGGGGAAGGTGACTAAAGAGGAATATAGAGAAATTAAACGCCATCCCTTCTATGCCTATAAACTTTTGGATATGGTTAATGTTAACTCGGAGGTACTTCGACTTATTACGAATCATCATGAACGATGTGATGGAAAGGGTTATTATCATAAGTCAATAAAGGAGATGGATTTAGCTTTAAGCATTTTAATTTTGGCTGATTGTTTTGATGCTATGACTTCATGGCGGTATTACAAGCCAGAGCATAAAATTTTATCCCTTGAAAATGCCTTAATAGAATTTAAAAGAGAGAATTTCGAAAATGGTACTAGTGGATATCCTTGCATAATTCTTCCTAAGGCTATTGAATTATTAGAAAAATGTCTTGAAGATAAACGGGATATATGGGAAAGAGAATCCCGAGAAAGAAATAATTCTTTGCAAGAATTAGCCCGCAATTGGAATAAAACCTTTCGAGAAATCCCTCTTTATTGTCAAAATTTTCCTGATAAAAAATGTGTGAATAGGCAAAATTTTTGCTAATGAGCTACATACGGCTTGAAATTTTTAGTAGACTGAGCCCTGGCAGATAGATTTATATTATCTATCAGTCCATGGATATTCGGCCGAATAACCAAAACCGGGCATGGCGCAGTCCTAATGACCTTTTCGGTAACACTCCCAATTAAAAAGTGGGCTATTCCCGTACGGGCATGAGTACCCATAACAATTAAATCGATCTCTTCTTTTGTAGCTACCTCAATAATTTTTTCACACGGCGTACCAAAGCATCTTCTCAAAATAATATTCGATATGCCTAGTGCTTTTGCTTTTTTTTCAGTTTCTGAAAGCCTCTGATTAAGTATTGTGGTGGCTTCAGATACACGGTGAGTTAAAGTAACCTGTTCGGCATAAGCATCATAAATACTATGGTGTGGTTCGGTAACAGTCATTAAATAAACAGAGATTTTGTATTCGCTGGCAAAGGTGCCGGCATAGACTAAGGCTTCCAAAGATGAATCTGAGCCATCTATGGGTATAAGGATTTTTTTTATGGATAACATCTTTTCTCCCCCCCGTCTGATTGATTCTTTAAAAATTATTATAACTCCATTTTATTAAAAATTAATATAATTATAACCAATATTAATTTATTTTTCAAATACAATTAAAATAAAATAAAAAAGATAAATTTATAATTATCGCTTTTTACTTTTAATTTAAACAAGTTAAAGGCACAATTTTTTTTAATTTTTTATAAATCAAGGAATTAATTACATGGAAAATTTTATATTTTGCAAGATATTATCCAATGAAGATTTTTTACATTTTATTTAAGCGACAGGTTGATGAGACTTTTTACGAAATCATCATTATTCAGTAATACTCATCGTAGTAAGAAAAAGAAATAATCAGAGGAAAGTTGGTAACATTAGGAATTGCTGCTTTGGAAATTAATGAGGTTGAAAAATTTATGAATTAAGTTATAATACTGTTTCAAAAGTCCCTGGTTTTCATAAATTATTGAAATTTGCATGGAATATTATATATATAATAACTTGATATTTTTTATCGCCAGCAAAAGATTATTGACGTTTCCAACCAAAATTTTTTCATGCCCAGGGCTTTGGCTTGGGAAGCTTATACTGAGAAGGTAAAGGGGGGCGCAGCAAATCTCTTGTCAAGGCTATGGTTTAAAGCCACCGCCCCAGCGCAAAAAAAGTAGATCATTTAATATTTTATTTTAGGTAAAGGCTAGGTAAAGGCAATGATTAAAGAAAATGTGTATAACTTATTAAGCACATTACCTGAGGACATAAAATTAGTAGCAGCAGCAAAAACCAGAACTCTTGAAGAAATAGAAGAAGCAATAGATGCGGGCATAAAAATAATTGGAGAAAATTATCTTCAGGAGGCTGTGAATGTATTTAACCTTATTAAAAAAAAGGTAAAATGGCATTTTATTGGACATCTCCAGAAGAATAAAATTAAAAAAATAGTAGAGATATTCGATATGATAGAGACAGTTGATTCTTTTGAAATTGCTCAGGAAATTAATAAAAGGTGTCATCAAATCGACAAAACAATGCCCGTATTGATTGAAATAAATAGTGGTCGTGAGGAACAAAAATTTGGCGTATGCCCGGAAAAGGCGAAAAATTTGATCAAAGAGATATCACCTTTGTCTCATATAAAAATAATGGGGCTAATGACTATGGGCCCAATATTTGGGGACCCGGAAGATTCCCGGCCTTATTTCAGGGAAACAAGGAAAGTATTTGAAAACATTGCAAGACTTAACATACCAAATGTTGAGATGAAATATCTCTCCATGGGAATGACAAATTCCTACCGAATTGCCATAGAAGAGAAGGCAAATGTAATAAGGATAGGGACTTTAATATTTGGAGAAAGGGAGTGTAGAAAATAACACGCTTTACAACACTTTGTTTATTTGTGGTGCATTGTTTGACTGATAAGGATGATTAGCCAGGTATTTATTTATGACTTTTTGATGAGTTTTGCTGGGTCCTCGTACATAGTTAATTAAATCACTTTGTATTTGCCGGTTAATAGTGATTGCCATGCCAACCATTTCTTTTTGAAAAATATCTAAAGTTTCTCTTCTGATTTTTTCAATGTCATTTTTAGCTTCCTGAAGCATTGTGGCCGCTTCTTGCCGTGTTTCTTTGAGTATACGATCTTTGATGAGCATGCTCACCAAACGACCTTGTCCCATTATGGTGGAGGCTTCTTTTTTGATATCACTCAATACCTTTTGTTTTTCAAATATAAGGTGTGATTTTTTATTTTGAGCTTTATAGGGAAAGAAAAAGGATCTTTTAAGAAAACTTTTATTAATTTTTTTTATGATATTTCTTCCAAATTCCCAGAGGAAAATAGCCAATAAAGCAAAAACAAATGGAGCTATCAGATTTTGCGCAAGAATCATAAGTATCCTTTTTCTCAACTGAGCATTATTAAAATCGTATTTTTCAGCTTTCGCAGCAGATTCAGTCTTGCTTCTTGTATGAAATATAATGAATTTGCAAGATTAATGCCTGGAGGATCTACTTAGTTTACGATTTAAGGGTATTGGCTTACAGTCCATAATTAGGGGTGTTGAGCCTTTTTTAGTCATGCGCTATAAAATAAAATAATAGACTTGATTTTATAAAAAAAGAGAAAATAAATTCATATATGCAAAAAATTACATATTTTAGCGCGATAGGGAGTATTCATTCAGCCCTTCATATTAAACCACAAAAACACAAAGAGCCCAAAGGGATGTCTTCCTGATTTATAAGTCGGCCTAAGGGGGCTAAATTTGGAATAAGCCCTTCTTTACCTGTGGCGGATTTATAGATGGGAAAAAGAGGAAAAGAATGATAATTACGCTTATTGTGATATAGGGAATTGGAATGTGTAGTATTTATTGCTCAAAAATATATTGAACCTTTGTTTGGGACTATGCCTGAAAACGTCAAACCGGAGATGGAACATCAATATAGGAAACTTCAAGCTTGAATTTTTCCCGGATAAGATGAGATAGGGCCTTAATCCCAAGAGTTTCCGTATGATAATGACCGGCAACAAGCACGTTTAATCCGGTTTCTTCGATCTTGCGAACCATCGATTCTTTCATATCTCCACAGACAAAAAGTTCAGCTCCAGCTTGATGAGCTATTTCCCAGAAAGAGCAACTACCACCGCTAATAAGAGCAATTTTTTGAATTTTAGAGGGCCCAAACTCAAAAGCCATTACTTCTCGGCCATAGATCTTCCGGACCTTATCAGAAAGAGATTTCAAACTTTCGGATTGAGCCAGTTGGCCTATAAATCCTATGTCAAGAGGTTGCAAATCCTTAAGTCCAAGTTGTTTACAAGCTAAGGCATTATTCCCAATTTCCGGATGTGCATCTAAAGGCAAATGATAAGCAACCAGATTTATATTATGGGAAAGCAGCAGAGCCAGTCGATCACGAAATGAGCCATAAATATAAGGTGGATCAGGGATATCTCCTTTAAATAAACCATGATGGACTATAATTAATTCGGCCTTACGAGAAATAGCCTCATTGATTAATCGACGGCTAAAAGTGACGCCGGAGACAATTTTGGTAATTGTCTCTGTGCCATATACTTGTAAGCCGTTTTTACAATAATCCTGAAAACTGTCCGCCTCCAGATAAGTATCAAGTAAGGTTAGCAGTTTTTTTCGTTCCACGTTTAATCCCCTTTAAAGATTTCTTGTTCCGCTCGAAATGACAAAATACCTTATTTTGCAGAATCCTTCGTTCCTTCCTGCTCCCCATTTAATGAAATAAATTACGGTGGAAATTTATTGCAAAAATGGATTATAGATTTTCAGATAAATAATTTCTCAACAGATATTCATACAATAGTAGCGCAGGGCTGAAGCCCTGCGCTACATTATAAAAAAATTAGTGCATGAAATTTAATATCTGAAATACTATAGTTAGAAGAAATTTAGAAAAAGTTTATCATATTCATTCCTCTTTGTAAACTTAAGGGATGAGTGAATTAGCACCGAACTCGCTTCGCTCAAACAGCGACAATTTTTAACGTTTATTTTTCGCTAAGAAGCTTTACAAAAAGTTGCCTATAACGCTTCAGCGAACATTTTACCAACTTCAATAAAGGTATAGATTGAAATCAATGTCATTAACCTAACCCGGACAAGCCTAAACCAAAAAGGTTTTAAAATTTTCTATCATAAAAAACACGAAATTCAGAACTAAGATATTAAGAAATGCTATGAATCTTTTCAAAGGGGAGGGACAACTGTAAGGAGCTTATGTTAATGACATTGAGATTAAAAAAAAATCCGGCCGATTATGATGTCGACCGGAAATTCTTTCTGCTCATGTTTAATTATGCCTCTGCTAAGTATGCAACTAAGGAAGCAAAATCTCAAGTCCAAGTAATGAAGCAGGCGTTAGTAACGATTGAAGAGGAGGTGGAGGATTCAGCAAGGCTGCAAATATTGGATAATTAGCTAATGTTCCTCCTTGCAAGATTTCATAGGCTACCGCATAAGAAGGATAAGCTGCAATATAAGCATTATTAGCTATAGGTACAATCGGGTTAATCCAGCTAGTGGCGGTAGGAGTCAGAAGCCAGAATTGGTTAAATGGTTTTAGATTGATCGGAAGCGGCAATCCTAAAAAATTATCCCGCAAATATCTAGGCGGCCATGTATTTACCCCAGTATAGGGGTCATAATAAGCCATTCCGAACGGTGTGTTATATAAAAGCCAGGGATATTCAAGGTTTGGGTCCCAGGTTAAACCGGGTTGTATGGGTAAAACAGTGCTTGGCCTGAGATTGCCTACAATAGGAGTGGGCAGGTCTGTCAATGGATTAATCGGTGAAAGAATAGGTGACCATAGTGGCCATAGAGTGTTGTAAGGCGGCATGGCTGCCCAATATAAATCAACGACAGCTTGTGAATGAGGTAAATAAACAAAAAATACTGCAATCAGGAGGGTTAATAAGAAAATTTGAAATCTTTTTACTTTTGACATAAAATTTCTCTCCTTTCATTCCTCACCCCCCCTTGGTTTAGTTGATATAGATTTGTTAAAATTTTAAGTATTTTAATAATATCTGTATTAATTTATTTTTATATGTTATTATCCCTCCAAATTTGTCATAGATTATCTACACTAGTACATTATTATGTCATAAATTTTATTCATACTCAATTATAACAATAAATAAATCCGAAAATCAATATTTTTTTTAAGGCAGAATAATTCACTAAATGCAAAAAAAAAAAATCTAATCAAACATTCATGGCTCTCTGAGCCACCACGAATTATGAAAATCTTATTTTTCAGGTAGTTATATGGTTATTAATTGGAACAAGTAAAGGGACTATAAAATGATAAGAGAATTGATTTTAAAAAATCGCAGTTATAGAAGATTTGACCAAAACGTTGAACTATCTCAAAAAAATTTGGAAGATTTGGTTGATTTGGCCAGATTATCTCCTTCTTCAGCAAATCTACAACCACTAAAATATTATTTATCCTGGAAACCGGAAAAAAACGACCAGATATTTTCATGTCTAGCTTGGGCAGGATATCTAAAATCTTGGCCAGGTCCCGCAGAAGGCGAGCGTCCTTCCGCATATATTATTATTTTGGGAGATACCTCCATTACCCCCACATTTGGAGCGGATTCGGGGATTGCAGCCCAGAGTATACTTTTAGGGGCAGTAGAAAGAGGTTTTGGTGGATGCATAATTGGATCAATACAAAGGGAGAAATTGCGAAAGGCTTTGTTTATAAAAGATCGTTATGATATATTATTGGTTCTTGCAATTGGAAAGCCGGCAGAAAAAATTTGTTTAGAAGAGGTTGCGGAAAAAAAAGCTATTCGTTATTGGAGGGATTCAGAGGGAATACACCATGTTCCTAAAAGGTTGTTGAAAGATATTATTTGTTAAAAAAAACAATGAAGTAAATGTAGTCGAAATGACAAAGTTGTCAAAAATGTTTTTTTATGAATTCATTATTATTAAGTAATGATGCATTCGTAAAAAATCGTTTTTAGAAAATTTGGGTCTTGTAAATTCAACAAGTTATGTTGTACATATATCCCTATTTTGGAGTTTTTACGAGACCATCAAGTGATATTACAATTAAAAAGTTTACAATAAAATGGAGGGCAATTATTAATGAAGAATCCCTTTGAAGCTCAAAAACAAGTTGCGATTAAAGCTGTTGCCAAGGCTGCCTCATTATGTTATCAAGTACAAAAAGAGTTAGTAGGCTCCGGAAAAGGGCACGTAAAAAAACAGGATCGTAGCCCGGTCACTGTGGCTGATTATGGATCACAAGCTATTATTTGTCATATGTTAAAAGAATCCTTTCCCAATGATATTATTGTAGCTGAAGAAAATTCTTCATTACTCAGACTTAGTGAAAACCAGCCTTTATTAAATAGCACTGCTCATTATTTAGAACAGGCAATGAAAAAAAAGATAAATAATGAGCAGGTTTTTGATCGGATTGATTTGGGGACCGGACAACCTGCAGATCGATTTTGGACCCTTGACCCAATTGATGGGACTAAAGGATTTTTAAGGGGTAATCAATATGCGGTAGCTTTAGGTTTGATTGTTAATGGAAACGTGGAATTAGGTTTACTTGCCTGCCCTAATCTTTCCTATAGCTCGCCGGGGACTAAAATATCCGATGATTTTTATTCTGGTAGCCTTTTTGTCGGCGTTGCCGGAGAAGGCTCTTCTATAATGAGCCTTGATGGTAAACAAAGCCGCTCTCTTCAAGTTTCCGGCAATCATGATCCTGCCGAAGCCCATTTCATAGAAAGCTTTGAGCCCGCACATTCAGACCATCAGATGCTTCAAGATATTCTTCACTATCTCCATAATAAAGTTACTTCAACCAGAATGGATAGCCAGGCAAAATATGGTCTTTTGGCTGGAGGATCAGTAGATGTATATTTACGTCTTCCTTCAACAAAAAATACACATTATTCAGAAAAAATTTGGGACCATGCAGCCGGTGCTGTTATTGTTGAGGCAGCCGGAGGAAAGGTGACCGATATTCATGGTAAGGCGCTTGATTTTAGTTTAGGCAAGGAACTGACAGCCAATAAAGGGATAGTAGCTTCTCATGGAGCAATTCATCAGAAGATTATAGAAGCAATTCAAGAGCAAATATTATAGTGTGTTTTTATATTGATTTTAATCCAGTTTGCTGGTCCCAAAAAGGGAAGTCATCATAGCCTTGCCAATGACATTCATAAGAAGGCCGAACAGGGCCAAACCCATGATCATTGATACAGCGGCGATGAGTTTTCCAATAAAAGTGGAAGGCTGCATATCTCCATATCCGACTGTAGTAATGGTTACCACGCACCACCACATAGACGCAGGGATACTGTTAAAGCTAGTGGAGGGTACATTTCGTTCTGCGTAATATATCAAGGTGCTGATTATAGTAATAACTGTAAAGAGCGCAGTTAAATAAATTTGAAGATCTATCTTAAAAGTCTGAACTCGTTGCTTGGCAAGTCGATATTGCTCTGTAGTGTCTTTGGCTAATTTTAAAATTCTCAGCATGCGGATTGTTCGTAAAAATCGTACAATTCGCAGTGTCCTGGCCATTTTTATATCCCGAAGATCCATGAAATGAAAATAAGAAGGGACAATGGCTATAAGATCAATCAATCCCCAAATACCAAAAATGTATTTTAATTTATCCTCGGCTACATAAATATTAATGATGTATTCTATAGTAAATAGGCCCACTACAATCAGTTCCGACCAATAAAAGAAGGCTTCCCACCTATCCATGAGCGAGGGCACAGATTCTATAGTAACTGAAATAACAGAGAAAAAAATTAATCCTACAATAACATCATTGACTATTCTGTAATATTTGGAGTTTTTATTCAAAAAAGCATCACTTAAGATGCGATGAATTTTATTTGTTTTTTTTCTTGTTGCCCTTTCTTCCATTGCTTCTAAGAGGGGGAGTAATGTTCCCTCCTTATCAGTTTTTTCCGTTTGAAGCTTTTCTTGATAATTTATATCCGGAAGACGATTGGTTAAATTTTGATTCTCTTCCCTTTGATAAGCAATGACTCCCCTTTGGCGTTCGTTTTCTATAGAAAGTTGCTGAATGGTTTGAATTAATTCCCGCTTATTTTTTTGTTGCAATTGTTCATCCGGATATTTTTCTTTTTGAGATTCAATATCCAGGGTATTATTTAGTGTATTTTGTTTACTGAACGGCATATTTTTTCCAAAGAAAAATTTTTGTAATTTTTACTTTTTGAATAAAGGCACAGATCATCTTTTGGATATTTCTCTTTTTTTTTCTTATCGGCAATTTCCATGGAAATGATAATTTTCTAAATTACCAGTAACTCTCATTATAGCCTCTATTTTTATAAACATTATCCTTAACAACAACGCTTGATTCGGTGAATAATGCTCTTAATCACATGAAACAGACCACTATGCTTCTCGTAAAATAAAAAAAGTCATTCGTTTTCCAAATGTTAAAGAATAATAGACAGGTGCCTTATAATGGACCCCAAAATCTGGACCACTCATTAAGATAAGATTTGATAAAATAATTGGGCATCCTTCATTTATGCCCAGAAGTAGTTGACACTTTTTAAATATTTTTCACCACAGAGACACAGAGTTTTTATAGTTTCTCTCCGTGTCTCAGTGTCTCTGTGGTGATTTTTTTAAAAAGAAAGTGTAAACCGACAAGTGAAGGTTGCCTATAATTGTGCCAAAAATTAATGGGAGGTTATGAGGATGATCCGCAATTCTAATTTCCCCATTTGTTTGTAACGCAAAGCGTTAGCCCTGCCAAAAGAAATCGTTTTTATTTCGTAAATTATTTACCATATGTGCAACAAAATTCATACTGAGATTCAGGGTTAAGTTTTATTTTTTTATTTCTTATGGTAATATTATAACGCTTTTTGCTTATAAAGAATGCCAATTATTAAATTGGTATTCTTTTTGCGCATTATCTATATTTTGTATGGAAGTTTGTTCGAATGGAACCTACCGAAAAGAACCTTTATAAATTATGGCTGCCAAGGAATAAAACCGAATGAGGGATAATCCCATAAAAGTATTGTTGATCGAGGACAACCCGGCAGACTCCCGACTGATTTGGGAAATGTTAAACGAAGTTAGTAACGTTTCCTTTGAGGCAAAGTGCACCGAGCGGCTCTCGACCGGTCTGGGGATTTTGGTCAGGGAGGGCATTGATGTAGTTTTGTTGGATCTTTCTTTGCCGGACAGCCAGGGGTTGGATTCATTAGTCAAGATATCAGTACAAGCCCCGGGTGTGCCGATCATCATACTAACCGGCCTTGATGATGAAATGACGGCGGTTGCTGCTGTTGAGAAAGGAGCACAAGACTATTTGGTTAAAGGGCAGGTGGACGGCAATTTACTCGTTCGCTCCATACGCTATGCCATTTACCGTAAAAGGGCTGAAAGAGAGAATGAAAGACTTAAGCAGCAAATTGAATTTATTCTCGGCGCCGCCCACACCGGCCTTGATATTATTGATGCAAAGTTTAACATTCGTTATATTGATCCTGCATGGCGAAGGGTTTATGGTGACCCGACCGGCAAGAAGTGTTATGAATACTTTATGGATCGAAGTAAGATATGTTCTGACTGTGGACTGATGAAAGCCCTTAAAACAAAGGCCGTTACCGTCAGCGAACAGATCCTGGTCAAGGAAAATAATCGCTCCATACAGGTCACCTCCATACCTTTTCAGGATGATGATGGGGAATGGTTATTTGCCGAAGTAAACGTTGATATCACCGCGCGCAAGCAGATGGAGGGAGCATTGATCAAAGCCAAGGAGGAAGCTGAAACGGCCAACCGGGCCAAAAGTGAGTTTCTGGCCAATATGTCCCACGAGATTCGTACACCGATAAACGGCCTCATCGGTCTGACCGATCTTGTCCTGAATACTGAATTGACCAGAGAACAAGGCGAGTACCTGAAAATGATCAAGACCTCGGCTGGGTCCCTCATGAATCTAATTAACGATATCCTGGATTTTTCCAAAATTGAGGCCGAACATCTGGATCTGGAGGAAATCGACTTCGACCTCCGGACCACCCTGGAGTCTGCGGTCGATTCGCTGGCCTTTAAGGCTCACGAAAAGAAACTGGAGCTGGTCTGCCGCCTCAAGCCGGATGTTCCTATCTTGCTGGTCGGAGATCCCACCAGATTACATCAGATCGTTCTCAACCTGGGAGGCAATGCAGTCAAGTTTACTGAGACCGGTCAGGTAGTAATCCTCTGTGAGGTTGAGAGCAAAAATAAAGAATCCGTTCAGCTCCATTTCGCCGTTTCCGATACGGGAATTGGTATCCCCGGCGACAAGCTGGAGATCATCTTTGATAGTTTTCATCAGGTTGACGGTTCTACTACCCGGCGATATGGAGGCACTGGACTGGGTCTGGCTATCTCTAAGCGTTTATCGGAAATGCTGGGAGGCAAGATCTGGGTAGAAAGCGAATTAGGAAAAGGGAGCACCTTCCATTTTACAGCCGGATTCCGTCTTCAAGCTGAGAGGAAACGAGCCAAGAGCGAATTCAAAAAGTTCAAGCCGGCTGATCTTCAAGGTTTACGCATCCTGATCGTGGACGATAACGACATCAATCGTATGATTTTGCAGGAGATGGTTTCCTCCTGGGGACTTTTGCCTGAAGAAGTCCCTGACGGCGAGAGTGCGCTGGCTGAGATGGAAAGGGCCGTGCAGGATAATAATCCTTATCGTCTGATTCTTTTAGATATGCGGATGCCCGGGATGGATGGCTTGGAAGTGAGCCAACAAATTAGAAAAAACCCTCTGTTCAATGAGGTTAGGATCATTATGCTTGCTTCGATCGGCCAAAGAAGAAATGCCACTTTTTGCCGAAAATTTGGAATTTCGTCCTATCTTTTGAAACCAATCAAACAGTCGGAACTCTTCGAAGCGATTATACACATCCCGGGATATGAAATGACTAACACTCATCGGCATAGAAAACATTTGTCTGTCCCCCACTTTATTGGAGAAGATAAGCAAAGAAAGGGTCGGATAATTTTGTTGGCTGAGGATGACTTTATCAACAGGGAAGTGGCTGTGGGCATCTTGGAAAAGCAAGGCCATTCCGTTAGGACAGCTAATAATGGGCAGGAAGTTTTAGATCTTCATAAGCAACATCCATTTGATCTTATATTGATGGATGTCCAAATGCCGATCATGGATGGCTTGCAAGCCACCAAGCTTATTCGTCAAAGAGAAGAGGTTTCCGGTAACCATCTGCCCATTATTGCCATGACAGCCTATGCCATGAAGGGTGATCGGGAGAGGTGTCTTAAAGCCGGCATGGATGGTTATTTATCAAAGCCGATTAAGATAGAAAAACTTAAAAAAGAGATAGAAAGGTTTGCTCCCCTCATGCCCTCGGCCGCCGCTCAAAAAGAGCCTGTTTCAATAAATATAGAGACCTTATCTAAAAAAGTGTTCGATGGCCGGGGCACCCTAGACAACTTGGGTGGAAATAAAGAGCTCTTAAAAGAGATCACCGGCCTGTTCCTTGAAAAGACACCGTTTCTGATTCAGGAATTAAAAGAGGCGCTTTCTTGTAGAGATGTAAATCTTATAGAGCAACAGGCCCACACATTAAAAGGTAGGGCTTTAAATATAGGAGCAAGCAAAATAGCCGACGAGGCCTTTCGAATTCAACTTGCCGCCAGAAGGAATGATATAGTCAAATGCGGTTTGGTGCTCAGGCGGATTGAAAAAGAGTTTAAAAATCTGGAGATGGTATTATCCGGATTCAATTGGGAAAACATTTAATAAAGATATGTGATGCCACTGAAATTAAGGGAATATTTTGATAAGGAGCCGTAAATATGAAAACATTAATTGTTGATGATGACTTTATCTCACGCCGGGTTTTGCTAGATATACTTTCTTCTTATGGTGACTGTGATATTGCTATTGACGGCGATGAGGCGGTTCAAGCCGTCAGATTGTCCTGGGAAGAACGAAAACCCTATGATCTGATCTGTATGGACATTATAATGCCGAAAATGGATGGGCTGGAAGCGCTGAAAAAAATTCGTAAACTGGAAGAATCATTAGGTGTTAAAAGTAGACGGCAAGCCAAAGTAATTATGCTTACTGCAGTTGATGACCCGAAAACCATTATTGATTCATATTTTAAAGTAGGCGCCTCATCTTACCTAATAAAACCCATTAACAGTGAAAAAATTCATGAAGAGGTGCATAGGCTTGAACTGATACGATAAGATATGATCAAGTTTTAAAAATAAGTATAATTAGTGTCTGAACGAAGACTATTCAAAATTGTCATTTCGAGCGGAGCGAGAAATCTTATGCCATTGGAAATGCTGCCGTTCAAAGATTTCTCCTTTCAGTCGAAATGACAAGATTTGTAAATCCTTAGTTGGTGACTCGTTGAAGGTAAACAAAAAAGGGAGGGAAGATGCCCGGGAAGAATAAGAGCACAAATCGTATAAGCATAAGGAATGTGCCCATATTGTTGGTTGGAATCGGTGGTGGAATTTTCTATTGGTTTCTTGAATCTGTTATACATGCTTTTATATTTGGTGAAGGCGATCTTATCAGGCAAATATTCACCTCAGATCCTCATGAGATATGGGTACGCTCATTGGTTATAAGCATTATCATTATCTTTGGAGGTTATGCTCAATTCGTTATCAACAGGCGCAAACAAGATGAAGAGAGAATCAAACGAATAAATGCGGAACTCGATCAGATATTCAACACTGCAGCCGATGGTATGCGTGTGATCGATAAAGATTTCAATGTGCTTCGGATCAATAAAACACTTGCCGACTTAATAGGCATAACTAAGGATGAAGCTGTAGGCAAAAAGTGTTATGAGACATTTCGCGGCTCTCTTTGTCATATTGCCGATTGTCCTCTAACTAAAATTTTCAGCGGCCTGGAGCGTGTTGAATGTGATTCGGAAAAAGAAAGAAGAGACTGCACCAAAATCCCCTGCATTGCCACGGCCACTCCTTTTCGGGGGCCGGATGGACAATTGCTCGGTATTGTTGAAGATTTTAAGGACATCACCGAGCGTATAGAAGCGGAGAAAAAGCTGGCTCAACGCGCCCAAGAATTGGCCCGTTCCAATTCCGAACTCCAACAGTTTGCCTATGTGGCCTCGCATGACTTGCAGGAGCCTTTGCGCATGGTGGCCAGCTATGTACAGTTGTTGGAGCGGCGCTATAAAGACAAGCTCGATGCTGATGCCCACGATTTCATTAACTATGCCGTAGACGGCACCAAACGCATGCAAAGCCTGATTAATGACCTGTTGGCCTATTCTCGTATAGGTAGGCAGAGCAAAGATTTTGAGTCGATCGAGTGCACAGCAGTCCTAAACCAGGCTATGGCCAATCTGCAGGCGATGATCAAAGAAACCAAGGCGGTAATTACTCACAACTCGCTGCCTACGATAAAGGCCGATAGCTCACAACTTGTTCAATTATTCCAGAACCTGATTAGCAATGCCGTTAAGTTCCACGGTCATGAGCCGCCGCGTATTCATGTTTCGGCCGAGCAAAAGGAAGCCGGGTGGGTATTTTCAGTGCAAGACAACGGTATTGGTATAGCTCCGGAATACGGTAATCGTATCTTTGTAATCTTTCAACGGCTTCACGGCCAATCAGAGTATTCCGGTACCGGCATCGGCCTGGCTATCTGCAAGAAGATTGTGGAAGGGCGAGGCGGACGTATTTGGGTGGAGTCCGAATCCGGAAAGGGAGCAACATTTTATTTTACCATCCCCAATAAAGGAGTGATGTATTAAAGATTTTAAAACTTACTAAGTGAACTTGAAATCCTAATTTAAAAGATTTCTCGTCGCTAATGCTCCTCGAAATGATATGAAATAATTCCATAAGTTAATGGCATTGAACATAAAATATAAGGGAGAAAAAGATGAATTCCTTAATCAATTCCATTCACCCGATTGAGATTCTGTTAGTGGAAGACAATCCCGGTGATGTCCGTTTGACGATGGAGGTTTTCAAGGAGGCTAAGATACACAATAATCTGCATGTAGCTGTGGACGGTATAGAGGCCATGACTTTCCTGCACCGGGAAGGTAAATATTCTAAGGCATCTCGTCCGGACCTTATCCTGCTCGATTTAAACCTACCCAAAAAGGACGGTCGTGAGGTGTTGGCAGAGATCAAAAATGATCCACTCCTGAGAAGTATCCCCGTGGTGGTGTTGACGACCTCGAAGGCCGAAGAGGACATCTTCAAGTCCTATGACCTTCATGTGAACTGTTATATCACCAAACCGGTTGATCTGGACCAATTTATAGAGATAGTCAAGGGTATTGAGGATTTCTGGCTTACTATCGTCAAGTTGCCGAGGAGTTAAGGGAATGGATGATAAGCCCATAAAAATATTGCTGATTGAAGACAATCCGGGAGACGTGCGACTTATCCGGGAAATGTTAACCGATGTAACGGATTTTCCGCATCATCTGGAGTGCGCCGACCAGCTCGCGACCGGTTTGGTCCTCCTGGCCAAGGGAAATATTAGTGCAGTTTTGTTGGATCTTTCCCTGCCGGACAGCCAAGGATTGGATTCATTAGCCAAGGTATCCGTTCAAGCACCGGATGTGCCGATCATTATGCTGACCGGTCTTGACGATGAAAGGGTGGCCATGAAAGCTGTGGAGAAGGGAGCTCAAGACTATCTGGTAAAAGGAAGGGTGGTCGGCAGTTTAATCGTTCGCTCCATCCGCTATGCCCTCAGCCGCAAGCGAGCAGAAGAGGAGTTAAAGAAATACCGTTCCCACCTTGAGGAACTGGTGAAAGAACGTACTGCCCAACTAACGTCAGCCAATAAAAAACTTCAGAGGGAAATCATCAGGCGCAAGGGCATGGAGGAGGCCTTACGGGTTGAACAACAAAGATTATTTTCTCTTCTGGATGGGCTGCCGGCATCTATCTATCTTCAATTGCCGGATTATTCTATTCGTTTTGCCAACCGCTGTTTTCGGGAGCGCTTTGGTAAGCCTGAGGATAAATTCTGTTATCAGATTATTTGTAAAAATAAGGCCCCCTGTGAGGAGTGCCCAACCTTCCGTGTTTTTGAAACAAAAAAACCTCAACACTATGAATGGGTTTACCCTGGGGGCAAAACTTACGAGATGTACGATTACCCATTTACCGATATTGACGGCTCTCCTCTGGTGCTGAAAATGAGCATTGACATAACCCAGCGCAAGAGTATGGAAAAGGAACTACAAAAAACTCAACAACTTGAATCTCTGGGTATCCTTGCCGGTGGGATTGCTCATGATTTTAATAACATTTTAGTTTCTATTGTTGGCAGTCTTTCTCTTCTAAAAAGGCATACAAAATCGGAAAATAATTTTTTAAAAATATTGAACAAAGCGGAAAAAGCGGCTTATCTGGCTAAGAATTTGACTCAACAATTACTCACCTTTTCCAAGGGCGGGGCTCCGATCAAAAAATCCGCTTCTATCTCGGAATTGCTGAAGGATACGGCCGGTTTTGCTTTAAGAGGTTCCAGGGTGAGTTGTCATTTTTCCTTACCGGCCGGTCTTTGGTCGGTTGAAATAGATGAAGGACAGATAAGCCAGGTTATCAATAATTTGATTATCAATGCTGATCAGGCCATGAGAAAAGGTGGAGAAATCAGGATATACGCTGACAATGTGACTGTCGGCGCAGATAAAAGTTGTTTGCCTTTAAAAGATGGGAAATATGTAAAAATATCTGTAAAAGACCAGGGGGGCGGCATACGGGAAGAACATCTATCGAAGGTATTTGACCCTTTCTTCAGCACCAAACAAAAAGGGAGCGGTCTGGGTTTGGCTATTTCCTATTCTATTATCAAAAAGCATGAGGGATACATTACCGTGGATTCTAAAGTAGGGGAGGGAACAACTTTTCATATTTATCTTCCCGCTTCGGAGAAAGAAATTTTTTTAGTGGAAAATGTTAAGGAAGAGGGGGGCCTTTCCGGTATAGGAAAAATTTTATTCATGGATGATCAGCAAAACGTCAGGGAAATAGTCGGCGATATGTTAATTGATCTGGGGTATGAAGTCGGGTTTGCCAAGGAGGGTAATGAAGCGGTTGAAATATATGAAAAGGCCAAAGCATCGGAAAAGCCCTTTGATGCTCTTATACTGGATTTAACTATACCGGGCGGCTTGGGAGGGGATGAAATTATTCGAAAGTTGCTTAAAATAGACCCTCAGGTTAAAGCAATTGTTTCAAGCGGCTATTCCAATGATCCGATAATGTCGAATTATAAGCAATACGGGTTCAGCGGGGCCATTGACAAACCGTATGGAATTAAAGGATTGGGTAAGATATTGTATAAGGTAATAAATATTTCGTCTTTATGATCGATCTTTTGAAGTGTGGAAGGCCTTCGCATTGGCAGGTTATTGTGTTTCAAATTTGTTTTGATTTTTAATTTCGGGCAGCAACGGATTCACCAGCAGTTTTTTTATTAGAGGAAGATTAAGGAATTCTAGTAGTTTTAATTTTGCTTTTCTTATTTCGTATTCCGAGGCATTGGAGTGCTCAATAGCATTCATTAATTTTTGGACATCCATACCCATATCATGAAGATTGATGTAATAGTGACTGTTATCTATTTTTATTTCTATTGGGGCTTTGATGCCTCCGCGTAGAATTACATCTATACCTGAACTTCTTATTTTCTCAGAACCTCTAACAAGTGTCCCATCGTTGTAATATGGCTGCCAATCAATAAAATTATAGGTGGCAAGCTGTTCACTTATGTAACAGCAGTTCTAATTATGGAATCCGAGGAAAATAAAAATTATAATTTAATTAAGTATTAATACAAGTAGTAGCCTCATTGCGCACGGGATATGGCAAATTTAAATTCCTAAAGACGGCAAAAGTTAGATCAGTATGTATT
>DAOURK010000075.1 GCA_030625085.1 Pseudomonadota bacterium
AATGAATAGAAATTCTAAACAAAAAAAAATGATGAAAAAAATTCAAAAAATTATCAAAGATGTATATTTTCCAGAAAAGTTGATAGATATCTTTAAATTTAGATTAACTGCTTAAAATCCAACGGGAGTTTTTTTCTATAGCATGAAATTGTAACCTTGAATCAAGACAAAGTATATCTTGGCAAGAAGCGAGTTGATCTTAAGGTAAAGGGGGATTGGGTAAAAAAGACACCGCTAAGTGATCAAATGACAAAAATTCTTGCCTCGCACCTGGCAAGTCGAAAGGATAATTCACCTGCTGTATTTATCAATAAGAAAGGTTCTCCTTTATCAGAAAGTTATATTCGGCGGATGGTCAAGGAAGTAGGCCTTGAGGCGGAGCTTTCATTTGCCTTGACCTGCCGGCATCTTCGACATACCTTTGCCACCCATTCGGTAGATAAACATGGATCGGTCATTACTAAAGCGCTTCTTGGCCACAGTAAGTTGGCGACCACTCGTGTATATTTGCACTTGTGTCCCGGCCATTTCAGGGGACTGATGAATTTACATCCTTACCGGAAAAAAGAAGGCGCTTCATGAGTGAGAAGGCCCTGATAGAAGAACATGTAAGGTATCTTGAGAAGGTGCGCAATTTCAGGCCCAACACTGTCAGAAAGCATAAGAGTGACTGTTTGCAGTGGCTAAAGTATTTAGGTGAGCATAATCTTGAGTTGTGCAAGGTCACAGAGGATAATCTTCTTTCATGGATTGATTATCGGCAAAACTGTGCGGGGGTGCAAGATGCCACTATAGCGAGGGGGTTATGTGTTTTGAGGACCCTTTATGAGTATCTTTTCCAATTTGGCAAGATGCACAGAAATCCTGCCGAAAGCTTGCCTGATCTTATTTGTCGCCCTCCGGCAGAAAAAGCATATCTGAGGGCAAAAGAATGTTTTGAGCTTCTTGATGCCTTTGACATAAATACTGACATTGGGTTTCGAAACTATATCCTTCTGGCCCTAATGTGGTCCACAGGGCTTCGTACAGGTGAAGTATGCGCCCTTGATTGGCGGGACATTAACCTTGATGAGGGCACCCTTTTGGTACGATTCGGCAAAGGGGGAAAGCAGAGGTTTTTGTTTTTAAATGATCGCATCTGGGAGGACCTTCGAAAATACCACAAAAGACTTGGGGGTACAGGAAAGGCGCCGGTATTTTTTGCCTTCACCATGAATGGAGCCAGTAAAAAAAAGTGGGCCCGTTTAAGTTGCAAACAACTAGTTGATATGATCCGGTTTCATGCCAAAAATGTGGGGATCACCAAGCAGGTTAATCCCCTCACTTTTCGCCATACCTTTGCCACCCATATGTATGAGGCCGGCGTGAGTATTGATGATCTTAAGGAAATGATGGGCCATGATGACAATACCGAAACCACGATTTATATACATATCACCCTTGATGCAGCAAGAAGGATGCTGCAAGAGCATACGGCCAACCACCTCGGCTAAAGGAAAGGAGAATTTATGAAAGCAAGTATCAGTGTTGATGATTTTGACGCCAATATTGAAGATTGGATAAAAATACGCCAAAAGACCCGCCATCAGCCCTCAGGGATTGAGAGCAATCGCCGTGATGTGGGGATACTGTCAAGATATCTTCAAGAGCGAAAGATAGCTGAGATAACAGGTGAGGTGATATTAGATTTTATCACCTGTCTTTGTGATGTTCGCCATAATGCTGCTGCGGCTGTGAATCGAAAAATGTCTTCTATTAAAAGCTATCTTCGTCATTTGCATTTTCGACAGATCGAGGGTGCGGCAAAATTTCCCATTGAGTATCTGCCTCGGGCAAGAGAGCCTTATTCTGGGCCAATACAGGCCCTAGAGCCCCAGGAGGTAAAAAAGCTTCTTGGTTGTATAGACAAAAACAGTGTGCTTGGCTTCAGGGATTTTTTGC
Source organism: Pseudomonadota bacterium (assembly GCA_030625085.1). Lineage (GTDB taxonomy): Bacteria > SZUA-182 > SZUA-182 > DTGQ01 > DTGQ01 > DAOURK01. Next base: position 1,942 of record DAOURK010000075.1, read on the forward strand.
TTTACAGCCTTCTGTATCGTCTTGGACTTCGCATTGGTGAGGCCCTTTCCATAAATCTTAAAGATATTGATCTTGAGAAACAAATTCTTACCATCCATGGCAAGGGAAGACGTGAAAGAAAACTTCCCCTTGTATCGGATATTCCGGCTCTTATCGAAAAATGGCTCCTGTTGAGGCAAATGCTGTGTGGGGCTAAAGACAATGACGCTCTTTTTATTTCCAAGAAAGGCAATCGTCTGGCTCAAAGAACAGCTCAAGAGAATTTTCAAAAAATTGTAGAAAAAGCCGGTCCCTTGAGCCTTGATAAAGTAACCCCACATTCCCTTCGCCATGCCTTTGCCAGCCATGCCATAGATGGAGAGGCGGACCTGATTGTGCTTAAAGCCGTGCTTGGTCATGCCAGTTTACAAAGCACTGAGCATTATGTGCACCCTTCAATGAGGGTTTTACAAAAAGCAGTAAATGAGCATATATCCTCTCAGATACTTTCCGATCTGATCGAGGAAAATGTGGTGGTCCTTAGGTTTCAGCAGCAGCGGTCTTGTGCTGCCTGTGGCGGCTAATCCGGAAAAAAAGGACAAAGATGTAAGAAGAAGCTACCAGGCCTATGCGAATGTTGCACATGCCAGTGCAATATGCATTTGGCGGGCAGGCAAATGTAAAAAAAAGACGCCGTTGTAATTGTTGGACGCTGAAGACTAGATTCACCACCTAATGCGGGGCTATATAAGGGGACGTGGACATATCCGGCAGGGCTGGACGGGTTAAGCGAATGGAGTCTTGTGCAACATCCGGATAGGCATGGAAACTACCATCCGCCTTTTGAAAATAGGGATGGTAACTCAAGTTTACGCCGGAAAAGGAGAGAAAACTATTGTATGATGAACATCTATAAGGAGAATATATATTCTATGTTTGAGACCCAAAGGCTGGAATATCTGAGGAACCGGATCAACTTGAAAAACTTAGCTTCGCATTTAGGGATACAGATGAAAGTAAAAGATAATCAATGCTGGTTTGTCTGTCCTAAATGCCTTAAGCTTAAAGCCAGTTTCCAGATAAATCAAAACTTAGCCAGGTGCTGGAAGTGTAACACTCGCTATAATTCTATCGAATTGGTCATGGCCCATTTTAATATAAATTTCAGGCAGGCAGTTATGTTCCTTATAGATCAGGAAAGACAGTTCCCGGAAAAGGGTTACCCTTGCCTCGGTCACCATCTTTCCCTTTCCCTTACCCCGCAATATATCATGAAATAACTTTTCGGGAAAGATAGTAGATAATTTAATTATTGAAGGAGCAGAATATGAGATAATAAAAATTAAAATATTTCTCAATAAATTGATGCCAAATTAATCTTTAAGGGAAGGAGGTAAAAAGTGACTGCTAACCAAAAAATTAACCGCGGGGATCGATCACGGCTAACCGGCTGGCGTAGGTAGAGTTACCCTGCCCTTTAGATGGCACTTTAAGCCGATTATGCCAATTAATTTTGCCGCGCTAATAGCCAGTCCGCGTTCAACCGCTGGTTATGTGTTTTTTTATTATGATAATCAATAAGTTGACCACTTATTATTGATACGACAAGCTAAGATGATCGATGTAGCTACGCATTAAGATAACTGTGAATACCAGCACAAATTAACCAGTAAAATTATTTTTTTGATTTGATAGCTCTACTTTTCAAATAACAACTTTAAGTTCCCAATAACTCAACTTATTTTTTTATTTGCTTGAATTGACCATTTACCTGTGTAACCAAATAAAAAATAATTATTCTGAATTAATAAAATTTTTTTTACCAACTTTTGTTACCGACATGATCAAATCAAAGAGCTCGCTACGGCTGAGATTATTTCAGTAAATACCTTTAATACATCCACCACTATATGCTAGATAACTGGAATATTCCATATATGTTTTGTTAAGAATGCGAACAAAGTCTTTTCCAAATTCTTTATCTTTTATTGGATGATTTGATAAATATTTTTTTTCTCCAATTTCAAAGAGTGCTTCAAAAGTTTTTATTTTTGACATCTTTGGATTTTTTATCTGAATTTTTTTTAATACTTCAAGAAATTCAGGTAAAATTTCTTCACCTAATTTTTCAATTTCTTTTAATTTGCTTTTAGTATTTTCTTCATACATAATATATTTATTACATTGATTTTATACAACTTTGGGGTAATCTGTTTTAATTGGATATTCTCTTTATTTTGTCTTTGATACTTATGAATATCTTGATTATGGTTTTCTACTGACATCTAAAAGCCTTTTGATTCGCCATCGATAAACCCTTAGTAACATCTATAGGAATTTTACATGGATCAATAGCTACTGGATTTTCTATAAATGCAGCTTTATAGCCAATAGATTTATCCCCATAGTCAAAATCAAAAATGATCAAGCCTCCTAATTTGGAAAAAATATCATCTGATAATTCACGCTTAATTCGTGGTTCGACCATCCTTTGGGGTAATTCGCTGGGCGATACAAAGAGCAGGTAACCAACGACAACAAGTAAATTTGGTCTATCAGGAAGAAATTTCGGATTTGCCTTAATGACGGCATTAATCACTTTGCCTACTGGGTCAGAATCTCTTGCTTCTCCATTTATATATCTTGATTGTTGTCGCCTTGGTCCGTCTAATTCCTTTTCGGAAAGCTCACCTTCCCATCGTGGGCCTTTGACCTCAACAAAAATAGATTGAGATGAACCCCATTGAATCTCATATTCATAAAGACGAGAAGATGCACCAGGAGGATGCCATGTAAGTATTTTAAATCCGTTTCTATGAAAAAAAAATGCTACACGTGCCTCGGCTAACGCTCCATCACGTTGAGTAATTTTACCTCGTAACATCGGTTGGTAATTTTCAAATTGTCCATGTGCTTCAAGAAATAACAAAACTTTTTCAACTTCATCAGCCCAGATTTGATTTGAGGGGAATTCATCTGTACCTAACCACGATGCCCCATTAAAGATAGTTTTTGTTAATGCACCAATTTTTATTCTTCTATTTAATACCATGAAATAACCTTAAAGATTAGTTTCTAAACATAACAGTTAAGTAGATGGAAAAATGAACTATCTGATAGTATGGAATATTGTGATGTTGTAATAGGCGGATTTTTTTAATATTGTATTCGGTTGATTTCTACCTATTCCAATATATATTCCTATATTTTACTTGACAGTAATATTTAACTTTAATATTATAATCATTTGATAAATTAAAATCAAACTTATTTTTCGGATATTTTTGGAATTCCTATAAACAAATCTTATGAATCAATATGGTTTTACTTATTTCATTCTTTTAGAGGAAAATGGAATATGATCATTGATGATATATTCCGCCGGGATTATCGGAAAATTTTGGTTAATCAACAAATTCCGCCTAAAGCCATAGAATGGTATGTGCAGCGGGCTGAGACATTTGGTAAGGCATTGCCCTATGCATCCCTTCATGAGTGCACAAGAGAAGATGTGCAGGCTTATCCGGATTCGCTGATTCGACTCAATAGATTACAGAATTGGCAAATTGACCAGGTACATGATGCCCTTCGTATCCTTTGCGCAGACTTTCTTACCCTTTCCTGGGCTCGGCCGTGGCCAGTGCTTTCCGGAAACATAAGTAAAACAAGTACCTTGAAGAAAATAAAATTCAGGGATGTTCCCAATTGGATTGAAATGGAAAAACGTTTTCCTGATGTTTTGGATAGGGTCAAAACTGTCCTGCGTACTCTGCACTATGCCTATAGAACTGAGCAGTCCTATTGTGAGTGGATTTGCAGGTTTGTGAGTTTTTATGGGATGAAAAATCCGCAGGAGTTGGGCGCCGATGCAGTGAAGGCGTATCTGGAGTATTTGGCAACTGAGCGGGAGGTTGCCGGCAGCACCCAGCGGCAGGCTTTAAACGCGATTGTTTTTTTGTATAACAAGGTATTCGAAAGGCCGTTAGGCGATATTGGCGCTTACGAAAGACCGAAACGACCAAAGCGTCTCCCCGTTGTTCTGACCGGGGAGGAAAAAGATAAAATATTAGACAAAATGACTGGGACACATGCCTTAATGGCCGGTCTTCTTTATGGCAGTGGGTTGCGTCTCATGGAATGTGTGCGGTTAAGGGTCAAAGATATTGATTTTGAGACACGACAGATTGTGGCGCGTGACGGCAAAGGATCAAAGGATCGGGTGACTGTTTTGCCTGAAAAATACCGGGAGGAGCTGAAGGAGCATCTGGTAGGGGTTAAAGAACAACACACCAGGGATTTGTCTCAAGGATATGGGGCGGTTTACCTATGGCCCTCTTTGGAGAGAAAATATCCTCAGGCTGCCAGGGAATGGAAATGGCAGTATGTATTCCCGGCTAAAAATTTATCGGTTGATCCCCGAAGCGGACAGGTGCGCAAGCACCATGCGAATGAAAGTTCTCTTCAGAAGGCCTTTAAGGAAGCTGTTCGATCAGCCGGGGCTGGCTGTGAAAAGTCCGGCGGATTTATGAAGCTTTTTATGCGGCGCGGCATAAGTGTAATGAATGTAAAGATCACCTATGTCCTATGTTAGTTCCTGTTTGTTTCTGATAAAATAATTATTATTATGTGGTGTAAGGGGAAGTTTCCTGCCTTGCATTTTTGCTGCTTGAGCCAATTTGTTCTGTTTTAAAACTATTATATATCGGCTAGTCACTCCCGGAATTTTTTATTAACGGCGGATGTCTGTTGCTTTAAAAATCATCCCATGTAAGGGGAGTAATTTAGTGCAAAAGCTGTGTTGATGATGGAAGCTTGAATGATTTTCCGTTTCATATTCATTAATCCAATTATGACCACTTCCTCCAAATTCAGCGCTATCAGTATCAATCACCTTATAATATTTTCCAGGGAAAGGAACTCCCAATCGAAAATGTTTAAAATGTTTTTTGGAAAAATTAATCAGGTAGACCACAAATTCTTCGTAATTTTTGTTAAATCGGATAAAGGCAAGGATGTTTTGTTGATAATTTTGGCATTCAATCCATTCAAATCCATTTTCGATATTATCCCCTTCATGCATTGCCGGTATATATTTGTAAGTTTCGTTTAATCGCTTAACATACCATTGAGTGCATTTATGTGGATGATCCCATGTAGAGGCCCAGGGCAGCGGTTCTTTTTCATTCCATTCATTTTTTTGCCCGAATTCCTGGCCCATGAATAAGAGTTTTTTATGTGGATATCCAAATTGCAATAGATACAATAGTCTCAGGTTGGCGAATTTCTCAAAATCACTGAGGTCCTCAGTTTTATTAACCATAGTTCTTTTCATGTGGACAACTTCGTCATGACAAAAAGGAAGTATGAAATTTTCAGTATGGTGATATAACAGAGGATAGGTAAGATCTCCATATACTTGAGATCTTTCCGAGTAAGGCCGTCGGAAATATTTCATAAAGTGTGTGGTACATCCCAGGTCCCATTTGTAGTCGAAACCATGCCCCCCATGATCCACAGGGCGACTCACTCCATCGGCAATAGTAGAATCCTCTGCAATTAGTAATGTTTCCGGGTGTTCTTCTTTAACAGACCAATTCATGGATTGCATAAATCGGAAGCCCTCCGGATTATGACAATTCCCATATTTTTTCAAAAACCAATTATAATCATTTTTAGATGAAAATTCATAATAATGGAATTGACCTGCTGCGTCGAAACGAAAACCGTCAATATAAAATTCTTCTATCCAATGCAGCAGACTGGAAATAAGAAAGCTTTTTACTTCATTTCTGCCAAAGTCAAAATAAAAGGTGCCCCAAGGCGTCACCTTACGCTCCGGGATAGGGTGCTCAAACAAGTGATTGTCATTATCATAATGGGCTAAGCCGATAGCATCTTTTGGAAAATGGACCATCACCGTATCGATGATTACTCCAATTCCTTCCCGGTGAAAAGCGTCGATGAGCTGTTTAAATTCGGAGGGTGTGCCTAATCTGGAGCTTGGAGCATAAAATCCGATTACTTGATACCCCCAGGAAGGTATGTAAGGATGTTCCAAAACCCCCATTAGTTCTACATGAGTATATTCCATATACTTTACATAGGGGACCAGTTCATCAATAAGTTCCAGGTAGCTTAAGGGGCGTCCATCCTTAAACCGCCATGACAGCGGGTGAACTTCTAAAATGTTTAATGGACTGGAGAGTTTATCAGCCAGGATTACCTTTGGATGTTTGAATTCATAATAGGTTTCAGTTAAAATTGGTGTGCGGTTTTCATCATTTTGAATAAATCGAGCAAAGGGATCAATACGAAATTCCCACCGACCCCCTGGTTTTTGTATGGCAAATTTATAAAAATTTCCGTTAGTAATCCCGGGGATGAATCGTTCCCAAACTCCGGTATTCCCCCTTTTTTCCATAGCGTGGGCATGGATATTCCAATCATTAAAGCTGCCGACTACAGAGACCCTTTGTGCATTTGGGGCCCAGACGGCAAATCGAACGCCCTCATCGATAAAATGCGCCCCGAGAAATTTGTGTACTCTTTTGTGCTCCCCAGTGTTAAAAAGATAGAGATCGAGTTCCGGAATTGAGCGGAATTTGCTTGAATCCATCCAGGTTCCCCCCTGAGTATCTATATTTTTTTAATTGAATTGTATATTAATCGGATTGAATATTGAGTTTATTATAAAGATCAATGAGGTTATTTTCCAAAAGAGCGTCTGAATTGAAAAGAGCAATACATCTTTTGGCAAAGTTATCGTCATGTTTTATTTTATTGATTAAAAATTCTTTAACCATATTTTCATCTACTAGTTTGGCAGCGTATAGGGCGTCTACTTTTTTTTTGGTGCGATAGAGATAGGGATCTTGATAGAGAATTTCGTCTTCAAAAATAGTTTCCCTGCTGACCCATTCCCAGTCAACTCGTTGCATCCAGATACGTTCATCCTGGTATATAGAATTGATATTGATGGTACAATCATCAGAGACCCAATAGCAGGTAAAGGGATCTTTATATATTGATCCATCTATAGCATTGGGCAAAGCAACGTGATTGCCGGAAAAGGTTCGAATATTAGCAAAGGCATTTTCAGTAGTTCGATAAGCAATTGTCAATTTTAAATAGAGATTTTCCCTTTTATACTTATCTTTTTTAGGTATAACATCCCTAAAGCAAAGAGCCGGCCCTGCATCCCAGATTTCGATTAAGTCTTGTTCCTGATCGTGATACCAATTGGGGCCGTAAATATTTGCCTCAGCAGCACGAACTGTCCCGCTTAAACCCAATACATCAGTTTCTTTTTTGACTACCGGTCGTGGTATAGTCATCTTTTTTACTTTTGGGAAAAATTCTTTTTTAAATTCCATAGTATTAACTCCTTTTGGCACAAAATTCTAGAATAATTTTTTTCATAAAAAACATAACATAGAAAATTTTGATATCCATGAGGATTAATTTATCTGTGAATGTAACAACGTGGATATTATAGCAAATTTAAGTGATTGTTATTAAATATCACTATAGCAAAATTATATTGTGAGGTAAAGTAAAAATCAGAGGTGAAGGAAAATAATAAAATTTTTTCAAGGTTTCATTTGACCATTACTTGATGATGTATACAATTCAATGCTTCTTTTTACTGTCTTGAAAGTGTTTTGAAAGGTATCCAGGTCTTTTTCTAAAAGCGTAATTCTGAACCCCGGTAAATCGCTGCAGAAAGATGAAAGTGGAACAACGCAGATTCCTGTTGAAGCAAGTAAATAGTAAACAAACCTTTTATCAAGGGGTACATTGGGGACTAATTCACCAACATAATCTTCGATGGATTTATTTTCAATGGGGAGACTTTGGTTATCTCTTAATATATTTTTTCGAAAGACGATACTCATATAAAAGGCGCCATTGCTTTTGTTAATAAGTATAAGGTGTTTCAGCGGAGAGAGTATTTTATAAGCAAGGTTTGAGGCTTGTTCGTAAAAGGAATTTTTCTTTTGTATATATTCCCTATAGTTTGGATGCCGCATCATTTTGGGGATGGCTTTTTGAGGTAATGTTGTTGAGCATACTTCCACCATTTTAGTATTCAGGATGCTTTCAATATATTGATCGAAATTTTTATCTTTACCTGCGTTATAAATTTCTATCCAGCCGCAGCGAGAGCCAGGCCAGGGGATTTCTTTAGAAATGCCCTTGAGAGATAGAGCGCAAACATTATCGATTACTGTTGCCAGAGGGACCATCTCTTTATTATTGTAAACAATATTTTGATATATCTCGTCACAAATGATAAAGAGGTCATATTTTTTGGCCAAGTGAACTATCTCCTCAAGGATTTCCCTCGGGTACACTGCACCAGTAGGATTATCAGGGTTTATGATTAAGATACCGGATATGGTGCTGTTATATTTAATTTTATTGCGCAGATCATCAATGTCGGGATACCAGTTATTTTCCGGTTTAAGATTATAGGTGATTGGTGAAAGACCGGCATGAGAGGCCTCCGCTGATGAATGGGTGGAATAGGCAGGTGAAGGACCAATGACTCTGGCTTCTCTTCTTAATAGTCCATAAACTTTATTTATAGCGTCTCCCAAGCCATTGAAGAAGATGATATCTTCGGGAGAAATTTGTGTTTCTCCCTGCTTGTTATTTAATTCGGCGATATATTCTCTGGTTTCTTTTACTCCTTTGGTGGGGCAATATCCATAGGAGGAGTTTTGATATACAAGTTCCTGAATAATAGATTTAATCCAATCGGGGATGCTTTCTCCTTTAGCTACCGGATCACCAATGTTTTCCCAGTGGATTTTGACTCCGAGAGTTTCCAGTTTATTAGCTACGCTAACAATCCCTCTGATTTCGTAAGTTAATTCTCCCGCCCCTATATGAAGAATGTTGTTTCGCATTTTTTGATTTTCCTATGCCTGAATAAAAAAATTTGCCCTCAAAAATAAAATTTTTAGTTTTTATACATCCTTCTCATAACCTTACCATAAAGGCGGAGTTTTGATCAAATATCATTTATAGATTTTCAGGTATTAAATTCCATACTGTAGCGCAGGGCTTTAGCCCTGCGCTACATTTGTTTGAATATCGATTATGAAATTATTTTTATAAAAATCTATAGATTGATGCATTCGTAAAAAGTCGTTTTCAGGAAATTTGGTTTCCATAAATTCAACAAGTTATGTTGTACATATATCCCCATTTTGGACTTTTTACGAGACCATCATAGATTAATAAGCTTTAAAAATTTAATCCCTATTTTTTATTCCAAGCTTTAGATTTCTTATCGTCATCAACGGCAGGCTATTTGGCATTTTCCAAAGTACCTTGTATATTAACCTGTGATGCTTGGTATAACCTTTTTTGAACAAAATCAACACCTATGGTTTTACTGAACCAGCCGGCTCGAGGCCCGCTTGTTTTATCAATCAAGGCAGTATAGAAGGCCTGAAATATCTCTTTAACTGAAAGCCCCGTCTCTTCTTTGGCAGCCTCATAAAAAGACTGGTGAATTTCCTCAGCAGAAATGTCGGTCCCTTGAAGCGAGGTATTAAGCATCATATTTTTTAATATAGATGAGAGTTTCCCCAACACCTTACGCTGCCCCTCAGATAAAGATTTGACTGATTGAGGCATGTTTTCAGCTATAGAAAAACGAATGTCTTGTGGAGCAAAATGATCCAGCCAATTGAGAGCAAATGTACATCTGTTTTTTAATTCTTCGTAAGCGGAATCGGGGATATGATATCCTCCTCGCTGAAGAATGGATTTTACTTTTTTAGGATCACCGGCGGCTATTTGGACAATGTTGATTAAATGATCAAAGGGAATTCCTATGGGAATAAAATCGCCGGATCGAGAAAGTTCTATAGCTCTTGGGTCACGGCGTTTAGCCTTTTCGTTGTCCACTTCATCAAACACGGCTAATAATTGCTTTACCGGATCAAAATTAATTCGTTGTTTTGGCGTGGCTTTAATAATGAGGTATCGCAATATGTCCGGCGGCGCAACTTTCAGCGCATCTTCTATAGCAATGACATTGCCTTTTGAGGAAGACATATCGCCCATACCTTCCAAACGTATCCATTCATATATAATAGGGAATGGCGGGTTTTTTTGAAATACCCGGCGAACGATTTCTTTACCAGTATCATAGGAACCTCCTTTGCTGCCATGATCTTTCCCCATAGGTTCGATGTCTATATCCAGAAAACTCCATCGGGCCGGCCAGTCAATCCGCCAGGTTAATTTCCCATTTCCCTTGATGGGCATCGTTCCGGAGTTATTACAATGTCGGCAAGTATAGCTGACGGATTTGTCTTGTCGATTCCATTCGATAACCTTGATTTGAGTCATAATACCGCAGGATTCACAAATGGGAACAAATGGGGACCAAAATTCATCAATCTCCTTACCGGTATATTCAGAGAGAATAGCGGCAATTTCATCCCGAGCATCAAGGGCTTGGGTTATGACTTCATTGTATTGACCACTTTTATAAAGTTCACTGCAATGTAAGATTTTAAGTTCGATTTTTAACTTCTTCATAGAAGCAAAAAAGGGTTCGAGAAAATGTTCAGCGTAATTGGAATGTTGGTCACATGGACAGGGGATTTCGCTGACAGGCCGGCCAACAAAATCTTGATATTTTTTTGGGTCCAAAAAGGGATAGACTTTGCGTAGGGGATCATAATCATCGGCAAGGTAAATTAATTCCGCCTGTTTCCCCTTTTCTTTTAAGAGCCGATAGATTACATCTGCTGTTACTACCTCTCGTAAATTACCAATATGAATACGGCCGGAGGGGGTAATCCCTGTAGCTATTCGATAGATATGATTATCAGGCAGCGGCTTTTCAAGAATTTGGTCTACAATCCGGTCTCCCCAATGCTGATATTTATTTGTTGTCATAAAATCCCCTTGTATTTCTCAGTCGTATTTTTTTTCGATTTTAAGTAAGTGTAAACTACTTATTGTGCTTTATGAAAGATACCATTTATTTGCACAGAAATTTATTATACACCATGCTCTCAAAATTTGTCATCTTTAATCTCTTTTGGAACAAGGTAATGTCAAGGTTACATATAATCCTTTTTATTCTATTTGCTTTTTATTACTATATTGTCAAAAAATATCTCACGAGGGGGATAGTTACTGTGACTGCTCATTTGTATGTAAAGATATGCCTCGGTGAATCCGAGTTCATGGGTCGATATTTCATATAAAAGCTTATCATTCTCTATAACTTTTAATGACTTTGCATCAATAAGAAGACGAATTTGCTGCAAACCTATTTTACGGCCAACCCTTTGTTCCCTCGGCCAACCCTTATTGTACATCCATGACTTTATTCCCCTAACCCTGCGCCAAATTCCTCCTCGTGCATTTTTACCAGGCGGCACGCCGATATATTCAAACTTGAGCCAATCCTTTTCATCTCGAGGATTTTTATCATTAGGTGTCGGGCATAGATAGATGCCGGCAGTCATATAGCAGCCATTGGCCTGATTATTCCAATCGAGTTCAAAACTGATCTCAATAGGTTGATTAAAATTTATTATGGGCTTTACTGTACGCACCCCGAAAAATTTTACTGTTTGGTCATCAGTACCTATGGTCGCAGCTCGAAGGCGTAAACGCTGTTCTATAAGATCAACAGTTAACTCTTGGAAATCATTTTGATGTGTTTTTTTCCATACCATATCATTGAGCGATTTTGATGAAAATCGTTCTTCAAATAAAATATCATCCGGTTTTTGCCTATATTTGAAAGTAGCTGTGCAACTGGTCATAAGTGAAATGAAGCATATTAGTAGACCTACTAAACTCGCTTTGATTATCCGGAAATCTTTATAAACAGACATAAATTAATATCACCTCAAGAATGATCGAAAATTAAATCTAAAGATTTATAGCCGAAAAACTTCAGCAAAGGAAATACGCTAAAAAAATTTTTTTTTTTAGCGTATTGAATCAGGCGAAATAGATAAACAGGCAAATAGATAAAAAATGGAGGGGATACTAAGTAAGTATCCCCTCCAGCAGTTCCAGAAGCTAATGAGTAGTATCTATAGTAACAAATTTATCTATCAATGGGGAGGAGGAGGTACTATACAGTCAAGACAGTATCCTACATTCCCACTAACATCCACTGCTATTATCACTGGCTCTGAGGGAACAGTGATGTGCGCTGCCACTGCATCAGCCTGGCCTTTATCATTGGGGCTATGCGTACTGCCAATCGGTTTGACTGATGGCATAGCTCCGGGTGCTTCGGTCAATTTTACAGTTGTGTTACTGAGATATGGGCCGGCGCCGTCAACAAATTGAAGAACAGAATCTGTATCATAATACCCAACGTAAATTTCCGGAGCAACATCACAGATGTCTTCAGCTAAGAGTTTATAAAACCCATCAGGATTTATGGGTTTAGGATTACCATTATTCCCTCGATTTTTGCCTGGAATGATGTTACCGTGAGGATTAACACTTTTAACACATCCAACCTCTGGCGGGGTAGTGTCTACCACTGTAATATCAACATCGTCAGTGTCAGAGAACTGACCATCAAACACAGTCAATGTAATGGTAGTAGTTCCCAGTGGAAGTGATACCATAGGATTGACTCCGGTAGCTGATCCACCATCCCAAGTCCAATCATAGGTCAACGGCTCAATGAGCCCGTCATCAGTGGAACCGGAACCGTCGAGGGTTACCTCAGTTCCTGCTAAATCAGTTTGCTCTACATCTATCTGATCTGGACCGGCATCAGCCACTGGCGGAAGATTTCCTACCTCAACGGTCAGGTCATAGAGAATGGGTGATTCATCCCCTGAGGTAATCTTTAAGGTTGTCTCAATTTCAAGATACCTTCCAACAGGTGTTGAGGATAGAGAAACTGCGTTTGTTGCTGTCTCCCATAAAGACCAACTACTTTTATCATTTGAGCTTCTCACTCTCACGGTAACAGATGTCACATCAGGTTCATAACTTGACCAGGAGATTTTTCCCCATGGCATGTCAGTTGCGTCACTATCAAAACATACTGTCCAGGTTCCCATCTTGGTTGTAATATTTCGCGCTATTATCCCGGTCATATCGCTGTAGCTGTAATGCATTCCAACACCCGTTCCGTCTATCCCAGGCGTTTGGACTGAAAGATCGATCGAATCTGTTGCAGGGTCTATTCTATGAATAAACCCGTCATGATAGTTACAAGCCCAGACTTTACCTGCTGCATCTACTGCTGCGCCAGTTGAAGTTGCACCCCAATCACCAGCACCTATACTTATTGTTGCTTTCCAGGTTAGATTATTGTCAAGACGAGTAACATCCCCATTTTGAGAATTAACCGCCCAGACATCACCATCGCTGGTAACTGCTACTCCTCGGGTGTGGGAATCTCCCTGCCCAGCATATTTTAAAACAATAGCCGTATTTACATCAATCTTAGCCATTAGCCCTTGCCCCCAGGCGGCAACAAAAAGGTGGTCATTATTATCTATACCGATGCCGTATGAAGTTATACTATAAGGATAAGACGAAAAGGTGAGGTTAACTTTTGTGATGCTTTTCGTAGCAGGATCTATCTTGAGCACATAATTAGATAGGCTCGAAGACCAAAGATAACCGTGAGCATCAACCAAGGCGCCATATGATGCGTAGGAATAAGTAGTAGAATAAAGATTTATAGTATCAGCAACAATGATAGAGCCGGTATCACCATCTATGTGGAAAAATTTGTTACCTCCTGAAAGATTAAATGTCCCCGCCCATAGATCTCCATTGGCATCAATGGCGATACCTCTTGGGCCACCACCTACATACACTTCAAATAGCACACACTCATCAACCCACCATGGAAGTACCTCCGCGCCGGTAATCATTCCATCATTATTAATATCCCGGGAAGTTTGACAAATGGTGTCACCATTTCTATCATCCCATTCGCCGGCCTCGTAAAGTCCTATTTTAACTACTGTCCCAGTACCCCTATTACCAAACCACACATTGCCTTTTTGATCAACAGTTGTTCGTGATGGGCTGCCGTTGCTTGTCGGGCCTGTGCGATAACGACCCAGCTCTTTCCCTGTGACCGTATCATATTTGGAAACAGTGCCTTCATTTGAGTTAGGGACCCAAATAAAGGGTAAGGTCACACTTTCTTTAGAAAGCTGCAATTGATCATGCACTGTTTCATGTTCTACTCCGACAAGTGTTCCTTCATCAAAATCAGCATCTACTGTATATGTTCTACCTGTAACAACTGCCTTAACAGACGAAGGTGAAGCAAGAATGGCAAACATACCGGCCATCATTAAAATTGTTAAAACTGATAGAAATCGTTTCATAACCTTTTTCCTTTCTTTCCCCTAGTAATGATTTTTTTGCCTAATTTCTACTCTAACCAACAGTTTTATTTTCTAATAAGCACCACCTCCTCAATAAAAAAACCTGAAAATATATGATTAATATACCCCCCCCCCCTCTTTCATGATAAATTGATTATCATCGAAAACTATTTTGGAGTTGAATTAGGTAAAAGTACACATCAAAGTATAAATTTTAAAAGAGCTATATTATTTAAAATGTGTCCATCAATACTGTATATGTTGAACGATTGCCTAATATAAGGGAATTAAACTTGTGGAAATAAATAACATTAATGAGACTTAAGAGCAAAATAGGGTAATGCCGGAGGATCAGGCTGAAAACCGCTGTTCGTTTCGGCCGGTTTTTACATTCTCCTTTTGCGGTAAAACATGGCGAAAGTTGTCTGATTAGTCTGAGATATTGTAATTGTGATGAGATTATCGTGGCCTTATTGTTTTTAAGTGTGTAGGACTTATATTGGATATAATGTTGCGGAAAACCCAATAATCTTTTGTGGTATTTCTGAACTTTTTTCATGGTGAGTTTTTTAAGCCTCAATAAAATTGTTTGCCTAAAAAAAACCTACCGCCTTTTTAAATATAAGTATATATTTTTATTATTCTATGTTTTCTTTCCCCTTTTTTTGTTTATTCTACATCGTTTTCTCATCCTCAGTCAAGGTAAAAATCAGGGTAACTGCATAAAAAAAATTAATAACTATACTGTAATAAAATGAATATATATACAAAAAGTAATCATTTCAAACTGATAAAAAATATCAACCAATACATGAAAGGTTTCATTATAGATTGTTTCCAGGATAGGCACGAAAATTGTAAAAAGTGGCCTTACAAGAGATATAAAAACAAACTTACCAGATCATAACAGCTAGGCCCATAAAGAGAATACCGGCGTGCTGCAATAAAAGTGAAGGAAAGAAAGACCAATTTTTATTATGGGCATTATCCAAATGGAAGTTGGCAAAAATTCGCTTCACTTTGCCAACGTTCCTCTTCTCTTTCTAATGAGAATAGTCGTGTTTTTTGTAAGGAATTGAAGATGGCATCGTCCTAAATCAACAGGTGGGAATTGAAGGTGGTTGGAAAGGTTTTTGTTGAATTTTGATCCAGTACATTATGATATCAACAATATAGCCTATCTCATTGGATTTTAAGGCTTGCCCTTTTGAAATAGCATGCCATTTTTTAAGACAATCCCGACAACAGGTAGCTGTAGCGTGTTGAGCAAGGAAAACAGGATGTCCGGACATAGGTGTTTGTTTACCATCGTTTTTTGGTTGAGCCGGGGCCAGACGTTGCTGGATGAAAGCATAGGCATGTTCCTTAATAACTACAATGCCTTTGGTTTGAATATAGGTAATTTCCTTTAAACCAAGATGGAATCTGCTTCGAAACCGCGATCGAGATAATTTTTGAAAAAGATAATTAAAATTTTTTGAGCGTGGTATCCCTGTTGTCATATAAAAATAAATTTTTCTAATGGTATATAACCAATTGAAATAAACTGTGATTTTTAAAATAGCAGGTAATTGAGTTTTTGTCAAAAGAGAACAATGAGAATTGATTGTTTTACTTTTTGTGACTGTATCAGAATTGTTTGAAATGATGTTTCATATTTGACTTTACGTTGTTTAATTTAGTATAGTAAGATAATATATATTTATCTATCAGCAAACTTGGGCCGAAAATTATATCCTGTAAATTGATTTATATCTCAAAATATGTCCGGAAAACAAACAGAAAATAAGCTATTTTATTCTTCTTGATGACCATCAAAAGGGCATTAAGGGTGAATACGCATAGGCGTTGGGAGGGGAGAGATGAAGAGTAAAATTATATATAAGTTTTTCAGTATGTGTTTGGCAACAATTTTTTTACTATATTTAGGCGGATCAAATAGTTGGGCTTATGATTATGATTATAATTTTAATTATGCTTATAATTATAATCATAATTACGATTATGATTATAATTTTCCCCTTCCATATATATATGGTTCCTATATATATGGTTCCGATCCTAATGTAATGATAGCCACGACAGGGTCCGATGGCATTGTTCCTACTATCCTTGAATATTCAGTTGAAAAAATTATTGTTTGGTTTTTTAGTTACCCATATCCGATGGAACCCGATGCGACCAAAAATGCTTTTCATTTTTATGAAGATGGAAATAACGATATCACTGGAAATGGAGAATTAGATCTTGATAATACTGGTGATTACCCTACGTTAACTTTCACCCCTTCTTCCTCTTTACAAGAAGGAGTTGATTACAAAGTTAGAATAGATTATACAGCACAAGATTTAGTAGACAGGAAAATTGATATTGATCGTGATGGTGTGGATGGTGAATGGAATGATGATAATTGGGAAATGATGTTTAAGTTTGAGATTGATGAAGGCTCTCCCCCGGTGATTGGGTGGAGTCAAATATATGATCCGGATAACATTTTTAGCGAAAATATAGTAAGCGCTATGGTAGTAGATAACCAGGATGGTTTGTGGGTTGGCTCAAAAGAGGGAGACATTTGTTATTTTGATGGAAATGATTGGAATTGCGAGAAGCCCTTTGAAAGTCTTATTTACAGTATTGATGATATTCCCTGTATGGTTGTCGATAATGAAGGGGTTTTATGGGTTGGCCTTAATATTCTTCAAGAAGAGGGTGGTCGAATATGTAAATTAGCCAAATTAGTGAATAATACCTGGGAGATAATAGACTTGGATGATATTCTTTCTAATGAATTCCTTAATGATATGGCTGTTGATTCTCAAAATAATATCTGGATTGTTGCCAGTGTCGGCATTTTTAAATATCATGATGCCCAGTTGGAATATTTCACTTCTTCAGGTATGGGTGGGCCTTTAAGTCCATTGCTTATATCACTGGTGATAGACCCTGATGATAATCTGTGGATCAGAACAGCGGATTCTGAAATCTGGAAACTTGATGTCGAAGCAGGGGTGTGGGTGGATGAGTATACATATTATAGCGATTATCAAATGAGTGTTATTAATGATATGGCTGCCGATTTATCAGGAAATATTTGGCTTGGAATGGATAATGGTAATCTTCTTAAGTTAAAACCAGGAGTCGAAGAGCCAATTTGGCTTGTTTATCCCGATGCAAATGATTTACCGGGGGATTGTGGTGATAATTCAAGCATTGATCCGAATACTGGGTATTTCTTGATTGGGACATCGGTCGGGGAGCCAATTTGGTTTGAATATACCAGCGCAAATGGCTTGCCATGGGATTGTATTAATACTTTGAGGATTGATCCAAATAATGCTTTTATCTGGGTCGGGACCTCAAGCGGCTTAGGTGAATTTGATATTTCCTATATAGATACAGATGGTGATGGCACGCCTGACTGCAATGACTTGTGCCCAGACGATCCCCTAAAGACAGAACCTGGGGTTTGCGATTGTGGCACACCGGATGATGATTCTGATGGTGATGGCACGCCTAATTGTAATGACCTATGCCCTGCTGATCCCTTAAAGACAGAACCTGGGGTTTGCGATTGTGGTACACCGGATGATGATTCTGATGGTGATGGCACGCCTGACTGCAATGATGGATGTCCTAATGATATAAATAAGACCGTGCCTGGAGAATGTGGTTGCGGGGTATCAGATGTAGACACTGATGGTGATGGAGTGTTGGACTGCAATGATGGCTGTCCTGATGATCCTGGCAAGATAGAGCCTGGTATCTGTGGCTGTGGGGAGTCAGAAAAAAACCCTCCATACATTACGAATAAAAGTTGCTCCCTGAAAGAACTAATTTTTAATATTAAAGATGATTGCGAGGGAGTTGACCCGAATTCTGTTGTTGTTGTTGTTGAGGGCGGAGTGGATTCGTTGCTTATTTCAGGTGTTCCCCACATCAATGGAACTTCTGATAATTATAAAATAAAATTTTTACCGGAACAAAATTTTTTGGAAAATACAATGATTACCGTATATGTTAGGGCATCAGATCTGGTGGGTAATGAGTTGGAAGTAGATTTTCAAATTCAAGCCAAGAGTACTTCCAAGAGTACTTCCGGTGGAAAATCTCAATATTACCCAAATTACCCAAATTATTGGTTATCTCCATATAACAAAATGTACCAGTATAATTATATGGGTATGTATGGTTCGGGTATGGATGGTTCGGGTATGTATAGTTCGGGTATGTATGGTGGTGCTCAAATTTTAAGTAATTACCAGACTCCGGGGAATTTTCAACAATACAGCCCTTTACAACCTTACAATATATACCCAACTTCGGTAAATAGGCAAAACCAAGTGGCTATGCGGCAATGGCCGTCTCGGAATTTCAGTTTTTCTTTTGATCCATTTTGTAACGATTTGTTAAAAACATGGTATCAGAAATTATTACTAACCTGGCCTCATCAATTTAATCGGCAAGCATATATGTTTACCAATAGTCAATTACAACCATATACCTATAAGTCGCCTAATTCTTTATTACAACCTTTTTATCAACCACAATATCAGAGTTGGAATTCTATAGGTCGACAAGGGCAGTCATTTGAGAATTATCAGGTGAAATCATATGAAGGGATCGCCATTCAATCAAAACAATCTTTACCCACAATATCACTGAAACAGCAATCCCAAGGCCAGGTTTCTCAATTGAATCAACAATCATATAAACCGGCTATTACTCAATCAACAACTTTGCATCAACCCCAATATCAGACTTGGAATTTGAAGGAAAGTCAGCAACAGCAGACATTAAATTTACAAAAGCAGCAACAATTGATAAATGTGCAACAACAAAAGTCTTGGACCCAAACATTTCAGCCATATTACAGATAGGTAAATTAATTTTTCATTTCATAATTAGTGTCTGAACGAAAACTATCCAAAATTGTCATTTCGAGCACATTCACTACGTTCAGTGTAAACTCCGCGAGAAATCTTATGCCATTGGAAATACTGCCGTTCAAAGATTTCTCCTTTCAGTCGAAATGACAAAAAGAGGGGTTTTCGTTCAGGCACTAATTAAAGAAAATTCGGTAAATTCTGTTCATACTATCATTTGATTTTATATGAAAGGGGCATTCATTTGACAGGTTAAAATACCGGCTGCCGGAGTATAACATTGAGTAACATAATCCATTACCATGCGGTCAGAGCTAAATCGCCAACCAAGAGTACTCATAGCTTGTTTTACCTTTCGTATCCATTTTAGAGGCACCCCTTCTGCATTTTGGTTATAATATAATGGAATAATATCTTTTTCAAGGTCCCTGAAGATCGCTTCTCTGTCGTGATCGTCTCGTATTTTGGCATTTTCGTTCCTAGATCCATAGACGCCAAAACCATTGGTACCGTCGTATCCTTCAGGCCACCATCCATCAAGAATGGATAAATTCAGGCCACCATTTAAGGCCACTTTCATTCCGCTGGTACCACAGGCCTCACGACCCTCCACAGCTATAATAAAAAAATTCAGTTGGAAAATCCGCAAGTACTTCTCTAATAAGGTTCTTCAAATAATGGCAGTTTTGTATAATTCAGCCTGTCCGAGTATAAGTAGATCTAAATCCTCATGATTTAAGCATAAAATTACGTA
>DAOURK010000228.1 GCA_030625085.1 Pseudomonadota bacterium
CGCTCCTTCTCTTTTATTGCAAAGATTACCACCCTCATCAGAAAGCTTGGCCATAAGGAGGATCCGGCTGCTAAAAAGAAATTGTGCCTTTGTTCTGTTGCCAAGTCCATCCTCAATATTATTGAACGTAAACGCGAATGACTCCTTTGTCTGCCTATACGATTTTTTTATTATCACTATCTTTTGGCTTAATGTTGTAAGTTTGGGGGGTGGTCTGCCTTACGCCTCTTATTTGCAATGTTTTCAGCCTGATTTTCCCCCTCAATTCTTAACTTTTTCTTGCTTTCCTCAAATTTTGACTGCCCCGTGCCATAAATTTTTTCTGGCCAGGCTCCTGCGCCAAAAATCTGCCGACTTATTAAATCTCCTCAATTGTAAGTAAAATCAGTAACCTTTCCTTTATCAGATTTATGTATGTGCCTTTTACGAGCATTTTCCCCTAAAGGGATAACATATTCTGTAATAATCAAATTTGTTCCCTAAGTTTCGTTGTCAAATGAGCTTTTTATTACTTTTCGGATGCCAGGGGCTGCCAAAGCCATAGATAAAAATAATTTAATACCGCAAATTGTTACACGATGATCAGTCCAGTGCGGCCCCGCACGTAGGATAGAGTTCTTTGCTTAAATGTATATTGTAGGTTTGACCCCGCTTTTTTTAATGGGGACCCCATTTATTTCTCCATGACGAGTATTTTAGCAACAGAAAATTCCAACTGAACAGGAGAAAAACAATCAGCCGGATATAAGTAGGCTTCACCTTCTTCATCAATCACTCGAATTTCATTGTGTCTCTCTGCTTCCTCATCCGGAATACACTGATAAACCTTCCATCGATCTAATGAAGCCTCATTCCCCTTGTTATTAAAGCAGATTACAAAACGTTTTCCATTGAGATGATCAATCATATTTAATCTCCCAGGTAGTATTTTACCTTTCAACCTTATTCACATATACGCCCTGTAGAGACTGCCGTAACTCTTTTACAGAACTTCTTCCTGTAACAAAGAAGCGCAAACAGGCTAAAAATAATCTTTCGCCGTCAGTCATGCCTTCATATTAAGTTCGGGAAGATTAAATGATATTCTCATTTAAGGAGCAGTGTGCTTACTTGCTTAAATGTATATTGTAGGTTTGACCCTGTTTTTACATATGCTGTTCAGGAGCTTCTACTATACCAGCACTAACCGGGTTGAGATGAATATACCTTGAGACAGTAAGGAGATAGCTGTCTTTATCTATTACAATGGCCTTATATCTTCCCTGGAACAAGTGGCCGCTTCTTCCATATTTTTTGTTTATATAGACAGTGTATGAGGTGTTAATGTTTTGCATTGCCTGATTGAGGTTGGGAAGAGGGGTTTCGATCAGGAGATGATAGTGGTTATCCATAAGGACATAGGCATGGAGATAATAAGCATATCTTACCCTGGTTATTTTGAGGATATTAAGAAATTTTTCTCTATCTGTTTGCTCGAAAAATATTTTGCCCTTAAGATTACCCCTTGAAGTTATATGGTAAAATGCACCTTCATATTCAATTCTTGGTTGTCTGGCCACAGGATAACTTATTGAATTAATGTGAAAGGTTACAGCTTATAAGCGTATACTGTATATTGTAGGTTTGACCCCATTTACGTCATATGGGCTTTTTTCAGTTCCTTGAGATGCCTTACATCAAATGTATATGCTCTACCTATTTTATGGGCCGATACTCGACCAGTTTTAACCCATCTTCTGAGAGTTACAGATGATACTCCGAAATACTCCGCTGCCTGTTTTAGATTAAACGGTTTTCTTGCAATTTCATTCTGCCATCCTTTTATGTCTAGAATCTCAGGGACATCCTGATGGTGGCTTTTTATCCCAAACTCTATGATATACCGTGCAACCTTTTCTCTTTCTTCTATGGGAAGAAGGTATATTTCTTTTATGATTTTTTCTGCCGTAAGCATTTTTAACCTCCAATTTCCTTTAAATATTTTTTCAGATCCTTATAGAAGTTTTCATGTGGACCAACCTGGTACAAGACAAGAGAATCGTTTTCAACATTATAAGCCATCAGAGTCAATTGGCGCCCCATCGTGAACTTATGAATCCTAAAGCCCTTCAAGTCGCCTTTTTTAAGTTGGCCGACTTTAGGATTCGCCAAAACTTCTTCGACCGCATCTAAGACAACTTGCTGTAACGGCAGTGGAAGTTTTTTTACATAGCTTTTGACTCGCGGCATCTGAAAAAGTTTCATAATTTATTTATTATCATAGCTTATCATATCTTGTCAAACGAAAAGTGCAATCGCTTCCCGAAATGGCTACATTCTTTACTTCCAATTCCCTTAGTATTTGTCTGCGTAAGTCAGCATGGGTCTGTGGCTAAAACCCGCCAATCGGAAACTAAAAGAGGCAGACTCTTCCATAATAGGGATGATGAAGGAAAAAACCATTTTTTATGTGGCTTTCCAAGCTCCTCTAGCTGATGTGCTTATAGAGAGGCTAATACGAGTTGGGCTATCTAACTGTGATAGGTTCTTGCTTAGCGCTGATCGCCTTAAATACACAACTGGTTGATTCCTCTTGCAGGCAGAAACAGAAACATTACTGATGATCCTGGCTGAATACAAATTTAAGGAGCAGTGTGCTTAAATGTATATTGTAGGTTTGACCCCATTTTTTTTATTCTTCAGTCATATGCCTTAACTCTTTTTTTTCTCCCCATTACAATGCCGACCAAAACGACCACCACAAACATATTAGCCATAAAATGCAAATTATAATCAGCCAATGAATGAATGGAAATAGCCACCAGGCTACAGGTAATCCCTAAGGCCAAACTGCGCATAGACTTACTGTGGGAGGTTAAATACCATCCTATGCTTTCTTTAAAAATTATTATCTGCATCCAGATCACCAACAAAATTGAAACGATCCCCCATTCCGACATGACCCACAAATATTCACTGTGCGCATATTCATCACCAATGCGTCTGTTAAAATACTTTTTTAAATACTTTTCATAAACATAAGGGAAGGTCCCCGGCCCTGTGCCAAGAACCGGATAATCTCGAATCAAATCCAAGGTGGCTTTCCAAACAAACGTTCTGCCATTGAAGGACTCAATTTCCTTCTTTCTCTTTTGCACAAAAAAAGAACTTAATTGATAATTGACACTCTTAAAGCCAAATCCCACTATTACGATAAGCCCCACCCCTCCTAAGAGAATTATCGGGATTGTCCTTTTCGCTAAATTTGACCGGTTGCAATCCTTAAGCCCCATAAGGCCCATCAGCGCCAAGGCGCACAATAAAGAAAACCATCCTCCCCTGGAAAGTGTTAAGACAAAAGCCACGGCCATCATAAAAAGGCAATAGCCGACAAAAATCCTTTGCCCAATATGCATATCTAAAAATATGATGACAATTGATAAGGGAATAACCATTTCCAGGTAAGCAGCTATATGATTAGAATTTTTATAGGTGGAAGTAAGCTCATAGGCAATTTTTCTTGCAGAAGGGGATGATCCTACATATCTTATCATCCCCCAAAGGGCCAGAAAGGTGCCAATAAACATAAGACAGTAAAGTAAAAAAAGCGCCTGATTTTTGGTTTTACATTTGTTCACAACTACATAATGAGGAGATTTAATAACTCTCTCGCCTTGAAATTCAACCCATTTCGGGACCACCATTTTTAATTTCAACCCATCCATAATGAAATTTTACAGATATTTTTTAATTTAATTAATTACCTTCGAGTTTAGGCCTTGCTTTATTCGGCCCAACCGGCATCGGCGCTGGCCAGCCATGCTTTTCAGCAATCTGTGGAAGGGTAAAGTCTTTCGATAAATCAGCATTTGGCGGTTTGGTAACGCTGCCATTTTCGTCAAATGGGCACGGATTTTTTTTCTGGCTTCACCTAACCTTTTGCCAACCCTCTCCTGTAGGCTCCCAAGCCGGTGCATACTGAATGTCTTGGA
>DAOURK010000124.1 GCA_030625085.1 Pseudomonadota bacterium
TTGCCCTACCTCCTCAATTGCTCCCTCAATGGCCTTAAGGGCGTTATATGAATACGGCTGCACAAGTGGGGGAAATTGCTCGAAAACAGTCTTAATCATTGCTCTTCCAAAATTCTCCGACAAAAACTTGGCCCAGACCACTCCTCCATATTCAAAAGCATAATAGTCAAAATACGAACCCACTTTGTCTAAAGAAAAATGGGGGTAATCAAACCATTTCTTTTCTCGGCCCCAATTGCTTATATTGCCCAAAATATCAAAATATGCTTCTCCTCCATCCCACTGCCCATTATCGTTTTTGTCTATATTATCGTTTTCGTCTATATAAGGCCAGCCTAAATACCCCAAATAGTCATCCACCATATCATGTAATTCATCTTCTATCCAGACGGCCGTATTCTCCTCCCACCACATGTTATCATCAACAGAAACATCCCAGTGATCATAGCCGGCCTGCACCACGTGAAAAAATTCATGAACCGACGTCACCTTCATGGCCCCGATTTCATTCTTTTGATTTTGATTATCGCCATACTCTTCCAGATTGTCTCTGGCCCATTCATAATCATTGTTAACAACAATATATAATCCACGGGCATCTCCATCGTAACAGGTCATCCCGTAATAAGAAATATCCATGATGAAAACATCTACCTTTTCACCTGTCCCGATGGGCGGCCTATAATCGAGGGTATTAATAATAAATTCCCAAGCCAAGTCAAAATAATAGGCAAACTGCTTTACATAACTTATATCTCTAACTGCGTCATCATATCTATTATCATTGGTATAATAAAGGCGGAAATGACCCCCCGGGCTATCATAAGAGCTGATATATGCACCATCGTAATAATAAGGATCCCATGAATCCGTAGGGCGGTATAAAATAAATTTATTCTCCGGGTTTAAAAGCTCTTGATATTTCCGAGCCCTTTTAAGCAAAGGAGTAGCACATTTCCCCAGGGCTGGGGGCGTGGAAACAACTGATCGGAGCATCTTTTGCCGGGATGGGTGAAACAATTCGTCAATTTCCGAATTGAGCTGCTCTTGAAAAGATGTTGTTTGTGCTTGTGCTTGAGAATAGTGATGTGTAAAAAAGAAAAGACTATAACATCCTATAAGGATGACCATAATCTTTGTTCTCGTCATCTTGAATTCTTTCTTGCCGGCCTGAGCCAAAATTTTAATTTACATCATTTCGAAAAATTTTAGAAGGCTTGAAGGTAACCACTCTTCTAGCAGCGATTTTTGCTTCTTCGCCTGATCGAGGATTCCTGCCTGTTCTAGGTGATTTTTCTCGTAGGGTGAACCTCCCAAATCCACGAAGCTCAACATGCTCGCCTTTGGCCAAAACATTTTTCACCGTGCTGAATACCATCTCAACGGTCTCTCTGGCCCGTTTGTTGGTGGTGTCTAACTCGTGCCAAACTTTTTTTATGATATCCTCCTTTGTCATCCAAGACCCCCTTTTCTGTGAATGCAAATATTTAATAAAAAATTACAAAAATTAAAAATCAGCTTATGAAAAACTACTATAAGTTATAACGACTGATTTTCACCTGTCAAGGCTTTTTGTTTGTTTTCCTTAGCTTATCTTGTAATTAGCTGATAATAAAGAAAAAAATAGGCTTGATTTATACTTTCGATTATGTCATAATGCCACCTAATATATTAATTATTAAGGACTTAGGCACAATTTGCCATCTATGTGCTTTACAATTTCACTAGCTTCCCTTTCCCGAGGGAATAGCAAAAAATGAAATAAAGATGATTTTAGCAGGGCTAAAGCCCTGCGCTACTTTTCAAAAAAATAATAAAACAGGTTTTATCATTTTACAATTGATAAAAAAAGGGGCTAAAATATTTTTCTATGAAACTTCCTGGAATTGTACATTATTTAGTTTTTGGTCTTTGGATATTAATCATTTTACTTATCGGACGACAAGCTATAGCCAAACAAAACCCTTTCCGTTCGCCCTGGGAAAACAGTCTTGAAAATAGCGCCCCTAATTTCTCTTTAAACAATTATACCGACCAGGGGTTTCTCAAGGATTATTTTCTTCAGGCCGGCAAATTCTTTCAAGTTTTTATCTCACCGGCAGATGGCGATCGATGCCCTATGTATCCTTCTTGTTCCGCCTATGCCATGGAAGCTGTTCGAACTTACGGGGCCCTCAAAGGGGCCATTCTCACCTCCGATCGATTACTGCGTTGCGGCAGGGAAAAGGATTATCCCCTCATCTTGCACCAACAACAGTTTCATTATCTTGATCCCTTGAAAAACAATGTGATATGGTAACCAAAGACACAGAGAAAAATTTATAAAATGCACATTAATACGGCTAACAAATTTACCCTGTGCCGAATTCTGCTCATTCCCTTTTTTGTAATTTTGCTTATCTACAACTATATCGGCGCATCTTTATTTGTCTTTGCAATAGCCAGCCTTACTGATGCCCTGGATGGAATTATTGCCCGCAAATGGGACCAAAAAACCCGCCTGGGCACTTTTCTCGATCCAATGGCTGATAAAGCACTCCTGGTAGCCTCCTTCATTGCCCTGGCCATTTTAGGCCTTTTGCCAAGCTGGCTGGCAGTTATCACTATCTCCCGGGATTTGATTATTGTATTCGGCTCCCTGATTGTTTATATCTTGACGGGAAATCTTAATTTTTACCCCACCATTTTGGGAAAAATAACAACCGTAGTCCAAATTTTAACCGTTCTCTTTGCCCTTCTGAGCCATCTCATCCAAAAACTCACCCCTTATCTTCCCGTATTCATCTGGTTGACTGCTCTGTTCACTATTATTTCATGTTTTCACTATCTTTACATTGGCATGGGAATGTTCAATGAAGTATCATAATCTATCCCTTCACCGCCTTTGTCTGGCCATATTCTCAGGCGGACTTATCTTTTTAAGCTTTCCACGCTTTAATCTGGCGATCCTTGCCTGGCTTGGACTGGTGCCTTT
Source organism: Pseudomonadota bacterium (assembly GCA_030625085.1). GTDB lineage: Bacteria > SZUA-182 > SZUA-182 > DTGQ01 > DTGQ01 > DAOURK01. The sequence goes on from DAOURK010000124.1 coordinate 2,975, forward strand.
ATTTTTTGCCATTCGAAATACCTCTGCCCGGTCTTCCTTTTGTCTTGGATGGATATGCGGCCTGATCTATTTTGGCGGCACGCTCTATTGGATTATTAGGACCATGACCCTTTATGGGCACGTATCACTATGGCAAAGCATTCTCATCCTTTTCGCTATGAGTGCATACTTAGCCTTATATATAGGGGGATTTGCCGCTCTGTGGAGCTGGCTTCGGCTTCGGGTATCCTTGCCCGATCTTTTGATTGCTCCCCTTGTTTGGACGTCCCTGGAATTTCTCCGCGCTCATTTACTTACCGGCTTTCCCTGGTCCACCCTTGGGTATTCTCAATATTTATCTCTTCATCTTATCCAATTGGCCGATATAACCGGGGTTTATGGTGTGTCCTTTGTATTGGTTTTCTTCAATGCAGGCATAGCCAGTCTTTTGGAACATTTTATAATACAAAAAAAAGAGGGGAAAAAATTTTGGTCCTATCCCGCCAGCCATATCATTCCAACTCTTGCCGTAGTGTTGATAGTAATCTACGGATATGGAATATATAAAATGCACTATAAACAACCCGAAACCCATAAAACCCTGCGGCTTGGCCTAATTCAGGGAAATATCCCTCAAAAGGAAAAATGGGATAAGAGTTTCCAAAATAAGATATCCGGCATCTATCAAGACTTGACTCTCCAGGCTGCCCAACAAAAACCGGGACTCATTATTTGGCCCGAAGCCTCCACCCCCTTTATTCACGAACAAAAAGGAGACTATCTGGAAAAGATCTCCCCCCTGGCCCAAAAAGCCCAGGTGCCCATGATTGTCGGCAGTCCGCGCCTTGAACAAAAGGAAAAACAAATTTTATTAAAAAATAGCGCTTTTTTGCTCTCCAAAGAGGGGAAAATTTTACATTACTATGATAAGATACATTTGGTTCCCTTTGGAGAATATCTCCCAATGAAGAAACTTCTTGCCCTTTTAGGGTCTGTAGTCAACGAGGTGGGAGAGTTTAGTCCGGGGAAAAATTTTACGAACTTTACGCTTAATAAGGTAAATTTTGGCCTGGTTATCTGTTATGAGATAATTTTTCCTTCTTTATTTCGCAAATTCATTCAGGAAAAGACAGATTTTATGATTAATATTACCAATGATGCCTGGTATGGCCGAAGCTCAGCCCCATATCAACATTTTTCCATGGCCGTTTTTCGGGCCATAGAAAATGGGCTCAATATTGTAAGAGTGGCTAATACCGGCATCTCCGGTATTATCGACCCCATGGGCAGGGTACAGGTTGAAACGCCTTTGTTTTATCGAACAGCGCTGGTCAAAGATTTACAATTACAAAGAATAAATACCTTTTATACAAAATATGGAGACCTTTTTACTCAATTGTGCCTGGCTCTCTTGAGTCTATTATTAATTATAGGCTACCGACACCACCCCAAAATGGAGGGAAACATTCATCATGTATTATGAAGAATACCTTGCAGAATACCAAAAAATAAAAACCAAGATAGAAAACCTTCGGGGGTGTCTTTGACCTAGAGAAAAAACAAAAGCGGTTGGCAAAACTGGACACGCTCATGAATGCCCCTAATTTTTGGGATGATAACCAAAGCGCCCAGAAGGTGATACAGGAACGCTCGGAGATCACTGATTGGCTTGGCAAAATCACTGGCCCGGAAAAAAAATTAGAGGAACTTGAAGTGGCCATCGAATTAGGCATAGAAGCCGAAGACGACTCTATGGTTGAAGAGGTGCAAAATACCATAAAAGCACTCCGGGAAGAAGTTAACCGGCTTGAAGTAGAGGTCCTCTTAAGTGGAGAAGATGATCATCGCAATGCCATTATCTTCATCCATTCCGGGGCGGGTGGAACGGAAGCTCAGGACTGGGCCGAGATGCTGCTGCGTATGTATATGCGATGGATAGAAAAAAAAGGATTTAAGACCCGGCAGGTCGATCTTTTGCCAGGCAGTGAAGCAGGCATCAAAAGTGTGGCCTTTATGGTCAATGGGGAATATGCTTATGGTCTTCTGCGCACAGAGTCCGGGGTGCATCGTCTTGTACGTATTTCTCCCTTTGACGCGAATCGAAAACGGCACACCTCCTTTGCCTCTGTTTTTGTTTATCCGCAAGTAGATGAAAGCATTGAGGTTGAAATCGATGAGGCGGACCTGCGCATTGATACCTATCGGTCCAGCGGCGCCGGGGGACAACATGTTAATGTAACCGACTCGGCGGTCCGAATTACCCATAACCCTACGGGGATTGTAGTGCAATGTCAAAATGAACGATCCCAGCACCAAAACAAGGACGTGGCTATGAATATTTTACGCTCCAGATTATACAATCTCATGAAAGAAGAGCAGCGGAAAAAACGAGAAGCCTTGAATGAAGGAAAAAAAGAAATCGCCTGGGGAAGTCAAATCCGTTCGTATATTTTTCAACCATACCAAATGGTGAAAGATCATCGAACCAACGTAGAAATCGGCAATATAGACTCTGTAATGAATGGAAACATTGATCCATTTATCGAAGCCTTTCTTCGTCAGGGAACAATTAAATGAAAAAAATAAATATGCCCTATGAAGTATTAATAGGGTTGCGGTACCTTCGCGCCAAAAGAAAACAAACGGTAATTTCAGTTATCAGCGCCATTTCAATTGCCGGAGTGGCTGTGGGAGTTGCCGCGCTGATTATTGTTCTGGCGGTTATGACCGGGTTTGAGATGGACCTGAGGAACAAAATTCTTGGCACCAACTCCCATATTGTGGTACAAGAATACCATGCCCAGGGTATTGAGGATTACGCATCCTTGATGACCAAAATCAATCAGGTCCCCGGAGTTCGTTCCTCAGCGCCTTTTATATATGGCCAGATAATGCTTACTTCCAGCAGTAATGCCTCGGGCCTGGTCTTGAGGGGAATTGATTTTCAGCAAGAGAAACAGGTAACTGATCTGGCCAAAAATATTATTCAAGGGGACCTTCGACATCTGGACTCTACCCATAAAGATGATTCTTCACCTGGGATAGCCGGAATGGCTGTTGGCAATGAGTTAGCCAGAAATCTGGGGCTTTTTGTGGGAGATGTAATCAGCGCCATCTCTCCCGTAGAACGTATCACCCCAATGGGCCTTGCCCCTAAATTTTTGCGTTTTAAAATTGTGGCCATATTTTCCTCCGGTATGTATGAATACGACACAAATCTGGCCTATGTTTCTCTTCGAGCCGCCCAACGCCTGTTTAACATGAAAAATGTGGTGACAGGTATTGAGGTAAAAATCAGCAATATTTTTCAAGCAGGCAAAATAGCCCGGGACATTCAAAATACTTTGGGATTTCCTTATTTAACCAGGGATTGGATGGAGATGAATAAAAATTTATTTTCCGCTCTCAAACTGGAAAAACTGGCTATGTTTATTATTCTGGTTTTAATTATTCTGGTAGCTGCTTTCAATATTATCAGCACTCTGGTGATGATGGTTATGGAAAAAAGCAAAGATATCGCTATCCTGAAATCCATGGGGGCCACCTCCCGAAGCATTCTGAGTATTTTTATTCTCGAGGGGCTAATTATCGGGCTGGTAGGAACTATATTGGGTTGTTGCGCCGGGACCTTGATCTGCTGGGTTTTCGATACCTTCCATTTGATTAAACTGGCTGGAGATATATATTATATCAGCTACCTGCCATTTAAAATGAAATTATTAGATATTACCCTGGTTTCTTTTGCATCTATTGTAATCAGCTTCCTGGCCACCATATATCCGGCCTGGCAGGCTTCAAAGCTTGACCCGGTGATGGGCTTGAGGTATGAATGAGTTTCATTACACTTAAAAATATTCATAAGTCATATATAAACGGCAAGAGGGAACTTCATGTTCTCAGGGGGATTAATCTGGATATTGATAAGGGCAAAATGGTGGGTATCGTTGGCGCCTCGGGTGCAGGGAAAAGCACTTTATTACATATTCTGGGTACCCTTGATCATCCTTCCCGCGGCGAATTGCGGTACAATGAACAAAATCTCTTTTCCCTCAACAATCGAAAACTTGCCAACTTTAGAAATCAAAAAATTGGCTTTGTTTTTCAATTTCATCATCTTCTGCCTGAATTCACTGCACTGGAAAATGTCATAATGCCGATATTAATCAGCAGAAGCAATTATCAGACGGCTGAAAAGCGAGCAAAAGAGCTCCTGGAGCAAGTTGGTCTCAAAGGGCGTGAACATCACAAACCTGGAGAATTGTCGGGAGGAGAACAACAAAGAGTAGCCATTGCTCGATCTCTTGCAAATAATCCCGAGTTGCTTTTAGCTGATGAACCAACTGGAAATCTTGACTCAAAAACCAGTGAAAAAATTTTTCAGGTAATTCATCAAATTAACCAGGAACGGCATCTTACCATAGTTTTGGTTACACACAATGAAAAATTAGGGGGCCGTGCAGATTGTTGTTTGACCATAGTGGATGGAACATTACAGTCAATATGATTAATATAAAATTGCCTCGGCTCCCCAAATTATGCGAAGCAGCTTTTGGCATCTTTCATAAAGCACAATAAGTAGTTTACACTTTTTTAAGATATCACACAAAGACACAGAGCCACAAAGAAAGAGTAAAAGAGAAAAATCTTGAGCATAAAGCATAATGCTTTGTGATCTTTGATCTTTGTGTGAGAATAAAAACTATAATAGTCTACTTTTTTCAAAAAGTGTAAACTGATAAATGAAGGATGCCCAGCTTTTTTTGTTAAACTTTTTACGATTGCATCAAAAAAAATTAAAAAAGTTTTTTTTAAAAGGCCCTGTTGGGGTGAACGACCTGTGATACAGGGGATCTTGTAATGTTGAAAGGAGCCAAAATTATACTTGTTGACAAGAATTTATTGAAATCATTTTATATATATCGTAAAATATAAAATAACAGATACAACAATTAAAAAACCCGGTTCCCTATTTTGGGGATGAGGGCACATTATTATACACCATAAGTTTACATTAATTAATTATAAATTGGCGGGTTAAGAAAATGTTTGAACGATTTACTGAACGGGCGAGAAGAACAATTGTTTTGGCGCGAGAAGAAGCGATAAGATTAGGTAATCCTTATCTGGGAACAGAACATATTCTACTTGGTTTAATCAAAAAAGAAGATACTACGGCTGTAAAAATCCTGCGAGAATATAACCTCGAATTAGATGAAATTCGATTTGAAATAGAACGGAGGATCTCCAGGCAAATAATGAAGCCGGAAATGGGAGAAATTCCATTCACGACCCGTGCCAAAAAAGTCTTGGAACTCGCCATTGAAGAAGCAAAGGCCATGGACCATAACTATATCGGAACCGGCCACTTAATGTTAGGTCTCATCCGGGAAGGAGAAGGAATCGGCTCCAGTGTTCTTGAAGATTTACGTATAGACTATGCTACCGTGCAAAAAAAGGCCCTGGAATATGCCAACGCCGCCAAATACAACGCAAAAGAGGCGCCAAAGACCGAAGCCCTGGATGAATTTGGCCGCGATATAACCAAATTGGCCAAAGATGGCAAATTAGACCCGGTCATTGGAAGAGAAGATGAAATCGAGCGGGTCATTCAAATCTTAAGCCGTCGGAATAAAAACAACCCCGCTCTTGTTGGAGAGCCGGGTGTCGGCAAAACAGCTATTGTTGAAGGATTGGCTCAGCGAATTATTGACAATTCTATTCCTCAAATCCTGGCCAATAAAAGAATCGTAACTCTTGATCTGGGGCTTTTGGTGGCCGGCACGAAATACCGGGGACAATTTGAGGAACGGCTAAAGGCCATAATGAAAGAAATTTATCAAACGAATAATATCATTCTTTTTATTGATGAGCTCCATACCATTATAGGGGCCGGCGCCGCTGAAGGATCTATTGATGCTTCCAATATGCTCAAACCTGCTCTATCTCGCGGAGAAATGCAATGTATTGGAGCCACCACCATGACAGAATATCGTAAATACATAGAAAGAGACGGCGCATTAGAGCGTCGATTCCAGAAGATAATGGTAAATCCTCCAACAGTTGATCAAACCATCCGCATTATACAGGGATTACAAAGCAGATACGAAGAGCATCATGGTGTTCAGTTCAGTCAAGAGGCAGTTACTGCGGCCGCTAAATTATCTGACCGATACATTACTGACCGTTTCTTACCGGACAAGGCCATTGATATAATTGACGAAGCTGGCTCGAGGGCCCGGGTAAACAGCACCACTTTACCGGCAGAATTAAAAGAAATTAAAGCACAAATTGAACGGACCAGGCTGGAAAAAGAAACTGCTATTCGGATACAAGAGTTCGAAAAAGCCGCCTCGTTGCGTGATCTGGAAAAAAAGGAACGTTTCAAACTTAATACATTAAGTAAAAAGTGGTTTGAAAAGCAAAAGAAGACCACTCTCATGGTAACTGAAGACGATGTAGCTTATGTAGTATCCAAATGGACCGGTGTGCCGGTCTTCAAACTGGAAGAAAAAGAATCGGCCCGCCTGTTGCACTTAGAAGAAGAGTTACATACAAAAATTGTGGGACAAGATGAGGGCATTAAAGCCATAGCCCGTGCTATTAAACGGTCCCGAACGGGTGTTAAAAACGCCAACCGCCCCATCGGCTGCTTTGCCTTTCTCGGCCCAACCGGGGTTGGAAAAACAGAACTGGCCAAAAGACTGGCCGAATGTCTTTTTGGTAACCAAGATGCCTTGATACGCCTTGATATGTCGGAATACAGCGAAAAATTTTCCGTCTCCCGTCTGGTCGGCGCACCTCCAGGATATGTCGGGTATGAAGAAGGAGGACAATTAACCGAGCGGGTACGCAGAAAACCATATTCTGTGGTTTTGATCGATGAGATAGAAAAAGCCAATCCGGAAATTTTTAATATTCTGCTGCAAATTATGGATGATGGTCACTTGACCGATAGCCGGGGCCAGCGTGTGGATTTTAAAAATACGCTCCTTATCATGACTTCCAATATTGCCGGGCGCGTTGTCGAAGAAAAAAACTCCTTAGGTTTCCATAAATCCGACAAAAATATTTCTTACAAACGAATGAAAAAAGGCATTTTGGACGCTGTGAAAAAAATCTTTAACCCGGAATTTCTTAATAGAATCGATGAATTAATTGTCTTCCATCCTTTGAACCAAGATCATGTTCGTGAAATTATACAATTAACCATTCAAGAATTAAATCACCGGTTGAAAGACAAAAAAATATATTTGGAGCTGACCTCGAAGGCAACCGAATGGCTTTTGAACAAAGGATATCAACCAAATTATGGGGCTCGGCCCATCAAACGAATTATCCAGCGTTTTATTGAAGACGCTTTATCTGAAGAGCTTCTGAAGGGAAATTATAAAGAGGGAAGCTCCTTAGAAGTAAATCTTAAAAACGACAAAATTATCTTCTCCAAAACAGATGTGAGAAAGGAGCTGGTGCTGCTATAAAATGCTGCGGGGGGACGATGACGATGAATCATATCCGGTGTAATAAGTAAAGCATGGGAAAGCGAAGAATATTAGCCCTTTTAGGGCTCTGTATAGCCGGATTAATTCTAGTCGGAGCAGGATGGGAAAACCTACCGGTTAAGGAAATCAAGATAGAGGGCAATAGAAAAATTGAAAAGCAAGCTATCTTTTATAAAATCCGAACAAAAGTAGGTAAACCCTTTCAATCGAAACAAATTGAAGAAGATATTAAGGCCATATATAATATCGGCTATTTTGAAAATATCGAGATAGATGTTCAAAAAATAGACGATGGTCTTTCGGTAACCTACCTTCTTACCGAAAGACCTTTAATAAAAAAAATAACCTTTCTCGGAAACAAAAAAATCCGCTTAGAAACCCTCCAGGAAAAAATCGATATAAGTACGGGTAACATACTGAACCCCTTCCTGATTAAAAAAAATATCCAAAATTTGACTCAATATTTTAAGGATGAAGGATATTATCAGGTTCACATTACCTCCAAAACAGAAAAAATTTCCGAGGAATGGTCAGAACTTATCTTTAATATTGAGGAAGGCAAAAAAATAAAAATCCGAAAGGTGATTATTGAGGGAAACAAAAATTATTCCAATAAGAAAATCAAAAAACTCATAAAAACCAAAAAATACGGGTTTTTCTCCTTTCTTTCTTCCTCAGGTTACCTTAAAAAAGATGTTTTGTCACAAGACGTACAACAAATTGAAAATTTTTACCTCGAAAAGGGCTATATTCATGCTGATATCCAAGAGCCAAAAATCTTTTTTGATTCAGAAAAAAAAGGCCTTACCATTACTTTTTCCATTCAGGAGGGTGATCAATTTTGGATAAGAAACATTTCTATTGAAGGAAATAAAATCCTCTCAACACAAAAAATTCAAAAAAAACTTAAAACCAAGAGCGAAGATATCTTTAATCAGTCCTTGATGCGACAGGACATTTCAAATGTTCAAGACTTATATGCCGAACATGGCTATGTATTCAGCCGGGTTGTTCCCGTAACACATGAAATACCTGAAGAAAAAAAAATAGATATTACGTTGAATATTGAAGAGGGTGGGCTCACCCATGTAAACTTAATAAAGATTTTAGGGAATATTAAAACCCGTGATAAGGTTATTCGTCGTGAGGTCAAACTCCTGGAAGGTGATATTTTCAACAGCCGTAAAATTCGCCAAAGTTATTACAATATCAACAACTTAGGCTTTTTTGAGGAAGTCAATCTGGATGTTCAGCCGAAACCTCAAAAAAATATGGTTGATTTAGCCATTAGAGTCAAAGAGCGTATGACCGGACAGATGAGTATAGGCGGGGGTTATAGTTCAGAAGATCAATTTGTCGGCACGACTGAGATCAAACTGGGGAATCTGCGCGGTCTTGGCCAAAAACTCTCCATTTCAGCCGAGCTTTCCAGCAAACGAAGCACTTATGACATTGGCTTCACTGAACCCTGGCTTTTTGATATCCCGCTGAGCGCCGGTTTTGATGTATATTATGTTGATAAGGAGTACGACACCTTTACCAAAACAGCCAAGGGTGGCGATATTCGGCTCGGATACCCGGTAGCCGATTATACCCGCCTCTTTGGGACATATTTGTATGAAAGGATAACGAAAAAAGAAGATACTTCTTCTGAGGATTATGAGGAAGACAAGTCAACCACCAGCAGTATTCGATTGACCTTGGTTCGAGACACTCGAGACAATCGCTTTAAACCAAGTAAAGGGTCGCTTAATAGACTTTCCTTCCAACTGGCGGGTGGAGCTTTAGGGGGCACCAACTATTTCACCAAAAGGATTATTGATAGTGGATGGCATTTTCCGGTATGGAAACAATTGGTTCTTTCCCTTCACGGAAAAATAGGATATGCTTCAGGATATAAAGGAAGAGAGTTGCCGGACTTTGAACGCTTTTATGTCGGAGGGTTAAGTACCGTTCGAGGCTACGAAGAACGTTCCATTGGCCCAAAAGATCCTCCCAACACAGGCGATCCCATTGGCGGGAACAAATTAGTTGTAACCAATGTGGAGTTCAACTTTCCTATTTATGACATCATGCGGGGCGTTCTGTTTTGGGATGCAGGAAATGTTTTTGTGGAAGAAGAAGAATTATTCGGCTATTCTCTTCGCATGGGAGTGGGGGTCGGCCTTCGCTTCTTTACCCCTATAGGCCCGCTGCGATTTGATTTGGGCTGGCCCGTAGATCGAGATAAAAAATATAATAATGAAGCTTCGATATTTCATTTTGCCATCGGCACGTATTTCTGATCTACAGTTAAGTCTTACATTAGACAGGATAAACAGGATAAAAAAAATTCTATTGATTCTGTTAATTTTGTCTAAAAACCGGCTTTAATCGCTGCCAAACAAATAATAATTTTGGTGATTCAGTTTACAAACTACTTTTCATGATTTATTAAGGAGGTTAGTCATGATTCGAAAATCTATTTCTGCTATTTTTTTTACCTTAGCCGTCATCACTTTTCTTTTTCCCATGACAGTATCGGCTGCTTCAGAATCCAATCAAATGGCTTATGTTGACAGTCAGCGCATTGTTGACGAGTCCGTGGCCGGGCAAAGCGCTCTTAGACAATTAGAAGAATTTAAAAAACAAAACGAAAAAGAATTAATCGAAAGACACCAGGAAATTGCTGAGAAGGAAGAAGAGTTGCGTAAAAAAAAGTTTGCCCTCTCGCCAGAAGCTAAAGAAAAAATTGAAGAAACCATTCGTAGAAAAAATATTGATTTAAAACGCTTTAAAGAAGACAAAGAAATGGAAATGAAGGAATTATATTTCAAGCATCTCAATAAAATTAAGGAAGAAATCGTTCAAATTGTCCAACAACTTGGCCAGGAAAAAAACTATCTCATGATTCTCAACAAAGATGATAGTGTTCTTTATGTTAATCCAGCCTCTGATATTACCAACCAGATTATTGAAATATTTGATAAAAAAATAAGTGAGGAATCAAAGAAGTAAACTTTAGGAATTCCAGTGCCTTCTTTTTATATTGCAAGGCTTTAGCCCTGCAAAAAATCATTATTCTAATAAAGATTTCGCCCGTTCGTTCGAAATGACACAGTAAGGAGACTTTTTACGACTTCATCAAGATAGGTTAAAAGAGACAGCTATGGAAAAAACTCTTCAGGAGCTGGCAAAAGTTGTTGGCGGAACAGTTGTAGGAAATCCCCAATTAGTGATTAAAGGCGTTGCCGGCATTAAAGAGGCAAAGCTGGGCGAAATTACCTTTATTGCCAACCCTAAATACTTTTCTTTACTGCCCCATAGTAAGGCTTCAGCGGTTATCCTGCCCGACCGGGCTAAGGAAACCACTCTTTCCTCCATTAGATCCGCTAACCCTTATCTGGCTTTTGCTAAACTCCTTCATCTCTTTTATGATAAACCTTATATATCAACAGGAATACATCCTCAGACATGTATTGATCCTTCCGCCAATATTGGCGAACACGTGTCTATTCAGGCTTTTGCGGTAGTTGGGAAAAATGTTCAAATTGGGAAAAATGTTCAAATTTATAGTGGTGTCTTTATCGGAGATTTCTGCCAAATCGGAAATGGGGCCATCATTTATCCAAATGTTACTATTTACCATCATTGCCGGGTTGGATCAAATGTTATTATTCATGCCGGATCCGTAGTCGGCAGTGATGGCTTCGGGTATGCCTGGGACGGAAAAAACCATTATAAAATCCCTCAAATAGGGCAGGTAATTATTGAGGATGATGTGGAAATCGGAGCCGAAACGTCTATTGATCGGGGAACCATAAAAAATACGGTCATCAAAAGGGGAACAAAAATCGATAATCTTGTTCAGGTAGCTCATAATGTTGAAATAGGTGAATCATCTATTCTTGTCAGTCAAAGTGGTCTTGCCGGCAGCGTGACCATGGGAAAAGAGGTAATTATAGGTGGTCAGGCGGCGATTGTCGGGCATGTAACAATTGGAGACCATACTAAAATAGCCGGTAAAAGTGGGGTTACAAAAGACGTGCCACCCAATAGCGTTATGGGAGGCACAATGGCCCGCCCTATCCAAGAGTGGAAAAAATCTGTAGCCTGTATCCGGCGATTACCCACCCTGTATAAAAAAATCAGTGACCTCAAAAAAAAAGTCCAGGATTTGGAAAACAAACTTCGTGACAAAGATTAAAGGAAAACTGGCGAAGATAGACAATAAGTAGACTGCAACAGAATTGCTAGCTAAAGATCAGCTCTGACGAACGAAAAGAAAGAGCAATATATACGGGGCATATGAGGTGTAATAAAAATATTTTTTCGCATTCTTTTGGGGAAAAAGCAGTATAACCTATTAAAAATAGTAGGGCATTCATTTTTAACTGGCAATTA
>DAOURK010000005.1 GCA_030625085.1 Pseudomonadota bacterium
GATAGGCATGATAAAATTTATCAATGTAGTCTTTTGGTCTTTATAAAAATTTTTTTAGGGGATAGACTAAGCATTTATTAACTATTTGTTTTTATTATTTAAACATAAGGAATCTGTTCATAACTAGGAAACTCGGGCTAGAGTTATTCTAGGTGTCCGAAGTGAAAAAGATAAAATTATACACGATATAACTGAAGCTAAAAAACAAAATCAAAAATTGTCTAATCTTATTATTGAAGAAGCTACTGTCCATCGTAGCCTTTATCATATCAAACATACAAAAATTAAGGAGTTGTAGAAAAATATCATTCTATTTAGCCCCGTTTCCTTTGAAATATTGCCCTGTATTCAAGATGAATAAGGAATTGCCATTAATACACATTAAATATAAAAGTAAATATCAAGAGCTAAAGTGATAAAAAAAATCAAGGAAAAATTTAAAGAAGCTTTTAATGCAGATAATATTGGAATCACAATATGTTTCATTCTCTTTCTTGGGCCTTTGGCATATGTTTATTTTAAAACCATTTCCCTAGGAGAACTAATATGGACTATAATTATTGGCTATTGCTGCTATATATGGGGCTATATTCGAGGTATAGATGTTGGTAAGGAAAAGCACTTAGAAGAAACGAGTGAACTTGATGAGTAATACAGGAATTATCTCAACAAAATAAGAAAATAACTTTCATAATATTAGGACAATAAGATATTCATATCAAATGCATAATGTATATATAGTAGTTGGTTGGGTGGCTTGGATCATTACTGCTATTCTAGCAGGCACTTTTACTTATGGTATTCGAAAAAGCATAAGTAGCGGTGTTTCTTTTCAAATTGCCACAGCAATACAGGCATTTTCGTGGTGGGTTGCCTTACTTATTTTTCTTTTCACTCCCTTGAATAAACTCCATCTACTCTGGATAGTGCCATTTTTATTTTTTTGTGTTTCATTTATCGTTCTTGGAAATGTAATTATTATTAAACCTTTATTACTTTTTCTAACTCGAATTTTTGTATGGTTAGTATCAGACCAAAAAAATAAGGTTCTTCCGGCAAATGTCTTTTCTAATAAAAATTACTCTCAAAAAGGAAATTTATGTTTTGAAAAGGGTGATTATGACCAAGCCATTTACTATTATTCAAAAATTATAGAGATAGACCCAAGAGATTGGAGAGCTTACAATAATAGAGGTAATTCTTATTTTCAAAAAGGGGATTACGAAAAGGCTATAATGAATTTTACTAAATCTATAGGAATCCATCCAGGTGATATTTACGCTTATAATAATAGGGCAAATGCGTATGACCTGATAGATAAATATGATTTGGCTTTATCTGATTATAACAGGGCTATTGAAATCAATCCAAATGATGCCGGGATTTACTTTAACAAAGCCCTTACCTATGAAAAAACAGGCAATAAATTTGAGGCAATAAGAGCCTTTAAAGAATTTCTCAATTATGCTTCGTCTTCACATATCTCATTTATTGAAGAAGCAAAGAAAAAAATAAAGGAACTTGAGAAATATATCTAACTGCATTTATTAATCATTCCTCGCTTCCTCCCTAATAATAATCAAAAAACAGTGTATTGAAAGTAAAAATTTAACAGGCAAAAATCTAGCCCTGAAGAATTTCTGGGGCTAGTCTGGGGCTATAGTTTTTAGGGGTTACAATGAGCATAACCTATTGATTCTAAAAAGAAAAGATAAGAGCGGGCAACGGGATTTGAACCCGCGACTCCAAGCTTGGGAAGCTTGTACTCTACCACTGAGTTATGCCCGCTTTTCATTGATAATTGATTGATGATTATATAAATGGTAACTATAGATTGTCAATAAAATTGTTAAAATAAACAAACAGGATATGCTATAGTATTAGAAGAAAAATGCACTTAATAGTTTAAAAAATTAGCTGTTCTGTTGAGGTTACGTCCAGGATGAAATTGCCAAAATGGTTAATCCTTTGCGCCCTATTCTTCTTTATACTCGGAGGAATGACAGCAGGAGTATTTATTTCCTACCTCCATAATCTTCCTCAACTAAAAGGATTAGAAGAATATCACCCTCCCCTTTCCAGCCTTGTTTATTCTTTAGACGATCAATTGATTGCTCAGTTTTATCAGCAGAAACGTGTATTTATCCCTTTAGCCAAAACACCTCAAAATCTTATCCACGCTTTTCTTTCCGTAGAGGATACCAATTTTTATTCTCACCATGGAATTGATCTTTGGGCCATTCTTCGGGCTTTTTATGTAAATTTTAAGGCATGGAGAATCAAAGAAGGAGCTAGCACCATCACCCAGCAATTGGCCAAGGTCTTATTTTTAACACCGGAAAAAAATTTTATTCGGAAAATAAAGGAAGCCGTCTTGGCTATTCAAATAGAAAAAAAATATACCAAGAATGAAATATTAGAATTATATTTAAATCAAATCTATTTTGGAAATGGCGCCTATGGGGTAGAATCTGCAGCCGGAACACTCTTTGATAAAAGTGTTGAAGATTTGAGTTTGACTGAATTGGCCATGATTGCAGGATTACCCAACTCCCCCAATCGGTATTCACCGCACAATGATCTTGATCTGGCTATAAAAAGAAGGGGCCATGTACTGCGAAGGATGTTGAGTGAAAGATATATCTCAAAAGAGGCTTTTGATTCTGCAATTTCTTCTCCTTTAAACATTATTCCAAAAAGCAGAAAAACAATTGCCCCATATTTTATAGAATATATTCGCCAGTATTTGGAGGGAAAATACGGCGCCAATTTATTATATAAAAAAGGGCTTCATGTTTATACCACTCTGGATAGAGAAATGCAAAAAATCGCTAAAAAAGCTCTTATTGAAGGAGTAGAAAAAATAGACTTACGAAGAATGAATAAACAAAACCTCGAGAAACAGAAAAATAAAGAACAATACACTCAAGCAGCTCTCATTGCCATTGATCCCAAAACCGGCTTTGTGAAAACTATGATAGGGGGGAAAAATTTTGAGTTAAGCCAATTCAATCGAGCCACTCAAGCCAAAAGGCAACCTGGTTCTGCTATAAAACCAATCATTTATATGACTGCCCTTGAGTGTGGATTCTCAGCGGCAAATATTGTCTTTGATTCTCCCTTTATTTTGGAGAATGCTGATGGTAAAGGAAACACGTGGAAGCCTGAAAATTTCAGCAAACGATTTTATGGCCCCACTACCTTGCGAACAGCCCTTGAAAAATCTCGAAATGTGGTGACAGTAAAACTATTAAACAAAATCGGCATTAAGACCACCATTTCCTACGCGCGGAAAATGGGCATTAAAAGCCCGTTGGCCCCATATCTGTCACTTGGTCTGGGCTCCTCTGAGGTTTCCTTATTAGAATTAACCTCAGCCTATGGAGTTTTAGCTAATGAGGGTATTCGAGTAAACCCCATCTTTATACGACAGGTAATAGACCAAAATAAAAAAGTACTGGAAAAAAATTTTATTCGAAAAGAAAGAGTTGTTTCATCTCAAACCGCTTATATTCTTACCAGTATGCTGCAAGGGGTAATTAAAAGAGGAACAGGGAAAACAGCCAACGTGTTACCCTATCCTTTAGCTGCAAAAACCGGAACTACAGACCGCTTTGCTGACGCCTGGTTTATTGGATATTGTCCGGATCTTCTGGCAGGAGTCTGGGTGGGGTTAGATGATAACCAGAGTCTGGGAAAAGAAGAGACAGGGGCTAAAGCAGCCTGCCCTATCTGGATAGATTTTATGGGACAGGTCCTCAAATCATGGAACAGTGTTTCAGATTTTACTGTTCCCGAAGGATTATCCTATGCGTATATTGATCCTGAAACCGGCCTTTTAGCGGATGGAAACTCACCAAGTAAATTTTTAGAGGTTTTTAAAAAAGGGAGTGAACCAAAAACCTACAGCAACAGGCTAAAAAATTTGAAATTTAAAGATAACGATTTTTACTTAAATTTCATTGAATAATTCAGGAATGTCAATTAGTTATTCCGAGATGTTCTCCGGTAACTTTGATAATTGTATAAAAAATATCGCACTTTTTGGATATCTTTTTTTAAAGTATCTATCATAAGCTGGGTCAATTTCTGATTATGACCTCCCTGGCCGGCATCCCGATCTATATAAGTATAATTTTTTTGGACCATTTCAAAAAGTGAGACGACTTGCTCCCAAGAAGAACCAACCCCTTTGATCTGAGAGAATAAGGATTGCGCCTCTTCGATTTGTTTTTTAATTTCATTCATACTTTGGTTATAACTTACCTTGAACTGTTGAAATTCACGAGTTATATTTTCTTCATGGCACTCAAAACAAGTTTTTTCAGCTGAATCATCAAAGCTTATATGGCAAACTTGACAAGCTCCATCTTCCTGATAATGAGGAGAGACGATTTTTGGAAATTTTCCGGGTGTTTCAGTACCGCTGAGCATTTGCCTTTGATAAATGTGACAAATATCACAATCATTTCGCGGGGCCTCTTCATCGTTGTGACATTGAAAGCAAAAATCCTTCATCATCGACAGATTTGAGACCATGCCATACTCTTCATGGGCTACCCGATCGTGGCAAATAACACATGAATACCCCATATTCATATGCAAACCGTGGTTTACCCGAATCTTTTTCCCGTCCATTGACTTTTCCATTTGCTCATGGCATCCTTTTCGAGAGCAATATACTGGTTTGGCGGCTTTAATATCATCTTCTTCAATACCAAAAAAATAGGTATAGGTATTTTGTAATCCATAGAAGGAAGCCTTTATCGGCCCGATAAGTCCTTTTTGAACATGGCAGACATTACAGCTATTTTTCGTATATTCCGGTTTATGTTGGGACTTTTGCCATGAATCATAGGGCAATTTAATAAGATGACAAGACGTGCAAAAAGAGGGGCGATCCAAAACATAATTATTAAGAACCCAAAGAAAAGAGACAAAACAAATGACGATAATACTGGAAAAAATTGCCAGGCGGGTCTTTTTGTTTTTTAACAATTCGTTACCCTTCATGCATATTCCTTATAAGCAAAATCACCATTCATCATATTTTTCCCCATAAAAATTTTTTTTACGTTAATTCTTAGATAATTTAGTCGGTGTATAGTGGTAGCAGCAAGGTGGCGTCCAGGCCATCCCCCCATTTTTTTGTTTAACCTGGATAAAATAGTGATAGTCATCCTTTTTATCTGAGGGTAAATCCATATCTACAAATGTTATATCCGCTTCCTTTCCTTGAAAATTTTTTGAGCTATATATACATTTGGTATTACGAATAATATCGACCTGGTCCAAATCATCGGTGCCGATGATTTTTGCCAGCATTCTTGGGTGGGGGTTGGAGCCTTCAAATTTGTCGCCCAAGGGATACCCTTCTATAGTAAAATCAAGAAGAATCCAATCTGTAGCTACGTAATTTCGCTTTTTTTTCAAGGCCTCCACAAATGATTCATCGGTAAAATCCTTTACATACACGGCCGTAATTATCGGGGCGCCTTTGGGAATAGGTCTTTTCTGTAAAGAATGGCCCGCTGCTCGCTTATAAGGACTTTTCCCCTTAACATAAAAGGAGAGAAAATCCGGTTGAATGGAGTGAACAGAGGCGGCCTTTTTGGCCTCCCAGAGTGAATAATTTTCTGAACTAAACCAACCTGTGCTCCGGTGAGCATAATCAGTCACCCCTAAAAAATCATACTGCTGGTCATCCAGTGCGTATTTAAAAGCATCCACCACAAAACCGTCCATGGCCATTCGACCGCGTACATCGTGTTGTTCATGAACAGTTCCCCAATAGAGAAAATATTTCTCCAGTCCCAGGTTTGATTCATACTTTCTATGGGGAATTGGAGTTATTTCAGTATAAGAGACTCGAGAAATAACCTTGGGTTGATTTTCCCAGGGCACAAGCTCTACATTGTGAGGAGCAATCTTTTCCATGTTCAGCATAGACACACAGACACTGGCCGGCTCCTGCTCTCTTGATCCGGTGCGACGTTCATCCCCGGCAAAGGTAATCCAGATTTCTCCGTCTTGTTTACTGGCACACACTGAGGAGGCAAAAATATTTCGCCAGGTGCTGTGTGAAAATTCAATGGGAGTAGACCAAGTGCGCCCATTGTAATAGGTCCCATAGACCTTCCAGATTTCCATGAGCTTATTGTGAATATAAAATGGTATTTTACCAATATAATGATGAAAAAACATCCAGAGACGTCCACTGGAATCAATTTCTAACTGCGGCAAATCAGCGTATATTTTCATGGTAGCTCTAAATTTATCGTAAAAGTCCTCATAAGGTTTGTAGAATTTGCCCTTAAAATAGCAAACAAGTTCTATTTTACGGGAATTATATCTTCCCCGCCTTCCTACCATGGGGACTTTTAAATAATTAATCTCCGTTTCCACGGCTTCATATTTGTTTACCATAACAAATCGTTCTTCCTCATCTTCACCAAAACCCCAGTCACCTCCCGACTCATCCCAGGCTATCCAGACTCGGCCCTGGTCATCAGAAGTTACACTGGCATGAGCCACATAATTATCTGTGGATAACACCTCTATTTCCGGCAAAAAGCCACGACCAGTATATTCTCGAAGAACTATGACATGTTTGTTATTCCGATAGGCATCCCAAGCCAGGTAAACATTGCCCTGAGCATCCACGGTTAGATCCGGTTGCCAATCATTTCCCGGATGATCGGTAACCTTAATGATCGAAGACCACCGGCCTTGCTCATAATATTTCATAAAAATATCGCCATTTCCAAATTGGAAACTCTGCCAGCAGACCCACAGGCGATTATTTCTATCCACAAAAATCTGCTGATTCGTATCCGGAGTTGCATGATCACTCAAGCGGATTGTTTTTCCTCCGCGTCCATTTTTAAAATATCGAGCGTAAATATCCCAATTTTCCTTGACTCTACCAGACCAGCACACCCATAAACCGCCCTCATAATCACCTGCTAAAGAAGGCTGCACATAACACCCCGAACCGGAAATCTCTATTTCTTTGCCCCATTTTTTCCCATCATATTTTTTGAGAACTAATCGCTCTTTTCCCCTCTTATATTTGGTCCAGGCAGCCCAAATATTATCAAGGCTGTCTATGGCAACTGCCGAATAGTTATTCCTTGTCTTCTTGTCACCAAAAATAAATTCACGAGGGGCCAACTCAATCTTAACGTTTTTTTCTAAGCGCTTCAGCGGACTTCCAAGGACTAAATCAGCCAGACAAAATGAAAAAACACCGCCCCTGGTGGCAATAGAGACACGAGCCTCTCGCGGTGCATGCAGGTCTAAAATAATTCCCTTGCCTATTCGCTCCTCAAGATATTCCCTTGGGGAGATGCCTCTTAATTCATCAGCGATCTCACGGCCACGCAGCCGGTCAATAGAACATTGCCATTGAAATTTTTCGGGAAATAATTTATCTTTTTTAGTAAAATTAATACCCTCTATTATTTCTATTTGTCCCTCGTTTACTGAGGCTTTCCCATCCCAAATTAAGGGTTTGGGACCGCGAAGTCCAAAGGTTATCCGGACCTTCCAAGGGACACTTTTTCTTTCCTCAAGTTTTCGATTTACCCCTTGGGCCGTGGGGGGAAGGAAAAGAAGAAAAGAAAGACAAAGAATGGTAATTTGAAAAGAAGAAAAACTCTTTTTGTAAATTAATTTTTTAAACATTTACTACTCTCCCCTCGATTATGAAATGAATGATTCTGCAAGATAACCCAGAACTGTCATTTCGAGAAGTTTAAGCGACGAGAAATCTTATTAAATCAAACTGTTAAAATTTCTCACTCCCGCTCGAAATGAAAAAATATCTATTTTTACAGAAGTCTTTTATATAAGGTTCAAGAATGGAATTTTATCCTTTTCAACGAGATTATGTCAATGGATAATTTTACATGAATAATTTTTAACGTAATAAGTTTTTGTTGGGATCTGCAGGTAATTTTGCTATAATTGCCTTTCGATACAATATTCTGTATTATTGAAGGTTTTGCAAAATAAAATATCTAGTCATTTCAAGCTTGGGGAAAAGCCTTTAACTATTTGTTTTTATGATATGCTTTTCTCATCGCTTAAACTCTTTAAAATGACCATTTAAGGCTATTTTGCAAAAGTTTTAGTATGTTTTTATCAAGGAGAAAAATTACATTATGGAAAATAAATATACCCCGCAGGCCATTGAGGAAAAGTGGCAAAAATACTGGATAAAAGAAAAAAAATATCAGGTAGGGGAAGATGAGAAAAGAAAAAAATATTATCTTCTCGAAATGTTCCCTTACCCTTCCGGTAGGATTCATATGGGACATGTTCGCAACTACTGCATTGGCGATTTGGTGGCCAGATACAAATTTATGCGGGGATTCAATGTTCTTCATCCCATGGGCTGGGATGCCTTCGGTCTTCCGGCAGAAAATGCCGCTATCAAGCACAAGGTACATCCTGCCCAATGGACGGAAAATAATATCAATTATATGCGCAAGCAACTTCAACGCATGGGCTTCAGTTACGATTGGGACCGGGAGCTTTCTACATGTGATCCGGTATACGCTAAATGGGAACAATGGATCTTTCTTAAAATGTTTGAGCATGGGCTGGTCTACCAAAAGGAATCTCCGGTTAACTGGTGTCCCACCTGCAGCACTGTTTTAGCCAATGAGCAGGTAGAAAATGGCTTGTGCTGGCGATGTGAAGCCCAGGTGGTTCAAAAAAACCTTCGCCAATGGTTTTTCCGGATCACACATTATGCTGAAGAATTGCTGGCCTTTTGCGACCAATTAACCGGGTGGCCGGATCGTGTGCTGACCATGCAAAAAAATTGGATCGGCAAAAGCCACGGTGTTGAGGTCCTTTTTCCCCTTGCCGAATCCGATGAGGTTTTGCCCATATTCACTACGCGGGTAGACACTATCTTCGGGGCAACTTTTATGTCAATTGCCCCTGAGCATCCCTTAGTTGAAAAATTAATACAGGGAAAAGAGCAAAAGTCTGAAGTACAAGATTTTGTTGAACGTATTTCCCGCCAGGATAAAATAGTACGCACGGCTGAGGACATAGAAAAAGAGGGTGTTTTTACCGGCTCTTATGCCATCAACCCCATGACACATGAAAAAATCCCTATTTATGTGGCTAATTTCGTATTAATGGAATACGGCACCGGTGCGGTGATGGCAGTGCCCACCCACGATCAACGAGATTTTGAATTTGCTCAAAAATATCACCTCCCTCTTCGGGTGGTGATCCAGCCTGAACAACAAAAAATTTTAGAATCCGATATGGAAGCCGCCTATGAAGGAGATGGATTACTGCTCAACTCCGGCCAATTCACCGGCCTTGATAATCAGACGGCCAAAGAAAAATTAGCTGATTTTATGGAAAAAGAAAAAATCGGCCGTCGCTTGGTCAAATACCGTTTAAAAGATTGGGGTATTTCCAGACAAAGATACTGGGGCAATCCCATCCCCATTATTTATTGTTCCACCTGTGGCGCTGTACCAGTGCCGGCAGAAGATCTGCCGGTGAGTCTGCCGCGAGATATTACCTTTCGGGAAGACGGCAAGTCACCTCTCCCCGATCTTCCCGATTTTGTCAATTGTTCATGCCCCCAGTGCGGCGGTAAGGCGAAAAGAGAAACCGACACAATGGATACCTTTGTGCAATCATCCTGGTATTTTGCCCGCTATGCATCTGCCCATTGTGACACAGCTCCCTTTGATAGCCAGGCGGTAAAATATTGGATGCCGGTAGATCAATATATCGGCGGCATTGAACACGCTATTATGCACCTTCTCTATGCCCGCTTTTT
The DNA here is from genome assembly GCA_030625085.1 of Pseudomonadota bacterium. Classification (GTDB taxonomy): domain Bacteria; phylum SZUA-182; class SZUA-182; order DTGQ01; family DTGQ01; genus DAOURK01. Next base: position 9,818 of record DAOURK010000005.1, read on the forward strand.
CACCAAAGCGATGCGTGATATAGGGCTTTTGCCCTATGATGAACCCTTCACCAATTTACTGACTCAGGGAATGGTTATTAAAGATGGGGCCAAGATGTCCAAATCCAAGGGAAACGTAGTGGACCCCAATGACTTGCTGGAAAAATACGGCGCAGACACGGTTCGCCTGTTTTCTCTCTTTGCCGCTCCTCCGGACAAGGACCTTGATTGGAGCGACCAAGGCGTGGAGGGTGCTTATCGTTTTATGGGGCGTTGTTGGCGCCTTGTGCATAATCATTCAGCAATTCTTAAAGCAGCTCCGGCCAATCTGCCGCCGGGGGACCTGCCGCCCGATTGCAAACGCCTTCATCGTTTGACCCACCAGACAATCAAAAAAACCACTGATGACATTGAATTGCGTTTTCACTTCAATACGGCTATCAGCGCTATTATGGAGTTGGTAAATGAGTTGTATGTATTTCCCCTGCCCACTGAAGATGAATGGAGGTCCCTGGAGTCCCTTGATACGAAAGACACTCGCCGGCAAGAGGGATTGGTCCGAATCAGCGTATTCCGGGAAGCCGTCTCCAGCATAATCTTCTTGCTGGCCCCATTCACGCCCCATATTGCTGAAGAATTACACGCTCTTCTTGGCGGGTGTGCCAGCATTTTTGATCAATCCTGGCCCTCATATGATCCCCAAGCTTTGAGCGTGGAGGAGATATTGATTGTTGTTCAGGTTAACGGCCGTGTACGCGATAAAATCATGATGTCTGCAGGAGCTTCGGAAGAAGAAATTAAAACTTTTACCTTACAAAGCGAGAAAGTTAAGGAATTTACCTCAGGTAAAAAAGTACGCAAGATTATTTATGTTCCCGGAAAGCTTCTCAATATAGTAGTGAGCACTTAATGTAAAAGTCCTCTTTTTGTCATTTCGACTGAAAGGAGAAACCTTTACCACAAATACAAGAATAAGGACAAATATAGTATCTCAGATATTAAATTTCATGCACTAATTTTTTATGTAGCGCAGGGCTTTAGCCCTGCCAATAAACATCCTTTTAACAGGAGACTAAGCAGGGCTAAAGCCCTACGCTACTATTTTATGAATATCGATTGTAAAATTATTTATCTAAAAATCTATAGCTGCATTTGTACGCCGAGATTTTGCATCTAAAATGTATATACAATTAAGATAATATAGATTAATTTTAGGAATTGAGGTAGAAAAATGTTCAAGGCTTGCCGACTGATTATTTGCTTGATCTGCCTAATATCTTTTTCATTATCAATTGGATGCGGATATCAAATGATGCGGTCATTTCCTTCATGGCCGGAAAATGTTCGAAATGTCTATGTCAAGACCATTCAAAATCAAACCAAAGAACCGGGCTTGGAGGCCATAATAACTGATGCCTTAATCCGGGAATTCTGGCGCTGGGGCAAAGTCAAGGTTGTTAATCGACCGGAGGCTGAGGCAGTCTTGTCCGGCAAAATCACCAATTATATAGCCGATCGACCCCTCTCCTTTGATCAGGATCGAAATATCAGAGAATATGAATTAAGTATTCGTGTGAATATTCAATTGAAAGAACTATCTACAGGAAAAATTTTCTGGCAAAAAAAAGATGAAATAATAGAGGCAAGCTACCAATATTTTAAAAATGATCTGGCCAAAACACGAGCCGAAGAAAAAAGGGCCCAGGTGAAAGCTGCCCAGGATCTGGCCAAAAGACTGTTAGATAAAAACTTTACGGGATTTTAACCAGTGCAGATAAAATACGAAGAATTAAAAAGACGATTAAAACAAAAAACATTAGATCCCTTATATTTATTTACCGGTGAAGAAATTTATCTTATTGATGAAGCCATCCGCTCTATCAAAAATGAATCCCTGACTGCCGAGGAACAAGAGGCCAATTTCCATACCTTTTACGCTGATGACGCAAACTGGGACGATCTATTTCCTTTGGCCCAAACCTTTCCCTTTGTTGGAAAAAATCGATTAATTGTGCTCAAAGGATTGGAGAAAATGAAAAAGGGAAAAGAGGAAACCACGCGATTGCTTAATTTCCTCAAAAAAAAACGCCTCTCTCTTATTATAATTTTAACGGCTGAAAAGATAGATCAACGAACAAAATTTGGCAAGTTTTTAACCGAAAAAGCAGCAGCAGTCCATTTTTATAAATTGTTCGAAAATCAGGTGCCTACATGGATTGTCCAAAGGGTAAAAAGCAGCGGCCGGAGTATTTCTCTTTCCTTGGCTCAGATTATGACCCAAATACTGGGAAACGATCTTTCCCGACTTGACAATGAATTAACCAAGATTTATCTTTATATGGACCAGGATAAACAAATCACTCAAAAACATCTGGCTATAGTATCCGATGGGGCTCGAATTTTTTCGGTTTTTGACTTAGCAAAAAATCTGGGCGAAAAACGGCCTGAACCTTCTTTAAAGATTTTAAACAATCTTATGGATGAAGGTTCTAACGCCCTGCTGCTTTTATCCATGATTGTCAGGCAATTTCGCCATCTTTGTCTGACCAAATCCTTGATGCAGCAGGGGAAGGGAGCAGCCGAGGTGGCTAAATCCATTCACTTGCCCATGATATTCACTCGCCAAATTATCGAACAAGCCAAAATCTTTAGCTATGAGCGACTGCAAACCCTTTATGCCGAATTTCTTGAAACAGACCTAAAATTAAAATCAAGCAGTTGCAGCCCTCGCTTGATCCTGGAAAATTTGGTCGTTGAGATCTGCAGGGACTCTCTTTAATTTAACAATAAGGGCCTGATTTATGACAAAGAATAAAATCATTATTACCTGTCCCAAAAGTATCCCTCCTTTTTTAAAAGAAGAATTGTGTTTATTAAAGTTTCCCATAATATCAGAATCGATAGGGGCTGTTGAGACCGAAGGCACTCTTGAGCAGGCAATGATACTTAACCTGTATCTTCGCACAGGACATAAAGTTCTTTTTTTTCTTAAAGAATTTCGAGCAAAGACGCCAGATGAGCTTTACACCCAGGTAACGAAAATTAGATGGGAGAATTATATTGAGCAAGACGGGTATATAAGTGTAGTTTCCTCTGTTGATAACCCAACCATTAAAGATTCACGATTTGCCAATGTAAAATGCAAAGACGCAATTGTTGACCGGATAATGGATAAATATAAACAGCGCCCCTATTCCGGCCCTCGAAAAAACAAGGCCGTAATTTTTCTTTATTGGAAACAAGATCAATGTAGTATATATCTTGATACCTCAGGCGAGCCATTATCTAAGAGAGGGTATAGAAAAATTCCCTTTACTGCCCCAATGCAGGAAACCCTGGCTGCGGCTGTTATCATGGCAACCGGCTGGAGGGGCCGGGGTAATTTTATTAATCCTATGTGCGGAAGCGGAACTTTAGCCATTGAAGCTGCTTTGATTGCGCTGGGGAAAGCCCCGGGGCTTTTGAGAAGTAATTATGCCTTTTTGCATCTTAAGGGATTTAATAAAGATTTCTGGAGGGAGCAAAGAATAAAAGCCAGATCAGCCGCTAAAAAATCAATAACTGGTAAAATCATAGCTACCGATATAAACCCAAGAGCTATTGAAGCTGCCAAAAAAAATGCTGCAACTGCAGGTGTTGATCATTTGATTGAATTTAACATTTGCCGTTTCTCAGATACCATTACACCCGTCGGTGGAGGAGTAGTGATGCTGAATCCTGAATATGGAGAAAGATTAGGTGAACAAAAAAAGCTTGAGGCGGTATATTCCGGTATTGGCGATTATTTTAAACAAAAATGCAAAGGGTACACAGGGTATGTATTTACCGGAAACCCCGATCTGGCAAAAAAGATAGGTTTAAGGGCAAAAAGAAAAATTACCTTTTTTAACAGTAAAATAGAATGTAGATTACTTGAATATGAAATGTATGAGGGCAGCAGAAAAAGGGACGAAAAAAAATAAAAATTCCCATACTATTACATTAAAATCTTAAAACCTTACCGGATTCTAGCCTATAGATTTTCAGATATTAAATTTCATACTGTAGCGCAGGGCTTTAGCCCTGTAGTTTGGCAGGGCTAAAGCCCTACGCTACTTTTATCTAAATATCGATTATGAAATTATTTTTATGAAAATCTATAGCATTCAGAGTGAGGCAGGGATGAGAAAAAAATAAGAAGGCGCTTTGCCAAGGCAAAGCACCCTCCCCTATTACCTGAATTCTTAATAAGTATTAATTACAGCCGCCCCCACATCCGCATCCACACCCGGAGGAAGGTCCTGTCATCGAGGCCAGGGCCTGAGGCATTTCTTTAGGAACCGCTTGCATATTAATATATTTTTCAATGAGTAACTGAGTATTGTCAGCCCCTAGTTTTTTAAATAAGAAATCGAATTTAGCTCCCAACTCTTCTCTAATAGCTTGCTTAATTTCCGATGCAAGGCCCCAGAATTCTTTTTTAAATGGGCCGAATCCTTTCTTTCGAGTCTTATAGATAAACTGTTCTTCGGTCTGCCCCTCTTTGCGGTCTGCGGCACAATTTGTCTTAAGCCATTCATATATATTGGCCTTTAACTCTGCAGGCAAAGCTTTACTTTCATAAATAATATTCTGAAATCCTGTGGCCAGATGAACTTCCGAAGTCTCGGTTTCCGGAAATCGATGAAAAGCCTCATCCGGCAAAGTAGAGGCTCCATGCTGAACAGCCCCGGACATGCCATATTTTTCTCTGGCAATCTTGGAAAGCTCTTCCAATGTGTTGAAATCTAATTTTACATCAGCAATACTCCCATCAGGCAAAACCACACCTCCATGGGAAGTTCCGGTCTGAACACTGATTTTACTAAGTCCCTCAAGATCACTGCCAAGTTGGCTAAGGGTTTCCTTATAGCCCTCCATAAAAGCAGTTAACTCTTCAGGAGTGCTATTTTTGGTGCCTACTTCACCAATCTCTCCCCCCACGGAAACAGTAATACCTTTAGGTTGAATTTGTCGGATATAGGCGGTGAGTTGAGCACAAATACTATAGTTATCCTCTTGTTGTTCTTTAATAGTTGGCTTACTCAAATCAACCACAGTTGAACTATCAATATCAATATTATAAAAACCGGCATCTATAGCTTCCTTAATTAAATTTTTCAGTCCGGTAATTTCCGCTTCCGCATTTTCCTTATAATTTTTCGCCTTAACCTGAAAATGATCTCCCTGAATAAAAAGAGGGCCGATATAACCGGTCTTGATGGCTGCAGCTAAACATACAGATACATACTCCGCCGGACTTTGAAAGGTATAGCCGATTTCCGATTTGGCGATTTCAAAAATAAAGGCTTTGGATTCGTTTTTGAGGCCGGTTTTAATAACCATCTGGGCTGTATCATAGGTAAAACCGCGAAGATTAATTGCCGGAACAGTAACACCATCAAATTCATCTCTTCCCCGGGCTTCATAAAACTCTTGAATTGAGGAAGGAAAAATCCCAAATTCACGTACAGCTTCCCAGATAATCCATTGACATGATTCTTTAACTGAAGCGTCTTCGGTAATACTTAAATTAAAAACTAATTCGTCAATTAGTTGATCTCGGAATAGCTCTTTATTCGTAATCCGTAATTTACCGCCCGAAATAGACGTCCCACTTTTCATACTGTTGAGCAATTCACCTAAATTCTGATATTCTTTCATATTTAAATCTATCCTTAAATTTATATGTTTGATTGTAAAATTATTCATAAGAAATATCTTGCTTAATTATGAGATGCTCAAATAATATCCTTATCAATACCCCCTTTCTTTACTTGAGACTATTTTCACTAATATAAAATTTTATAAACCGAATGTAAAGAAAAATTTTGCCTTATGAATACAAAAAAACAATAACATTTATCAGCAATCCTTATTTTATCATTTTGAAGAACAGCTTTAGCCCCTACCTAAAATTAGCCGTTTTTCTAGCCGCCAAGACCTTATTTTATGATTTCTATGTAGTGCAGGGCTTTTAGCCCTGCTGAATAAAATCAGTTTTATGGGTGATCCTTGCAGGGATAAACCCGGCGCTACCATGAGCATTTTAATGCTCACAGATCAAAATGACAATTGATTTAACTGCTGAACATTTCTATATTTATCGGACAAAACATGATATTATTTGAACTGTAGATTTTCTAAAAAATACTTTTGCCATTGATTTTGATTCATTATTGATGGATTCGTAAAAAATCAATTTTTAATATTTGTCATTTCGACCCCAGGGAGAAATCTTCTATTTTTCAGCATATTGTGCAATAAAGATTTCTCACACTTGTTCGAAATGACACGTTAATGAGACTCTTTACGATTGCATCATTATTATATGACTCTGTTGATTTAGTCCAAAATTGAGTGTTTTTTACGAAAAGAGCAATCATAACATTTTGTTTTTATGAAAGTACAATTTAGGTAATTTTATAAAATCATAGTAAATCAACGAAGTCATTATATTCAGTTCAATGCCATTAACTTAAAGTATTCTTTCTTGTCATTTCGAGGAGCTTTAGCGACGAGAAATCTTTAAACGTGGAGCATAACAAAATTTCTCCCGGAGTTTACACTGAACGTAGTGAATGTGTTCGAAATGACAAAGAAACAAAGATCAAAGCTTAAGTTAATGACATTGCAATTCAGTTAATAGTAGTGCCGGGATTGCAATCTGCTAAAATAACCGGGCTAACAGGTAAAGAGTGTTTTGCAGACTTCTTTCGGGGAATAAAAAATGCAGAAAATTGGGATCACTACCACTGTTCCCATTGAGATTGTCTTGGCAGGGGGCTGTATCCCTATTGATCTTAATAACCTTTTTCTCAGTCAAGACAGCTTGCGGCTCGTTCATCAAGCTGAAATTCAAGGGTTTCCGCGCAATTTTTGCGCCTGGATTAAAGGAATTTACGCTGTCACCCTCCAAGAAAAAATTTCTCATATTATTGCCGTGACTCAAGGAGATTGTAGTAATACGCAGGCACTCATGGAAACCTTGAGTATTGAAGGCGTTAAAACAATTCCCTTTGCCTATCCCTATGATCGCGATAAGGACTTGCTAAAGCTACAAATGGAGCGATTATTAAAAGCATTTAATTGCTCCTTTCAGAAGGCAATGGATACAAAAGGGCGATTGGATAAAATTCGCCAAAAGGTGCATACAATTGATCAATTGACCTGGAATGAGGGGCTGGTAACAGGATTTGAAAATCATTTCTTTCAAATCAGTTGCAGTGACATGCAAGGAGATCCGGAAAAATTTGAGATGAGAGTGGATAAATTCCTGGAAGAAATCTCTTTGCGAGCTCCACTGCAAAATAGGATCAGACTGGGATATATTGGCGTACCCCCAATTTTTACTGATCTTTATTCCTTTATTGAATCTCAAGGAGCTCGTGTAGTTTTCAATGAAGTACAACGCCAATTTGCCATGCCTGAGTGCGGTCAAGGGGAAGACTTGGTAAAACAATATCTGAAATATACTTATCCATACGATGTCTTTGCTCGAATCACCGATATTAAAAAACAGATAAGGATCAGACAGATAGACGGGGTGATTCATTATGTGCAATCGTTTTGTTTTCATCGTCTGGAAGATCTTATTATTCGAAAAGCCCTTTCAATTCCAATTCTCACACTGGAGGGTGAAAATCCGGGAAAACTTGACGCCAGGACTAAAATTAGACTGGAAAGCTTCCTTCAGATGTTGAATGGGAGGACAGATTAGGCATGGTCTGGGGTGTTGATTTTGGCAGCAGAGCTGTAAAAATTGTTTTGCTGGAAAATGGAAAAATACAGAAAAAAGAAATCCATGAGACAATTTCCTTTTATCGGAAATGCCGATTGACTGAATCAGGCAAATTGCAAATTATAGACGAAACAATTGGCCCAGGTGGAAATAGTTCTCAGCAGCCTGTAGTGACCACCGGATATGGGAGAAATATGTTGATTTTAGAAAATTCTTACCAGATCCCGGAGACCTTGGCTCATGCCCTTGGCGGTCAATATTTGACCGGATTATCAGACTTTTTATTAATTGATATAGGCGGACAGGATTCAAAAGTTATCTTAGTTGAAAAGGGCAGAATAGCTGATTTTATCATGAATGATAAATGCGCTGCCAGCAGCGGACGATATCTGGAAAATATGGCCAGAGTCCTGGGGGTAAGCCTTGAAGAGCTAGGAGAAAATGTAGACAATCCCATTGACTTGGATTCCACGTGTGCTATTTTTGGAGAATCCGAATTAATTAGCAAACTGGTTGAGGGCGCTCCCCTGCCCTCTTTATGCGCTGGGGTAAATTATTCCATTTTTAAACGTTTAACACCAATGCTGGCTCGCTTCTCCAGCCAGGTTATTCTTCTTTCAGGCGGGGTTTCACAAAATAAAGCCCTTCAACAGATCATTCGTGAAAACCTTGCTGCTAAGCAGGTAATAGTGCTCCCAAAGGCTCAATTTGCCGGAGCTATCGGTTGTGCGCAATGGTATTGGCAAAAGCAATCTTCATCTTTGTTGTAAGCAACAAATACTATGTATAGGTAACAAATAAATTATTTACATCTGTTTTGTTTAAAGGGAAAAAAAGAGTTAGGGCTCTCAGGTAAGGATTCTCAGGGATGACTGAACCTGAAATAAAAAAAATATCCGAAAAAGGGCTTTCAAAACGAAAATGGATTGGTGTGCATTTTCAGTGTTGCCAAGCGTATAGTCGAATATATATCAATAAACAAAACACTACTTATGAGGGACAATGTCCCAGATGTTTGAAGAAAGTGAGAGTGCGGATAGGTGCAGAGGGGACAAAAAATCGATTTTTCAAGGCCTGGTAGCTTTCTTCCCTTTTAAGTACCAAAGCATATAAAGAGCGCTTAGAAAAAAAACAATGCTCAGCACCTGAGTAAGAGTAAGAGCCTGAAAAAAGTAAACCCGAGTTCCATAGATTTGATCTCCCCGAAAAATATCTATTATAAACCTCATGATCGAATAGAGGACAATATATAGCCAAAAAACCTGCCCTTCATAGGATTTTCTTTTTCGCAACCATAAAAGAAACCCGAATATACATAACGCACCGATTGATGTGTAAATTTGGGTGGGATGAAGAGGAACATCAAGAACGGCCAAACTATTGGCATCTGTGAAAACAATACCCCAGGGAAGAGTGGTTTTTTTTCCATAACAGCAGCCGGCCATCAAACACCCAATTCTACCGATAGCTTGCCCCAGAATAAAAGCAGGGGCCAGAATGTCTGTGTATTTCCAAATGTTCAGATGGTGTTTTTTTAGATAATAAAACCCTACCACTATACTGGCGATTAATCCCCCGTGAAAAACCAACCCCCCTTCCCAGATTTTAATAATATTAAGCGGATGATTCAGATATTCTTTCATATTAAGAAGCACAAAAAAAAGACGAGAGCCAATAATAGCAGCAATAATGAGGTAAAAACCCAAATCCATTATTTTTTCCGCTTCTTCGCCCAGGCGCTTAGCTTCCCAACAAGCCCACAGTATGCCTGTGACAAAGGCGAGAGCTATAAAAAATCCATATGTATAGATGGTCAAGGGACCTATTTTAAAGAGTATGGGGTGCAATCAGCATTATCCTTTTTATGAATGCAAAACATATCAATAATCAATATGCCTACTCCTATACAAATTACTGTATCAGCCACATTAAAAGCCGGCCAATAGTATTGATACCAATGAAAATACAAAAAATCAACCACTACGCCCATCCGCAGCCGATCGATAAAGTTACCTACTGCCCCTCCTAAAATAAAAAGAAGTCCTAAATGAAACCATGTGCTTCCTTCTGTTTTTAAATAAAAGACAGTAATAAAAATAATGGCCACTACAGAAACAATGATGAAAAACGGCGTTCGGAATCGGGAACTGGTTTCAGCTAAAAATCCGAAGGCTGCCCCTCTATTTTCCACATAGGTTAAATTAAAAAAATTGGGGATAATAACCAAAGAGTGGACTTTAGCCAAAAAAATTTGGGCTAAATATTTGGTGCTAAGATCCAAGGCCAAAATAGCAGATAATATTACTATTACTATTTTGGGCGACTTCATATTCGGTAATTTCATCATTATTTATATTAATTATTTATAGATATCTGCTCAGTACCTATGGCCGATTTACAAATCAGGAATTTCTATTTTAACTCACAAAGACATAAAAAACATCCCTTTGTGCCCTTTGTGTCTTTGTGGTTTAATATGGGGGCTTGAATATTATATTTATATCCTTTGCATGGTGAAGATCATTATTTTTCAGCATCAATATTTTGTACCAATGAAATGCAGGTTTCGCATAACGTCGGGTGCTCGGAAACACGGCCAACAGAAAGATCATATTTCCAGCACCGGCCACATTTTTCACCTTCTGCGTGAGTAACTTTCACAAAGAGCCCATCGAAAAGCTCACTTTGTGTATACCCATTTGCTGGAGCAGTAGTGTTAACTGTAAGATCAACAGATGAAACAATAAAAATGCATCGTAAAAGCTTCTCATATTCCTTTAAAAAATCATATAATCTGGAGTCTGTTAGGAACAGCTCCACGCATGCGTCCAAGGGATGCCCGATAATTTTGTCTCCTCTGGCAGACTCAAGGACTTTAGAGACTTCCGAGCGAACCTGTAAAAGGGTCTCCCATTTTTTAGCCAATTCTTCATCCATATAAGCCTCCCGAGAGGTCGGGAATGAGGCCAGATGAACACTTTCCGGAAAATTTTCCAATCCGGGCAAATATTTCCATATCTCTTCAGCCGTAAAGCATAACACAGGCGCCATTAATCTTACCAGTCCCAGGATAATTTCATACATAGCTGTTTGCCCTGATCGACGAGAGAGAGAATCTTTCCCCTGAGTATACATTCGATCTTTAGAGGCATCCAAGTAGAATGAGCTGAGGTCCATAGTACAAAAATTGTATAAAGAGTGAAAAATAACATGAAATTCATAGGTTTCATAAGCCTTGCGGACTCTAGCAATCAATTTTTGAAATCTGTGCAAAATCCATCTATCCATCTCTTCCATACGCACATAAAGGATTCTATCTGTTTTTGGATTAAAATCTTGCAAGTTGCCTAAAAGGTATCGACAGGTGTTTCTAATGCGTCGATAAGCCTCTGATAGGCGGCTTAAAATATCTTCCGAGATTCGAATATCCTCTTTATAATCCTCAGAACAGGTCCAAAGTCGCAAAATCTCAGCGCCGAGTTTTTTAATCACTTCTTGAGGAGCAATGACATTTCCGGCTGATTTGGACATCTTTTTCCCTCCCCCATCCACTACGAATCCATGGGTCAGGACCGATCGATAGGGAGGTTCACCCCGCGTACCCACTGAGACTAATAAAGAACTGTGAAACCAACCACGGTGCTGATCACTTCCTTCTAAATAAAGATCCGCCGGGTAATTAAGATCCGATCTTGCTTCAAGCACAGCAGCAAAACTGACTCCTGAATCAAACCATACATCCAGGATATTCATATCCTTGGTAAATTCAGATCCTCCGCATTTGGGGCAGGTAAAGCCCTTGGGCAATAATTCTCCTGCCTCTTTTTGAAACCAGATGTCAATACCTTCTTCGGCCACCATGTCAGCAATATGGTCGATAACATGATCCTCCAAAATGGTATATTGACAGCTTTTGCAATAAAAAACAGTAATAGGTACTCCCCATGATCTTTGGCGGGAAATGCACCAGTCAGGCCGACTCTCAATCATATTGGTGATCCGATTCTCACCCCAGGATGGAATCCACTGAACATTTTTGATCTGCTTCAGGGCCTTGGTGCGAAGATTGTTTTCTTCCATAGAAATAAACCATTGCTCAGTAGCCCTGAAAATAACCGGTCTCTTACAACGCCAGCAGTGAGGATATGAATGAACAATTGTCTCTTGAAATACCAGCCGTCCCTTATCTTGGATGAGTTGAATGATGTCCGAATTAGCCTCAAAAACATACCTTCCGGCAAAGTGTTGCACTTCCTGGGTAAATTCTCCTGCATTGTTTACAGGTGCATAAGTATCAAGCCCATGTTTCAGACCTGTTTCATAATCTTCCTGTCCGTGTCCGGGGGCAATATGAACACATCCTGTTCCCTGATCAAGGGTCACATAGATAGCCGGAATAACCGGTGATTTTCTTTCATAAAAAGGATGTTGGCAAACGATCCCCAGCATATCTTTACCGGAAAAGGTTTTAAGGATTTGGTAGTCGGAGATATTGGCCATTTTCATGGTACTCTCTATCAATTCTTTGGCCAAGAACCAAATTTCTCCATTAACCTGGCAAGCACCATATTCAAAATCCGGATGCACGGCAATAGCCAGATTAGCAGGGATGGTCCACGGGGTGGTCGTCCAAATGAGCACAAAACATGGCGCATCTGTAGACAAATCCGAAAACTTATCCTGCAGACCTTCAGTAACGGGAAATTTTATACATATAGAAGGGGATGAATGATCTTGATATTCCACTTCAGCTTCGGCCAGGGCTGTTTGACAAGATGAACACCAATACACAGGTTTTAGTCCTTTATAGACGCCTTTGTTTTTAATAAATTTGCCGAACTCTCTAATAATGGTAGATTCGTATCCATGGCTCATAGTCAGGTATGGATTTTCCCAGTCTCCAAAAATGCCCAAACGTTGAAACTCCTCTTTCTGGATCTTGATAAATTTTTGAGCATATTCACGGCAAAGCTTACGAATATCATATTTACTCATTTGTTTCTTCTTGCTGCCCAAATTTTTAACAACCTGATGTTCAATAGGTAAACCATGACAATCCCAACCGGGAACATAGTTAGTCTGAAATCCGGCCATGCTCTTGGATCGTATAATAATATCCTTCAACATTTTGTTAAAGGCTGTCCCCAGGTGTATGTGCCCATTGGCATAAGGTGGGCCATCATGTAAGATAAAAGGAACCAGATCAGTCTGTTTCATTTTCAATTTTTCAAAAATATGCCCTTCTCTCCAGGATTTAAGTATTTCCAATTCCTTCTGGGAAAGATTCGCTTTCATTGGAAACTTCGTTTTGGGCAAATTAAGAGTAAGGCTGTAATCCATTTTCTCGTCTCCTAACTATATCATTTTAAAACTTCTCTCTATAAATCTATATAAATGAGCAAGATATCATTTAATCAGGAGGATGTCAATCTATCGGAGATGTCACTTTAGGAGATGTCATTTTAGGGTCAATTCACTCATTTTAACAATCTTTGAAAAACAGGGCTTTCAATTTTTTGCCTTTTTTTCATAATCTTGATAGGTTAAAAAATCCACGGTTAAAATAAGGAGAAGGTTTAAATCAAAAAAAGATTTGACCAAATAAAATAATGATTCTAGTATTATGAATTTCATTTCATATTTGGGCAAAGGTTTTCATAATAAGGTTAATCTATACCAATCGAATACCAAAGAAGCGCATAACGAATACATAAAACACGAATCAAAAATTTATAATTTTTATCCGGCAACCTGATTCCAGTTGATTTTATACATCTTTCAACAGGTTAAAATAACATTGCTTTTGAACATTATATATTATTGATAAGGTAGAAAAAGGAGCACTGTGGCATCAATATTGCAAAAAATAGAAAAGATATCATAAAATTTAAGCAATGAAAGTCCTACCTGAAATCGAGAAAGTGTACGAATAAATAAGGAGCTTTTTTCTATGTATTTACGAAAACGATCTATAATCCAACTATATTATATACTTATCCCAATATTTTTCTTGATTTTTATGGTGCAAACACCGAGTTCCTTTGCACAGACAGAAACATTGATTACGGGGCGAGTAGTAAAATATTCCAACCCAAATGAGGGTATCCCCAATATAGAAATTACAGCTCGTAAAGCTCAAACCGGCGAACCTACTAATGCCGCCAAAACCGATGCTAATGGTTATTATACAGTACAAGTAGACGCTCTTCTTACATCAACAAATGCTGAGGCAGATTTTTACGTTTGCGCTTATGATCCAAATAATATATACGTTCATGAATGCTATGATGGGTATTATTACGGAGCAATAGTAGCATTCGGCGAAGAGGAATTAGGGGAAGAGGTTACCCTCATTCACGTTAAGCTTAACCATGAATACCCAGATAAAGATTTTCAATTACAGAAAGGAGGAGGAAATATTTTAGCCACCTTAAATATACCTGATGACCGAGGATATAAACTGTGTCTCGAGGGTGAAATCAATTTTAATAAAAAGGAAATGCATAAGGATTTTGTAATAGATCCAAATGATATACCCGGCCCTTTAAATATTAATAATGAACTATCCCCATTTCATATCCCTTTACCCAGAGCAAATTATTCAGCAAAAATAGAGAACATTAATTTGTCTATCTATCATAGAGAAATTTCCCTCCAAACAACTTATTATTATCAACTTAATAATTATAATTACCTTTTAAGTCAATATTGGGACCAAAAATATTCCATGGAGAATGCCGACCAAATTAATGTATCATTCGGCCAAACTGAATCCATTACTTTTTCTTCTCTTCCTGAAGCGGGTATGCTTTATGGCATTATTAAAGGTCCGAATATGAATGAAAAAATATCTAAGTCATATACATACAGTGAGGTCCAAGGTGGTAAATCCTTTGTGTCCTATTATGGAGCGACAGATCCAGATACCAGTCAATGGACTGAGATTATTAATATTGGGCATTGTCTCACCAACACAGCAATAGAAAATATTTATCTAAAAATTCTCCCTCAAAATGGTCAGCAGGTAATTGAGACTCTTATCCCAAGTAAAATATTGCACGACCCCAATTCTGCTTATCACATTGCCGCCAGTGAAGAATATGAATTCGGTTATGGAGGATATGCCTTTAAATTTTTAGAGCCTTCGGGCGGTTATAAAATTCAACTTTTGCGTCGAGTAGGAGACACGGATATCCTAAATATTTATTATAAAGACGCAACTTCAGTGACTCATGATCCTAATCAAGCCGGAATAATCAGCCTTAATTCAGAAGAAAAAGTCAAAATTGACATTAAAGTGCCGGCAAAAACAAACATTTATGGAGCTGTCGTTGATCCGAATAATAGGCTAATTTGCGCCACCGTTACTCTGATGACCAATCCTTCCGAAGGAGTAAGCAAGAAAATCAGCGAAATCTTTTTTGACCCTAATTACCGTCAATACGATACAAATTTAATACCTTACTACGATTCAAATTTTGCCTTCGAAGAACTTATTCATGGTGATTTTATTGTCCGTATTGAAATGAATGACCCAGAGATTGTTCAGGAATATAATGTAGAAAGAATTTTTGTAAATAATGTGGAGTTGGGACAAAACAGAAATCTTGGAACTATACAGCTTGTATCTTATGACCCCTGCTTAGGAAATAAAACGATTCTGGGACGAATCTTCAGTGAGGATAACCAGAATATTGGGATTGAAAACATTTGTGTACGAGTTATAAATATCAATGATCTTTCTCGCTCGGATCCTTGTCTTGAGGATATAACCGACCCCAATGGAAGGTATAGTATAACTAATCTACCCAATTCCAGCTATATTCTTCACACGGCATATGACCCGAGTGTTGTTACAGAAGGATATTTTAACGAAATGTATAAAAACGTTATTCTTTTTGGGGGACCTGATGATGAAGATAATGTGTTTTACCCTGAAAAAAATAAAATAACCAACATGAAGGCAAATTTAGACCCTGTGGAACTAGATCCAAATATGCCAGCCACGCTGGTAAGGTTTAATGAAGGAGATGATGTTACAAATATAAACGTGGGGTTATCAAATCATGTATATCATTTCCCTAAAGGTTTAAATATTTTTTCCTATCCAGGGACTCCGCCTATCAGATACGCCGGCACAAGCAAAAAAATTATAGAGCCATTTTCTTACACCTCCAACCCTGAAATTATGTCATTTATTACTAATGAAAATAAATGGGAAGTGGCCTATAGAGATCCCAATGGCGGTCAGATAAAAGGAGACGACTTCCCAATCAAAGCTGGTCAAGGATATGTCTTATATTTATATGAAGACGCATATGCCCAGCTTCCACCATTTACTATTGTCACTCCCACCTTTGATATGTCTCAAGGCCTCAATTTCATTTCTTTACCGGACAGCTTTGAAAAGGAATATTATTCTAAGAATATGTTATCCGATTTAGGAGGTGAGGAAGGAAAAGCTTGTAGTATAAATAATTATAATTGTCAGACAGGGAAATGGAAATCCACGACCTGTCTATGGGGATTGCCTGCAGGTGATAATTTTAAATTTGAAAGACATCAAGGGTACTCAGTCTATATGAAAAGTCCTAACCTATGGCCGTAAGCTACTGAAATAAGTAATATTATATAATTCAACGATCGTAACCTTATCAAAACTTATTGTTAAACTATTCGATCTGTAATGCTCGCGAAAATTCCTCGTTTAATGAATTAGACATGTAAATAGACCTTTCCCGGTATTGATTTTATTAATTAGAGAGTATCTTATTTATTTAAATTAGATCCCTTTTTTATTAAGGATCTATGATTTGCGACAATTAAGATTTACGTTCATTAAAAAAAATGATCGTTTGGAAAACTGCATAAATGAAATAATAATTCTTGATATCAAAATAAAAACAAAAAAATAAGGGGGAAAATAAACAGCCTTAAAAAAAATGAAAGGGGTATTGATATAATGTGTAGAAGCTTTTTGAAAGAAAAAAATTTTTTGAGGCGTATATTACTCAAGTATATAATATACATATTAACACTTATACTTATGATCTTCTTGATTGGTTATAGAGTTTCGGCCGAAACGATCCAATGGCAAAATTTTGAATACTGGGACAGTCCTGAAAATCACGGTTGGGTACCCTCAAACTATCCATATCCCATTTGGGGACCAGGGGTAGGATATGGAACTATGCGAACTATTATTGATTATACCAAGGGCAGCAGGGTTTTAGAGATATGGAATCAATCTTCGGTGTTTAATCAATTGAAACGTTTTTATATTAGAAATTCCAGCTCTTCCCTGCAAAAGATTACTGCACCGACCATTTCCTTTGACATTGCCGGAAGGTTTGGGCTGGAACCATTTGACCGATTTGAATTTCAGGTTTGGCTTACCACCAGAAATGACGAATCGATCGTTTTACGTTATATTCCCATCGGGGAAAGTTATCAGTTAAATTATTCTTCTTCTTCAATTACCCGCCAGGAAGAAAACAAACCATCCTCCTTAGTATCCGGAGGAGACGCTGAAGCCGGGATACCTCCGGAATATAACTACACAGTCATCGAACTTGGCCGGCAATATCAGGATGGTACGTGGCACAAGGTGATTCGGGATATGGACAGGGATATTGATTTGGCTGATGATGGGGACAGAAATTATTCTGACGGATTTGGGGAAGTTGAAGAAAATGGAACTCTTCATGAAGAAGGCGACTCTAAGATTCGAATGATTGGAATTATGGGCAATAGATATAAACTAGATGATATATTCTTTCATCAAGACCTAAGCACTTTTACTAATCATCCTCCCAAATTATATAGAATCGGCCCCATATTTGCTCAAATTTTTAAACCCCTCATTTTAGATATTGAGGCCAGCGATATTGATTATCTAAGGACTAACGATTATCCTGAAGGAAGAGAACCATCTTTACACCCGGAACGTCACCAAAAAACTGCTGATACACCCTTACTCTATTTTGAAGCTTATATCGGGGGTAGAGGCAGTCGAGGAAGTTCCGCACCAAATTTAATAACGAGAGTGGACATGGAAAATAAACCTTGCAGCCTCAATGATGAAGATATTAATCCCTTTGCAGTCCAATTAGTGTATAATCCTCAGGTTTTGGAAAATTTGATAATTACGATTTGTGTATATGATGAGAGAGGCCTCAGTGATATGGAGGTTTTCCCCTTAACGACAGTTAATTATCCAATACCAAATTATCCCCCTCAATTGGAGGAGCTTGAAGATGATGTTTATATTTTAGGTGATGATGATCCTTATTTTAAACAAATCCGCGTCCGTGATTATACTGATGAAGGAAAGACTGCCTATTTCGCCTATATTGATAAATTGCCTTATTATAGCTATGGTCCCTATCAAGAAGATTTGATTCCCGACCCTACATATCCGGTAATCACATTTACCCCTCAATTTGAAGGAGTTCACCGCATCACTGTAGTAGCCAGAGACACGCGAGGTTTAACTGCTGTTGATGAGTACACTTTGGTTGTAGCCAATCCTGGTGGATGGTACAATCATCCGCCTATTCTGGGAGAAAATATTGACAGCCCTCAATTCACACGTGCCGGACAAATGTTTTCTATCCCTATCGAGTTTTTTGATCCTGATCTTGAGCCCATTTATTACTCTTGTAATATTGGGACGGTCTCTCATCTTATGGCCGAAGGAATAGAAACCCATACAGGAGGGGTGATCACCGCCTGGGGTGAATCCTATGATTCAGGCTCCGGAATGTATCGTGGAGGAGCAGTTTATTTTTTTATGACTCATTTTCCCGGAATTTACCATATTGAAATTACGGCTTATGATGTTCGTGGAGGGAAAAATTCAGCTCGCTTTATTTTAGACGTGCAGCCGTGGTGGTCATTATAATTTAAAACAGCCAAAGGATTAAAAATTTACTCCATCAACCCTCATATTTTTTAAAGCTTGGTGTGCCGCCTTCTGTTCGGCTTCTTTTTTACTACGCCCCTCTCCCATGCCATAGGTCTTTTTGTTGATCACCAATTTTACTTCAAACACTTTTTCATGATCCAACCCATTTTGCCCTGTTACCCGATAAATTGGAGTGCAGCTAAGTTTCCCCTGAGAGTATTCCTGTAAAATGGTTTTAAAATCAGGGATAAAATTATTTTGATCTGCCTCATCAATATAAGGTTGAAAATTCCTTATAATAAATTTCTTAACGGCCTCAAGGCCCTGATCCAAATAGATCCCGGCCAGCAAGGCCTCAAGACTATTGGCCAAGATGGATTTTTTTGATCTTCCGCCGGTATTTTCTTCGCCTTTGCCAAGAAGAAGGTAGTCCCCAAGCTTATTTTGGCCGGCAATAGAAGCGAGTATATTTTCACTTACTATATGAGCCCTTAATTTTGAAAGCATTCCCTCCGTATGATTGGGGAATTTTCCCATAAAAAAATCGGTAATTATATAACCGAGAATAGCATCCCCCAGGAATTCCAACCGCTCATTGTCTTCGATCAACAAATTTCTGTCTTTAGATTCATTGGCGTAAGACTTATGAGTGAGGGATTGATTAAGAAAAAGTATATTTTTAAATTTGCACTTAATGTTTTTTTGTAATACTTCCAGACGATTAGCTCGAAATTCATCAATTGGTAAATCATGGATTGGTTTTTTATTTGATTTAGTGAGCATTACCTTCCTTGTATAAAAAAATTGATAAAAATTGACTAAGGTTCAAATTTTTTAAAAACCAAAGAAGCATTGGTCCCCCCAAACCCAAATGAATTTGAAAGGGCAACTCTCGTATCCATCTTTTGTGATTGATTCGGAACATAGTTCAAATCACAATAAGGGTCCTGAGTTTCATAATTAATAGTTGGGGGAACAATTCCATAAAAAATAGTTAAGGCAGTAGCTACTGCTTCCACACCACCGGCAGCGCCCAAGAGATGACCGGTCATAGATTTAATTGAACTGATAAGAAGTTTACGAGAGTGAGGGCCAAATAATTTCTTAAGGGCTTCTGTTTCTACTCGATCATTTAATTGCGTTGATGTTCCATGGGCATTAATATATTGGACTTCAGTGGAATCAACCCCGGCATCCTTTAAGGCAGTTTCTATACACATAAAAGCGCCTTCCCCTTTCGGGTCCGGTGCGGAAATATGATAAGCATCACAGGACATGCCATAACCTACAATTTCAGCATAAATTTTAGCCCCCCGTTTTAAAGCATGATTCATTTCTTCCAATAAAATAAGACCGGCGCCTTCCCCCATGACAAATCCATCACGCCCCTTGTCAAAAGGCCTGCTGGCTATGCTCGGCTCATCGTTTCGACAAGAAAGCGCCCTCATGGCACAGAATCCTCCAACTCCCATAGGAGTTATTACAGCCTCTGTACCACCGGTAATCATTCCATCCGCATCTCCCCGCTGAATAATTTTAAAGGCGTCGCCGATAGCATTGGTTGAAGTAGCGCAGGCGGTAACAACCGAAGAATTTGGGCCCCTCAATCCATGTCGAATGGCAACCTGGCCGGAGGCCAAATTGATAATCAACATGGGAATAAAAAATGGTGTGATCTTTTTTGGCCCATTATATTTCAATACCTTTTCATGATATTTTTCAATAGTAGAGAGCCCGCCAATACCCGCTCCAATTAATGCCCCAAACCGATGGGCTTCTTCTTTGCTAATAGTGAATCCGGCATCTTCCATAACCATAGTCGAGGCAGCAACTGCATAATGGATAAAGGGATCCATTTTTTTTATTTCTTTTTTCGGTATGTAATCCTCTACTTGGAAACCTTTAACTTCACCGGCAATTCTACTGGGATAATTTTGGGCATCAAATCGGGTTATGGGTCCGATTCCCGATTTTCCTGCACAAATAGCCTCCCAAAAGTTTTGGGTCCCAACCCCTACTGGGGTTACTGCCCCCAAGCCGGTTATAACAACCCGTCTTTTCAATTTTCCTCCTAATTTATTTTTCCGAATTTTCTTTAGCTTTTCCCTGAATATAATTAGTTACATCACTTACCGTGATAATCTTTTCTGCATCTTCGTCAGGAATTTCAACATCAAACTCCTCTTCTAAAGCCATAACCAACTCAACAGTATCCAAAGAATCCGCTCCTAAATCATTAATAAAAGAGGCTTCCGGAGTTACCTCTTTTTGATCTACTCCCAACTGTTCTATGATAATTTCTTTCACCCGATTTTCAATTACTGATGACATCTTTACAAAATCCTCCTTATTAAAAACTTTCAGCCATTTTCCCTTTACATATACATACCGCCGTTTACATTAAGGACCTGTCCTGTGATGTAACTTGCCTCTTCGGAAGCCAGAAAAAGAATAGCGCAGGCCACATCGCGGACATTTCCTAGTCTTTTTAATGGTATTAAATCTTCCAATTTCGCTCTGCTTGCTTCAGGTAAGGCCCTGGTCATCTCTGTATCAATATAGCCCGGAGCTACCGCATTTACCGTGATCCCTTTAGCCGCCAACTCTCGAGCGGCTGTTTTAGTCAAGCCAATCAGCCCGGCTTTTGAAGCCGAATAATTAGCCTGTCCCGGATTGCCCATTAAGCCCACTACCGAAACCAAGTTAATAATTGTTCCTTTTCTTTGTTTTAACATGTAACGACTAACTGCCTTAAGACAAAGAAAGGCCCCTTTTAAATTAATTGAAAGTACAGTATCCCAGGCAGCCTCCGACATTCGCAAAATAAGGGAATCCCTGGTAATCCCGGCATTGTTGACCAGAATATCAATTTTGCCGAATTTATGAACAGCCTCAGCCACAGATTCTTTTACTTCCTGTTCAATGGTTACATTCATGGTCAAAGGTAAGTATTCACCACCAAAAGATTCAAACTCATGGGTATTTTTACAAAGTAAATCTTCATTTACATCCACAGCCACAATATTTGCTCCCTTTTGAGCTAAAGTCAAGGCTGTTTCCTTGCCGATTCCCTGGGCCGCTCCGGTAATAAAAGCAACTCTACCACTTAAATCCATAATGTATCCTTAATTATAAAACAATCCACCTGCATCAGGAAAGAATCTATCTTTTTCCAATATTTAAGATGTTAAATCTAAAATCTCCTTTTATTGACTTTCGACCTCTTTCCAATTGCGAATATCTGAAAAAGAAGAAGAACCACCGCCAGTACCACCACTTTGGGATAAATCAGCATAAATAATCTGCCACCGGGGAGGATATGCGGCTTCTTTATACCACATTATAAAATTATGAGCAATCAAGGATCCTTCTATTTTAGCTCCTTCATGAATTATGAACTGATAATAGGGAGCTAAAATAATACCATATAATTGACTGTTTTTAAATATTTCAACCACTGGCAAAGGAGTATTTCGGGTATATCTATTAAAACCGAGCAGGGTAAAATCTCCGGGATTTCCATCTTTATTAATGAAACCATCTTTTTGCAGCTTAAAGTCGTTCGTATGTTGTCTTGAATATAAAAAAATGGTAACCGGACCACTTACCCTCAATCGCGCACCTTGTTCTACAGTAAGTTTTTCTAAAAAATAGTTTCCAGAAGGGAGGGTATAGGTTTTATTTTTTTTTACTATTAATCGGGCAGTTTTAATTTCTCCAAAACCAATATTAAAATAATATTTAGCGCCACCAAGGTCTAACCATTGTTTAATATTAGAACTAGTATGCTCAATAATGTTAGAATTATCATTTTTATCAATAGATCGTATATCATCTTTATATAATAAGTCATAGAATTCATTCCAAATTTTTATATACTCATCTCTTTTTGTCCTTTGAATAATAGGACCTCTAAATATAATATTCCTATAAAATGGATCACTTATGACGATATCTCCAGTCTGAAGCGCATAGGAACTATCTTTTCCATCAATTAAGCCCGGAAGATTGATTGTGCTGAAGTCATTATGAACATAGACTGCCCCCTCAATATACTTATCCCTGTAATAGACCCCCCAATCCGATTCAGTGTCTTGTTTTCCTATAATATCAGCCTTAAGGGTCCTTTTTACCCAAATAGGAGATTTTACATCGCGCGGATACCATCCCTCGGACGTATATTCTGTTTTATCATTAGGGTCGTTCCATACATAATACTCTCCTCCTCCAAAATCTGGATCAATAAGCTCAATATTATTCAAATAGGAAATCTTTTTTAAACCAGCCTGGGCAATATAAAAGGCCTTAATAGAGCTGATTCCTCTTTCCAGTTGACGAACCTGATTTTCCTGAAAACTCAAATATGCCCCGGCAAAAAGGATTAGGGCAAAGGATATCAAACTTGAATAGACAATTAATATATAGCCCGCTTTATTATTGAATTTACAACACAAGGTAGTTTTTTCTGTATCTGCTGACATGAAAAACACCGTGGTTTATTCTTTTGTTACAATAAATTCCCATAATTTCAAAAAAACTTTTTATTCATTCTCATATAAAAATCTTACGTAGCTAGGTTTGCAAATTGAGATACTTCTCTAAACCATCCAAATCTCCAATGGCCAAAGTTTGTGCTTGATTATCAATTCGACGTAAAAGATTGGACAATACCTTTCCGGGACCAATCTCAACAAAAAGTTTAACGCCCCTGGCGATTAAAAAACGCATAGACTCTTCCCATCTGAGGACAGAAGAAATCTGCCGGACAAGAGAAGGCCGAATTTCATCTTGCCTATTAATAATTTTGGCATCTACATTACTTATCACTGGAATTTGAGGCGCCTTTATTTGGATAGTGTCAAGATGTTCTTGTAATAATTCACCAGCTCTTTTCATCAATGGACAATGAGAGGGAACACTCACGTCCAGAATAATACACCGTTTAGCCCCTGCCTTTTTTGCTTCAGCTATAAAACCTTCAACAGGGTCTTTTTCTCCGGCAATTACAATTTGCCCCAGGCAATTTTCATTGGCAATAAAAACTTGCCCTTCAATACCCAATATTTTGAAAAGATTAACAATTTTTTCTTTAGGCCACCCTAAAACAGCCGCCATTGCCCCGTTCCCCTCCTTCACAGAGGTTTGCATAAACTGGGCTCTTGAGCGCACTGTTTTTACTGCATCAGTAAAAGATAAAACCTCGGCAGCCACCAAAGCACTATATTCGCCCAAACTATGGCCGGATACAAAATCAGCCCGAAGCCGGCCTTTTTGTAATACCCTCAATATAGCTGTACTGACGGTCAATATAGCAGGTTGCGTATTTATTGTCAATCCTAATTCTTTGTCCGGTCCTTCAAAACAAAGCCGCTTAATATCTTGTCCCAAAACTTCATTGGCCTCTTCAAATACAGCCCGCGCTTCCGGATAAACCTCACAGATATCCTTACCCATGCCTACAAATTGGGACCCCTGACCGGGAAAAAGAAAAGCTGTTTTCAAAACATCTCTCCCTAACCTAAATCTCTGCCTATATTTTTATGATCCAAAACCTCAATTTTAATGGGAGGCTTGCCAAAATATTCTGCCTTCACTCTCTTATAGAAATTTTCAAAAAAAATAATTTTACAATCCATATTTAGGTAATAGGTGCGCAGGGGTTTAGCCTTGAATTTTAGCAGGGCTAAAGCCCTGCGCTACGACAAAAAAACAAGTAGATAAAACCCTGTTGAACAAAATGACCATTAATTAATGAAAAAAGTAACATGAGAATTTCTGAACATTACCTGAAAAGCCTTAGAGGAAAAAAACATTCCTGTATTATTGACCTAAAGCACTTCCTTGAATTTTTGGGTGAGAGAAGGGACAATTTCAAATAGATCTCCTACTAATCCATAATCAGCTACAGAAAAAATTGGCGCCTCAGGGTCTTTGTTAATAGCCACAATGCGCTCAGAAGACTGCATTCCCACCAAATGTTGAATGGCCCCGGAGATACCGCATGCTATATACAGTTTGGGGCAGACAGTTTTGCCGGTTTGACCGACCTGATGGGAGTAAGGAATCCAATCAGCATCTACCGCGGCTCGAGAGGCGCCTACGGCTGCACCAAGAGTCTTGGCCAAATTTTGCAACAAGGTAAAATTTTTTGCCTCTCGTAACCCTCTTCCGCCGGCAACAATAATATCTGCTTCAGTTATATTTACCTGTTCGGTCAGATCCTTAACAAAAGAAACCAGATTTGTTCTGGAAGAAAAAAGTTTTTCGGGGACAGACTCCACATGGACTTTTCCTGAACATATTGATGAATATAAGCCTTTTTTCATCACCTTAGGACGCACAGTAGCCATTTGGGGACGATGCACGGGGGAAACAATAGTGGCCATAATATTGCCGCCAAAAGCTGGGCGAGTTTGTAATAAAAGCCGTTGCTCCAAATCAATTTCCAACCCTGTACAGTCGGCTGTCAACCCTGCTTTGAGTCGAATGGCTACTCTGGGGATAAAAGATCGTCCAATGCTGGTGGCGCCGCTCAAAACAATTTCCGGCTTGTATTTATTAATGAGATGACTTAATACATTTGTGTATGTATCATCATGAAAATCCCGCAGCTTTGGATGATCCACTAAGCAAACCCGATCAACACCATAATGTAGCAATTTTTCAGCTTCCTCGCTCAGATTGGAACCTAAAGCAATTGCCCACAAAGGTGTTTGCAACTTCTCCGCCAAACGCCTCCCCTCGCCCAGTAATTCATAAACTACCTCAACAATATGTCCGTGTCGTTGTTCAGCAAAAACCCACACCCCCTCATACTCATATGAATTTTGTGTAGCGGATTGAATCTTTGCTTCCTCCTCCACACGAATGGCCTCTGTTGGACAAATATCCACACATGCCCGGCAAAGGATACACTGGTCATTTACCTGAGCACGGTTTCCAACTAAATCGATAGCCGAATAAAGACAACTGGGGACACATTCTCCACAACCGGTACAAATTTCTTCCTGAATTATTATACCCATTAAATTATCACCTATGATTTCAAGAGAAACATTAAATAATTTTTTGTGCTCTTATTCGCTCTAGCAAGGATTGGGCAATAATACTGGCTTCGCCGGTAAATATTTCACCTTTTGCTTTAGAGGGTGGAGCAAAAATTGTTTTTACTTGTGTTGGTGAAGCCGAAAGACCAAAGGCATCTTCACCTTCTTTCTCAAGATCAGTCGCTTCCCAAATGGGAATTTCCGCCTTTCGAGCCCTCATTTTCCCTTTTAGGGAAGGGAGTCTTGGTTCATTAATTTCTTTTACTACCGTCAGCAAGGCCGGTATTTGGACTTCTAAACTTTCATAGCCGTCTTCCATCAGACGTTGAGCTTTTACTATGCCTTTATCTTGATCAATTTCTTCAATTTTTCTCACATAAGCAATATGTGGTATGTTCAAATGCTCTGCTATACCAGGGCCAACCTGGGCAGTATCTCCATCAATAGCCTGTTTACCGCAGAAAATCAAGCCATAGGGAGCCAGTTTTCGAATGGCCAGGGAAAGTGTATACGAGGTAGCATAGGTGTCCGCACCGGCAAATTTTTTATCACTTAAAAGGATGCCCCGGTCTATACCCATGGAAATAGCTTCCTTGAGAGCTTCTTGAGCTTGGGGTGGCCCCATGGTCATGACAGTAATAGACGCATCCAGTTTCTCCTTCCATCGTAAGGCTTCTTCAATAGCGTAAAGATCCATGGGGTTGACAATGCTTGGAACTCCGCTTCGAATCAGTGTGTGAGTTTCCGGATCAATCTTTATATTCCCTGTTTCCGGTACTTGTTTAATACAAACGATGATATTCATTTTCCTTTGGCCTTCTCTTTAATAAGCTGTAAGGCGATGACATTACGCTGAATTTGATTGGTCCCCTCATAGATTTGGGTAATTTTAGCATCTCTCATCATTTTTTCAACAGGATAATCCCGCATATAACCATAGCCGCCCAAAATCTGCACCGCATCAGTGGTCACTTTCATGGCCACATCAGAAGCAAATACTTTGGCCATGGCTGAAATCTTTGAGATGTCCTTAGCACCACTGTCCACATATCGTGCTGCCCCATAAACAAGAAATCGAGCTGCTTCAATCTGGGTGGCCATATCGGCCATCATATGTTGAATAGCCTGAAAAGATATAATTGGCTTTCCAAATTGGATTCTCTCTCGGGCATAGACTAGGGCTTCATCCAATGCTCCCTGTGCTATTCCTATCGCTTGAGCCCCTATGCCCGGCCGAGAGGTATCTAAGGTTTTCATGGCTACAATAAACCCCATCCCTTCTCGAGCTAAAAGATTTTCTTTGGGAATTTTACAGTCTGTAAAAATTAACTCTCGTGTGCTGGAAGACCTTATGCCCAACTTCTTTTCCTTTTTGCCGAATTCAAACCCTGGAGTACCCTTCTCCACAATAAAAGCGCTGGCCCCTCGACTCCCCCTTGCCTTATCCGTCATGGCAATGACTGTATAAATTTCAGCTTCGCCTCCATTAGTAATCCATTGTTTGGTTCCATTAAGCACATATTCGTTCCCTTCCAAACGAGCTGTGGTTTGAATTCCTCCGGCATCGCTGCCTGCATTGGCTTCGGTTAAAGCAAAAGCAACCAATTTTTCCCCTTGGGCAATTGCCGACAAATATTTCTTTTTCTGCTGATCATTTCCGAACAAAAGAAGAGGAAAGGTCCCCAAGGCGCTGGTTGCAAAGCAAAGAGCCACACCGGCACACACGCGACTCAGCTCTTCCACAACCAGGCACAATTCAAAGCATCCTCCAGATGTTCCACCATATTCCTCTGGTAAATAAATGCCAAAAAGATCCGCTTCAGCCAAATTTTTCATAATTGACCACGGGAATTCCTCTTTTTCGTCTAATTCTACTCTAAGGGGCAAAATCTTTTCCTGAGCAATCCTTCGGGCTAAATCACGAATCATTTCTTGCTCTTCTGTCAGAAAATAATCCATTTCCGATTCCTTTTAATTTTATATTATATAATTTTGTTAATTATAATGAACTCGTTAAAAGTCCCAAATTAACCATTTCAATTATTATAAGTATCTGATTTTATAAGACAATATTTTTATAAATCTGACTTTTTACGATTGCATCAATTATAATTTTTATTAAAAATAACTCGCTTATCATTATATAATTATCATTCTCCAGATGTAAGTGGTCAAGATGAAATTCACAGGTTCTGAATTCTAATTTCTCAATCCTCACTTATTACTTTGTATTATACCTTCCTACCACCTAACTAAAC
The DNA here is from genome assembly GCA_030625085.1 of Pseudomonadota bacterium. GTDB lineage: Bacteria > SZUA-182 > SZUA-182 > DTGQ01 > DTGQ01 > DAOURK01. Next base: position 37,766 of record DAOURK010000005.1, read on the forward strand.
TCGATGCCCAGGTCAATCCTCCACCAAAAGCAGCAAAACATACAATGTCTCCTTGATGAACTTTCCCGTTTTTATTTAATTCATCCAGGGTAATTGGCATACTGGCTGTAGAAGTATTTCCATATTTTTGTATGGTCAGAGGGATTTTATTCTCAGGGATTGACAACCTTTGGGCTACAGCATTAATAATACGAGTATTAGCCTGGTGAAAAATAAAAAAATCTATATTATCAATGGGAATACCCACGGAAGAAGCAGCCTGTTCAATAGCCTCAGTCATGGCTTTAATAGCAGTTTTAAAAATTTCATTTCCCTTCATGGTAATATAGTGCAACCGATTCTGCACTGTCTCCTCTGAAGCCGGCCTTAAGGATCCGCCGGCTGGCACTTGCAACATCTCACTCATCGCGCCATCGGAGTATAAGTGAGAACAAAGAACTCCTTGCTCTTTTTCCCTGGTTCTTAAAATCACTGCGCCAGCCCCATCTCCAAAAAGAATACAAGTATTACGATCAGTCCAATCGGTAATTTTTGAAAGTGTATCAGCCCCCAAAATGAGGATATTTTGATATTGACCGCTTTTTATTAATTGATCTCCAACCTCGAGTGCATAGAGAAAACCGGAACAAGCTGCAGAAATATCAAAGGCAGCGGCCTTTCGAGCGTCAATTTTTTTTTGGACCATGCACCCGGTTGAAGGAAAAAGCATATCTGGTGTTACTGTAGCCGTAATAATTAAATCCAAGTCATTGGCCTCAAGCCCCGCATCCTCTAAGGCCGATTGAGCTGCTTTAACAGCCAAATCCGAAGTTGCCTCATCTTTTCTCGCAATATGTCGTTCAACAATACCGGTTCGTGTGCGTATCCATTCATCACTGGTATCAATCATTTTCTCCAGAGCGAAATTTGAAATTATCTCATCCGGAACATATGATCCAGTTCCCGCAATGTAGGTATATTTCATCTCTCTCCATTTTTTTGTGTGTTCGTGTAATGATAAGGAGTCAAATTAAAGTACTTGCTGTCATAGTATTTGTTTTGTTTTCTCGTGACGCTCTAATCATTTATAGGGAGGGTTGAAATATTTTGGATATGACTATTTATATCACGCTGTATAAAACCCGTAGCTACTTTGATGGCATTCTTAATCGCCTTTGCCCCTGATATTCCGTGACATATAATACAAACTCCATTAATTCCTAATAAAGGGGCCCCTCCATATTCATCATAATCAATTTTTCTTTTGAACTTCCTAAAGCATGGCCGCATTAAAAAATAGCCAAGCTTCCAAAGAAATTTTTTAGGTATCTCTTGCTGAAAATAAATAGCGATCATCTCAGCCACACTCTCGCTGATTTTAAGGGCTATATTTCCTGTAAACCCATCACAAACAACTACATCCACATTCCCTGTATATAAATTCTTCCCCTCAACATTACCAATAAAATTTAATCCTTCATTTTTAATAGCTTTAAATGATTCCTTGGTTAGCTCATTGCCCTTGCTTTCTTCCTCTCCAATATTCAATAACCCTACCTTCGGTTTCTTGATTCCAAGAAAATCTTTAGCATAAATATTGCCCATAATGGCAAATTGCAATAAATGACGTGGTCTGCAATCCACATTGGCCCCAACATCCAATAATAAAGCCACACCTTTAACTGTTGGCAAAATAGTAGCAATAGCAGGACGCTCCACACCCTTCAAAGCGCCCAAAAGTATTTTAGCAGTGGCCATAGCCGCCCCTGTATTCCCTGCAGTAACAAGAGCGTCTGCCTCTCCGGATTTAACCAGCTCTATAGCCAGACGAATAGAAGACTTCTTTTTCTTTCGGATGGCGGCAGCCGCTGATTCATCCATTTCAACAACTTCCGGGGCATGTTTGATATGAATTTTCAGGCCTTGAACATTGTGATGAGCTAACTCACTATTAAGGATATCTTGATCTCCAACTAAAATCACCTCAACACCAAACTCTTTAGCCGCCTGAATTGTCCCTTCCAGGATAACTTTGGGGCCCCGATCTCCTCCCATTGCGTCTATGGCTATTCTCACGGTTTCCTCTTATACCTTCTCTTTTACTTCAAGGACCTTCCGCCCATTATAATGACCACAGTTCAGACACACCGCATGAGGGAGTTTTGTTTCTTGACACTGCGGGCACGTTGTATAGGTAGGTGGAGATAATTTATAGTGAGTACGCCTCTTATCTCGTCTGGCCTTTGAGATTTTTCTTTTCGGTAAAGCCATACTTTATTCCTCCTTAAATCTTCGACTTGGCATTGTTTTCTTAGAGACTAAATTCTGTAATTTAGACCAGCGAGGATCAATTGTTTTCCCGACACAAACGCATTTACACTGATTTAAATTTTGCCCGCAATATGGGCACAACCCTTTGCAGTCCTCGTTACAGATGGGTATCATCGGGACAGCCAATATTATCTGTTCTCTTACTACCTCGGTTAAATCAATAATACCCTCTTTATAAAATCCGATATCCAAATCTTCTTTTTCCAGTTCCATTTCTTCTTCCTGGATGTCAGAAGAAAAAGGCTCAAAAACAACCTGAAAATCTTCCCCTATAGAATAGGGGAAATGTTCTAGACAGCGGCTACATTCCAAGTCTACTTGAGTTTCAATAGTCCCTTTTATCAAAATTTTATTATTGATTTTTCGAATTCTTGTCACAACTTGCACTTCTTTTTTTAATACGAGCTCATCAACAGAAAAATTAAATTCTGATATGGGGGCATTAAAAACAACATCCGCTTCTGTGCCGGTTATATCGTTGACGTCAAGTTTCATTTTTGATTCCCCCTTAGCACAAGGCTTAAAAAATGGGATTTTATTTTAAGGAGAAACTCTACATTTTGTCAAGTCAATTTTTGGCAATTTTCTTTTATGTAAATAAAATCCAGTCCCTTATCTCATTAAAAAAATTCAGCCTCGTGTTTTAAATATTCTTTCCCTTCCATGATAGAATAATATAAAAGTGCATCTTGGTCAATAGAAGACCCTAAAAATAAGCTTGACTGAGTAAAAAGATGGGTTCTATAATTTATAGGATTTCAGATATTACTTTTGATGCACTCATTTTTCTATAGCTAATGGTGAAAAACTTATATTACTATCAATCAATCCCAAAAATCATAGAAGGATATGTAACGAATGAAGGATAAAAATCATTTATCCAAACCATCAGATCCGGATACTTCCGGTGAAATTCGTGTCCGCTTTGCCCCTAGTCCAACGGGCTATCTCCATCTTGGTGGAGCCAGAACCGCTTTATATAATTGGCTATTTGCCAGGCACAATAGAGGAATTTTTATTTTACGAATTGAAGATACAGACAGGGAGAGAAGTGAAAGTAGGTTCCAACAGCAAATTATTGAAGATTTGCAATGGTTAGGTTTAACCTGGGATGAAGGCCCATTTTTCCAGCATGCAAGAAAAAACCTTTATATACAACATATTCATACGCTCATTCAAAATCAGAAGGCTTATTATTGTTTTTGTTCTCCCGAAGAATTAGAAAAAAAAAAAGAAGAATATGCCCTTAAGCATCTTCCTCTCCACTATGATGGACAATGTAGAAAAATTCCTCCTGAAGATGCCATAAAAAGAATTAAGGCCGGCCAAACTCCATCAATTCGCTTCCGCACGCCCGACAATGGAAAAACAGAGCTACGGGATTTAATTAGAAAAAAAATCCTGTTTGACAATCGGGAATTTGATGATTTTATTATCGTTAGATCTGATGGGGAGCCCACGTATAACCTAACAGCCGTAGTAGATGACGCTTTAATGGGGATTACCCATGTAATTAGAGGTGATGACCACCTTTCCAATACACCCAAACAGATTTTACTCTATCAGGCCCTGGGATTCCGTATCCCACAATTTGCTCATATCCCCATGATTATGGGACCGGACAATACTCGATTAAGCAAACGGCATGGGGCCGATTCGGTGAGCCAATATCGTGAACTGGGGTACCTTCCTTCAGCCTTAATCAATTATCTGGCTTTACTTGGTTGGTCTTATGATGACCGCCAAACTCTTTTTCCCATCTCAGAATTGATAAAAAAATTCGATTTAAAAAAAGTGAATAAAAAAGCCTCTATCTTTGCTCCCCAAAAACTGGATTGGATAAATGGAAAATACATTCGGCAATTAGCAGAGCCTGAGTTTATTTCTCTATCCTTGCCTTTTCTCTTTAAAGCGGGCCTTCTGGATAAGGATACACTTAAGTGTCCATCACCCACAACTATTCGAATATTATTGAGCATGCGCGAAAGATTGAAAAAATTCTGTGATCTGCCGGCTCTCACTGAATTTTTCTTTAGGGACTCAATTAAATTATCAGAAGAGGCTAAGCAACAAATTTTTTCAAAAAAAGATAATTTTTCTTTACTCCAGGAATTATATGAGCAGTTGCAAAAAATACCTGCCTTTGAAGAAAAAACTTTAGAAATTCTTTTTCAAGATTTAATCAAAAAAAAGGGCCTTAAATTGGGAGACGTAGTTCATCCTGTCCGTGCAGCCATTACTGGGAAAACTTCCAGCCCTGGAATTTTTTTAACTATGGTTTTATTGAGCAAAGATCGAGTATTAAAACGCCTAAAAACCATTTTACAACAATTTGAGGTTATACATCCCGATTAAACTTAAATACAGTGGTGTTCAGCCTCTAATTTTCATATAAAAATCTTTACAAATCAGATAATATATGGTAGGTTATTTTGATTAATTTTGCTGCAGGATCGGCTAATGGTAGGCCGGATGACTCTGGATCATCTAATCCAGGTTCGAATCCTGGTCCTGCAGCCATTTTTATCAAAAAATAAAATTAGAAAACGGCGCTATCGTCTAGGGGTTAGGACGGGTGATTCTCAGTCATCAAACCGGGGTTCGATTCCCCGTAGCGCTACTACTTATCTTGTTGAAAAACAAAGTCTTTTATACCACCCTACCCTATCAAAATTACTGTCCAAAAATTGATAAATCAATATCCAATCTTTTATTTTTTTGTCTAAATTCTTCCCCCATATTAATTAAATTACCTTATTGAATCACCTTATAGAGCTATGCTTATGGCTCAGATTCCGGTTTCCCTGATAGAAGTAAGGGGATACCTGGTTACTTTGTGTTTTCCCCTCGACCATTAAAGCATGAAACAAATCTTTTAAATCGGTTGTATGGTTGGCAAAATGTTCGCTGAAGCGATATAGAGAGGCTTTTTGTAAAGCTTCTTAGCGAAGCAAAAACGAAAAAAAATTGCCGCTGTCTGAGCGAAGGGAGTTCGGCAATTTAGCTTTGGCAGGCTTAGTAACTTAAAAAAGACGACCGTCTAGCGAAGCTAATTTTCTGTCAACCATGCCCATCTCCTCTCCTTTACAGAACAGATTTGAAGTGCATACTATATTTTATTTTTATTTCAGCAATAAATATGCTATATTAATATATTGATTCGTTATCTTAAATATTGTTTTTTAAATGTTTTTTAAAAGTCTTTCCGACAAGATAAGGGCTGATTGGCCCTTTGTTTTGTCATAATAAGGGGGATTATATTTTATGTTTGGTATTGGTATGACTGAGTTAATTATTATTTTAGTTATCATTTTGATCATTTTTGGCGCAGGCAAATTACCGGAAATCGGAAGTGGCTTAGGTAAAGCAATCCGGAATTTTAAGGGCGCTACTTCCGGTGAACTTGAAGAAAAAATTCAAGATAAAAATGAAGAGAAAAAAAAGATCGAAGAAAAATAATTGTAGGATAAAAATAAATTTTTTAAGCAAAACGAATGAGACTGTTTACTAACCTCTGTTATTTTTGAGAGGTCCACCTCTGGAGTTACTATTGGACATGTCAAATGGTTTATCAACGAAGGTTTATTTTATTGATATCCATTCCTCGGCCACAAAAAATATTTTCCAAAAGCTGGCATCCTTATTAGACCTTCCGGATTTAAAAGAAAAACTATGTTTGGATGACTTATTGCCTATAAAGCTGCATTTTGGGGAACCAGGCGGATGGGGATACATAAACCCTAAATTTGTCAAATGTCTCACAGATAAAATTAAAACAGCAGGGGGAAAACCATTTTTAACTGATTCGAGTACTGTATATATAGGAGGCCGCTCAGAGGCTGTAAGTCACCTTGAAACAGCTATTTTAAATGGATTTTCTTATTCTGTTGTTGGCGCACCGATTATTATTGCAGATGGGCTAAAAGGGGAAAGTAGTTACAAGGCTGTGGTAAATCTAAAGCATTATCGCCAGGTAGAGCTCGCTTCACTGGTTCATTCAGTAAAAAGTATTATATGCCTATCTCATTTCAAAGGACATGAGCTGACCGGTTTCGGAGGCGCTTTGAAAAATATAGGTATGGGACTTGCCTCAAAGGCGGGAAAACTTTCCATGCATTCCACGGTTTCGCCTTATATCATTAAGGATTGTCTGGGATGTGGTCAATGCTTACTCCACTGTCCGGCTAAGGCTATCTATCTCAAGGCAAATCGAGCATGGATTGATCCTGAAAAATGTATCGGATGCGGCCAATGCATTATTACCTGCCCCCATAAAAAAATAAAAATTCGCTGGGATGAATCAGTTGAAAATGTTCAAGAAAAAATCTGCGAGCATGTATACGGGATTACCAAGACCCTTGGTATACCAGTTCTTTATATAAATTTTATTATTAATGTCACTCCTGATTGCGACTGCTGTAATCATTCTGATGTGCCAATTGTTCCAAATTTGGGAATTTTAGCCTCTTTAGACCCTGTAGCTATTGATCAGGCTTCAGTAGATCTTGTTAACTCCAGCGAAGGAATTAAAGGAACCGCCTTAAAAAACAATTTTGGTAAGGGAGGAGATAAATTTCGTGGAGTACATAAAAAAGTGGACTGGACTACGCAGTTAAGCTATGGTGAATATATTAGTTTAGGGACACGTAACTATAAATTGGTCCCTTACTAAAACGAGATATAACTTCCCTCTAACAAGTAATATACTCGGGCCCAGGAAAATTCTCCCTTAAGGCCCGAGATGTTTTTTTAATATAAATTAATATCAAAACTATTTTTTAACTAAGAATAATTGCTTCTTCCGGACAATTATCAACGCACACCCCACATTCCACGCATTCATCTGCATCTTTAACAATCGATTTATCATCCTTCATTACTAACACGTCGTTAGGGCAATCATCAATGCAGGCCCCGCATCCCGTGCATTTTTCGGTATCAATGACTGGCGGCATTCTCTTCACCTCCTTTTATATAAAGTAGTAAGTAGAGTATATATCCCGGTCGGGACTCTCCAAGACGATATATAATTTATTCTTGTGGTTACTCTAGACAAGATATTTTCATCATAGAAAAAAAAAGTCAATTCTTTTTTTTTCTATGATGAAAATATCTTGAATACTTCTTAAACTGAGCCCAGAAAATATTTTATTCTCTTTTAAGATAACTATTTATATTATTTAGCAAAAATCAAGATAGTTTAGGGGTTTCCTCAAGGGCTTTTTTTATAACCCGTCTTAATTCTTCTAAATGAATAGGCTTATTTAAATATTCAAATGCACCAAGGTTCATTGCCGTTAAATAGGAATTAACCTCCCCATAAGCAGTAACAATTACAACTCCAATACTCTTATTTTTCTCTCTTACCTTTTTCAAAACCTCAATGCCATCCATATCAGGCATTCGAAGATCTGTTATAATTAAATCAAATTTATAATCCTCAGCTTCCTGTAAAGCTTTTTCTCCATCTTCAGCAATATGAACTTTATAACCTTCTTTCGTTAAAATTTTACTTAACCCCTCTCTTGAATTCTGTTCATCATCAACAACAAGCACCTTTTGACCGGCCATCTCTCTCACTCCTCTCCTGCCCTAATAAATAGAGGTCAATGCAAATATATCTAATCCGTAAAAAAGATTCTTCTAAACTTTTTAAAATCCTGTTCTGGTTGTTACTCTATTTCTATTATTACTGCCAAAATTTACTATCAAAATACCTTTTTCATGTATGACTATACCATAAAATATCAGGTGATGTCAAATAAACTCAACCGATTAATTTAGACCTTCAAAGAGTTACAACTCATTGAAGTTAATAAAATATTTTACAACGCTTAGGACCTCCTTTTGGGATACAATAGCCACCCTTAAGAATAGGCTTTTGGAATAATAAAATAAAAAAATATTAGTCAAAAACTATTTTGAAAGACATTGACAGAAAAAAATCATAAACATATACTAAGACTTACACTTTTTTTTAATTTTACACTAAAATGTATAAATTTTTATTGTAGACTTAGTAGACCTATGCAATTTTTATATAGACGAACAAAAAGTATCGGATACTTCGTTTGCCGATCTCTTAATGGCTTAGTACCTCATGGATTTAGCACAAAACTTCCATTAATGGGCGGCCGTAGCCCCCATGAAAAAATACTTCATCAAAAACAACTATTCTGTGAGGCCTTAAAAATTGATATCCACTCTTTATTGCCTCTTCAGCAAACCCACGGTGATAAAATATTTATAGTTAAAGAGCCAATAAAACAAATAACTCCCGGCGAATATGATGGAGCTGTTACTAATTCACCTCACATTGCTTTATCAATACTCACTGCCGATTGTTTGCCGATATTACTCTATGAGAAAAAAACAAAGATTATAGGAGGAATTCATGCCGGTTGGCGTGGGACCTCTTTAGGTATTCTTCAAAAAGCTTTAACCTCTATAGAAAAAGATTTTAATGGTAATCTCAAAGACTGCGTGATCCTTTTGGGGCCTTCCTTGATGCCTTGTTGCTTTGAGATCCGGGAAGATGTTTTAAAAATTCTACAAAAACGTTTATCCTTCTGGCAAACAGTTATTCATAAAGTGGATAGCCGATTATACTTCGATTTAAAATTGGCCAATATCATGCAAGCCAAAGAAATGGGTGTACCTCAAGAAAACATTCATTCCTTAAATCTTTGTACTTTCTGTAACCCGGGATGGTTTCATTCTTATCGAAGAGATAAAACCCTCAACGAAAAAATAATCTCAATAATCAGCTTAAGTTAATTGAGTTTTTTGTTGAAATACTATAGCTGAGAATGTATAATTTAACAAGTTTAGGAAAAATAAGAAACTGAAAAAAAAGACGAAGAGAATAGGATGAAAAAAATAGGTTTTATCGGTGCAGGGAATATGGCTGAGGCCATAATTAAAGGAATTTTGAAAGCAGGCCTATATCCCCCCTCAAATATTATCCTGGCTGACATAAACCAGGATCGATTACTCGATTTACATAAAAAATATGGGCCCCAAGCAGCGAAAAACAACTCGGATTTAGTTACCCAATCTGATATAATAATTTTCGCTGTTAAACCTCAAATTATCACCAATGTCTTAAAAGAAATTGCTCCTGAGATAAATAAACACAAACTACTCATCTCAATTGCTGCAGGCATTAAATTATCCCTATTTAAGACTCATGTGGGCGAAGATATTCGCATTATTCGTGTAATGCCTAATACACCTGCTTTAGTGCTGAAGGGGATAACTGCTATCTGTTCTGATGGAGCAACCCAGGATGATATTGAAAAGACCAAACACATTTTTTCTTCTATCGGTAGTATAGTAATTATTAAAGAAAATCTCATGGATGTGACAACTGGTTTGAGTGGAAGCGGGCCGGCTTATGTGGCCATGATAATTGAAGCATTGACTGATGGGGGAGTTTTAATGGGACTACCAAGAGAAATATCTCAAGAACTTGCCCTGCAGACAGTCTCGGGGACAGCCCATTTATTAATGGAATCAAAAAAACATCCTGCTTTATTAAAAGATATGGTAAGTTCTCCAGGGGGGACAACGATTCAAGGAATTTACGCTTTGGAAAAAGGAGGACTTCGAGCAAGTTTAATGGAGGCCATCAAATTAGCCACCATTCGTTCTCAAGAATTAGGCAAAGATCATTAGGGCCCATTGGGTCATCTACCATATTTTATTGTATTAACCTGTTGACTACAGCCTTTGATGTTCAATCTTACAACTTCCTGACGAGGCAAAATTAAAGCAGTGGGAGAAAGAATATGTTCATAATTGGGCATTTAGTAGTAGCAATTGCTAAAATCATTCAACTATTTGTTAATTTATATATGTTTATTATTATTATCAGCGCCTTAATTTCCTGGCTTCATGTAGACCCTTATAACCCCTTGGTTCAAATACTCTATCAATTAACCGAACCTGTCCTGCGTCCTATCAGAAGGTATCTTCCCCTCATGGGTAGAGGAATTGATTTCTCGCCAATTATTGTTATCGCTATATGTATATTTATTAATAATTTTCTGGTTAGCAGTTTGATTGATATAGGCATGCAACTGAGATAAAAATCGCTTAAAGGTAAAAAAATGATTACTCCATTAGAGATGAAAGAAAAGCGATTCCGAGCAGGATGGTCCGGATTTAATAAAAAAGAGGTGATTGATTTTTTGGATTTGCTTTCTTCTGAATTTCAGGTAATCTTGAAAGAAAATCGCAAATTACAACAGCAATTAGAGGAGGAAAAGGGGAAACAAAAAGAATTGCTTAAACGAGAATCACTTATTAAAAGCGTACTTGTTAATGCTCAAGATAATTCGGGAAAAATCCGGCAGGATGCTGAGCGGGAAGCAGAGTTAATGCTTAAAGAAACCGAGTTAAAGGTAGAAAAAATGCTGGCAGAGGCTCATCAAGGGGAAAACCGAATCTTACGACAACTTGAGGACCTCAAGTCTTCATATAAGCAATTAAAGGCCAAAATGCAATCGACTTTAGAAATGTACAGTAAATTGCTGGCAGACGATGATGTTATATGAAGAAAGATGAATATTTGCCCACAAAGGGTGAAGAAAAAATCTCTCTGACAGTGCGTATTCAACCAAATGCATCAAAAAATGAAGTTTTAGGTATGGTCAACGAAATGGTAAAAATAAAAATTACTGCTCCTCCTGTTGATAATAAAGCCAATAAAGAGTGCCTTAAATTCCTCTCTAAAATATTGGATATTCCTAAATCAAAACTTCATATTCTCAAAGGGCAAAAAACTCGCTCCAAAATAATTCAGATATCAGGAATTAACCCTGATCTTTGCCGCCAGCGGCTAATACAAGAAACACGAGAAAAAAAATAAAGGTGGTATCTTTTTCCCATATAGAAAAAAATTAGAGGTAATATGAGGATGAATCAAACCAATCTGGTTGCTGTCATTTTGGCTGCAGGTCAAAGTACCCGGATGAAATCTAAAATTAGTAAAATGTTACACCCCGTTTGTGGACGACCGATTATCAGGTATGTAGTAGATCTGGTCGAAGCCTTGCAGGCTCAACAAACAATAATGGTGGTAGGATATCAGGCGGAAAAAATTAAAAAAGAATTCTCTCAAAGATCTATCGAATTTATTATCCAAAAAGAACAACTGGGAACAGCTCATGCAGTATCACAAACCAAGGAGGCCTTGTCTCATTTTTCCGGTACTGTGCTCGTTTTAAATGGAGATGTCCCACTTCTTACCTTAGAAGAAATAAAGAAACTGATTGATTTACATCATACATCACAGGCTGCTGCCACTATCTTAAGTGCTGATATACCAGAGCCTTTCGGGTATGGCCGTATCTTGCGAGACGAACCCGGATACGTTTTAGAAATTGTTGAAGAAAAGGATGCCTCAGAAGAGCAAAAAAAAATCAAAGAAATTAATACTGGCACCTATTGTTTCGAATCTCGATTTTTATATAATACCTTAGGTAAAGTAAACAATCAAAATGTTAAAAAAGAATATTATTTAACAGATTTAATCGCTCTTTTACGTCAACAAGGAGAGTTGGTTCAAGCCCTAAAAGTTTCAGATTTCCGGACTGCTCTGGGGATTAATACCAGAGTGGACTTGGCTGAGGTAAATCGAATTATGAGGTACAGATTAGTAACCCAATTGATGTTAGAAGGAGTTACCTTTATAGATCCAAATAATACCTACATTGATTTTGATGTAAAAATAGGTCAGGATACAATTATCGGACCAGGGTCTATGATTGAGGGCGCCTCTTTTATTGGAGCAGAATGTTATATTGGTCCCTTTTCTCAGATTATCAATTCCACTTTAGATGATCGTGTATATATACAAGGAGGATGCTTTATATCAAACAGTCACCTTCCAACAGGATTGCAAGTAGCTGCCTTGCGGCAAATAGACCAAAGGCAACAGAATGAGCAGACTATCAGTTACAAAAATAAAAAAACTTATATCATAAAATAATTGAGAAGAGTATATGGATATGTTAGCAGAACCTTTTTATAAATCGCCGGAAAGCCATAATCACCCCCAGGAAAATCATAAAAAAATTTGGGCTGTAGCGGGAGGAAAGGGCGGAACTGGAAAAAGTATTATTGCCTCAAGTATTGCCGTCCAATTAGCCACCCGAGGCAAAAAAGTTGTTCTTATTGATGCTGACTTAGGGAGTGGAAATATTCATACTTACCTGGGTGTTTCTCCTGGGGTAATTAACCTGGCTAATTTTTTAAAAAATCGAACTTCCTGTTTATCAGATACCTTGGTTAGTACTCAATATGAAAATTTATACCTCATAAGTGATACCAATGAAGTGTTAGGACTGGCCAATATTAGTAGTCGAATGAAGGGAGAGATGATCCGGCAAATACACAGTTTGGATTTTGAGTATATTATCATTGACCTAGGCGCCGGAACTTCTTACACGAATTTAGATTTTTTCCTCATTTCCGATCATGGTCTTTTAGTAGGCATACCTGACCCAGCTTCACTCGAGAATATCTACCGATTTATCCGATCTTGTTTGAATCGAAAACTAATGTATAGATTCCATGGTTCTCCTTATCAATCATTGATAGAAAAAAGCGCCTACCCAAAAGAATCTGATGGGGTTAATTCCATTTATGATTTAGTAGAAAAAGTGTATCAACTCAACCCCTCGGCGGCAGAAAAAATGGTGGATGAAATTTTACAATTCAAACCAAGATTGATTATGAATCAAGTCCGCTCTCAAAGCGATATTCAAGTTGGAGAATCAGTTCGGGACGTGACCAAAAAATATTTAGGTTTAAATTTAAATTATATTGGTTATGTTACCTACGATGATCACGTCAAACTATCAGCTAAAAAATGCGCCCCTATATTTCAAAAATATCCGAATAGTGGAGCCGCTGTTTGTATTCGAAATATTGTTAATAAATTCCTTGGAGTTTAACCAAGTATTAATTCCTTGTTCATTATCGATATAGTTTCTCAGAAAAATAATTCCAGAATTGACATACATGCAACAAAAGCGTATAAAAATGAGTACCTGAAAATCAATAGCTGATGGTTCTTAGAACAAGAGGTGAATGTATTATGAAAAAAGTGCAGGATATGAATTACTATGAATTGTTAAATATTGAGCCAATAGCTAATAGTGAAGAAATTCAAAAAGCCTATTACTTGGCCTGCCAAACCTTTCAACCTGACTCCTTGGCTACGTATTCAGTGCTCTCAGAAACAGAGAGAGCAAAAATGATGAAAAAAATTGAAAAAGCTTATCAAACGTTAATGGACGAAGTTGAAAGAGAACGATATAATCGCAAAATAGGTATTTCCCCCCCCAGCAAACAAAAAAAGGGTATAAGAGTTATCAAACATCCCTCAAACAATGTTTCCACTCAACCGGACCAACCTAAAGAGGATGAATGCCAAAAAGAGGAAGAACCTATGCCGGATCTTTCTGATCCACTATACCTGAAAAAACTCAGGAAGAAAAAGGGGATTTCCCTTCAGGAAATTTCAAATGTTACCAAGATTAGCGTCGGATCTTTAACGGCCCTGGAAAATGGTGAATATGAAAAATTTCCGGGACGGGTCTATATTGTTGGTTTTTTACGCTCTTATTCTGAATATATTGGTGTCGATGTGCAACAAGCTAAGGCCCATTTTGAAATTTTATATACAAATAAATCAAAAAAATAAAAGTAATCATTCAGCCCACCCATATTAAACCACAAAAGCGCCAAGAACATAAAGAGCTAAAAAAATAAAGATAATAACAAAATTAGGTTATGGTTTGGCCTCTCGCAAAAACTTACAAGCATCTTCCGGAGGAGTAGGATTAATATAAAATCCGGTGCCCCATTCAAACCCGGCTACTTTCGTAAGTTTAGGGATAACTTCAATATGCCAGTGATAATAGCTAACATCTTTTTCATAAAATGGGGTGGTATGAATAAGAAAATTATACGGGGGATCATTGAGTGTAAGACTAATGCGCTGCAAAATATCTTTTAATATTTCGCCAAGTGATTGGAGTTGAGAAAAAGGGGTATCTTCAAAATAAACATTATGTTTTTTCGGCAGGACCCAAGTTTCAAAGGGAAAACGGGAGGCAAAAGGGCAAACAGCTATAAAATCTTTATTTTCAGTGACTATTCGTAGCATTGTTTCTATTTCTTGCTGAATAATATCGCAAAATATGCACCGGTCCCGATAAAGAAAATAGGTCTTTGCACCACGGATTTCTTCACTTACCCTTTTCGGAACAATAGGTAAGGCAATAAGTTGAGAATGAGAATGATCAAGTGATGCCCCGGCTGCCTGACCATTATTTTTAAAAATGAGGATATAGTGAAAGCGATGGTCTTTTTTTAGATCAATAATCCGATCCTTATAGGCCTGCAAAACTTGAAAAAAAATTTCTAAGGGTAAATCAGCTAATGACAAATTATGATCCGGCGTTTCAATAATGACTTCATGAGCTCCCACTCCATTCATGCGGTCATAAAGCCCAACTCCTTGTTTATTTAATCCACCCTCTATTTGAAGGGCGGGAAATTTGTTAGGCACCACTCTTACTGACCAGCCTGGAGTATCAGGTAATGTACCCTGTTTTCGATAGGCGAGGACCTCTGGAGGGGTTTTCCCCTCATTCCCTTTACAAAAAGGACAAAATCCAATGATAGGCTCCTCAGGCTTTGAGATAAAATCAGAAGGCCGTTTGGCTCGATCAGTAGCTATAATAATCCATCGACCAATAATAGGATCTTTTCGTAACTCAGGCATTGTGTATCCTTTTACTTCAATCTTTCGGTATTACTCGAACTATTTCCTGATAAATTTCTTTCAAAGGTCGCTTTGTTTTTAAAGCAATTTGACGACAATCCTCATATTCCGGAGAAGCGGTAACAATTTTCCCATCTAATTTTCCTACCTTAACCCGCACGGGGCCAAAAGAAAATGGTACTGAAATAATTTCCCTTTGAATTGCTTTCCTCCAAACCTCTTTAATTCGAATACCCAGCGTCGTGGTTTCTCGAATAATAACTGAGCAAAGCGCATCAATGAGATTAGGGTGGGAAAGAACAGTTAAACGGGTAGCCGGTCTATTTTTTTTCATGATGATGGGTGTAAGTGAAACATCCAGGGCCCCAGCATCGGAAAGCCGCGTCATGAGATAATCATAAAACTCAGGATTCATATCGTCAATATCTGTTTCCAATAGTGAAAGCCTTTCTTCTTGCCAATCAGGCGAAGTAGTTCCTAAAACAGCTCGTAAAAGATTAGGGACCTGCTTCAAATCCCTAGTTCCTGCACCATAACCAATCTTTTGAATGCGCAACGCCGGCATAGGTCCAAAATCTACAGCAAGGCTAGAAATGAGAGCCGCTCCTGTGGGAGTAACCAATTCATAAGAAAGTCCTGTCGAATATACAGGGATATCACTTAAAAGTTCCATAGTGGCTGGAGAGGGAATAGGAATAGTACCATGTTCTGTGGTGATTAACCCGCTTCCCAGGTGCAGTGGTGAGGAAAAAATTTTATCAATCCCAAGGGCTTTAATACCCACTAAAGTTCCAACAATATCAATAACAGAATCGAGGGAACCTAACTCATGAAAATGAATGTTATGAATAGCTTCCCTATGCACTTTAGCTTCTGCTTGCGCAATTTTAGTAAAAATTTTGATGGCTGATTCTCGGATATCCGGGGGAAGATCACTTTGTTGTAAAAGACTGATGAAATCCTGGAGGGTCCTTCCCTGCCGCTTGGCCGAGTCAGATATCGATATTTCCATTTTGGTCCCTGACAAAGCTCCTCGTCTGACAGACTTGGGAGTCAAAGTGAGGCCGTTAAGAGGCAAAGATTGAAGTTCTTTGGTAATCCATTGAATATCCAAACCTAATTCTGCCAAAGTCCCGAGAATCATATCTCCACTAATTCCAGCGTAACAGTCAAAATAAAGAATTTTCAACTAAGTCCCCCTTTTTTTATCTAAACACTCATGAACGAATTATTCACCCCCGAAGATGAAATTTTTGACTTTTTCAGTAAAGTCTATTTTTCAAAATGCATTTTCATGGTAAACATTCTTGCCTCTTTAAGGCACCACGAATTATGAAAATTATATTTTTCAAAGTGTTATATGGTTATTTTCGAAACAAAAAGGTACCTATACCAATACCGAATTGACATTTTGTAATTTTTATTGGCCATTGTGCTAACTTGTCGGCATATGTACTTCCTTTTGCCCATTTTCCAGCCAACCCGGAGAATTAATTAAATGGGCAATACAACCAGCAGAATAACCATTATCAATATTAACCACGGCAACT
Organism: Pseudomonadota bacterium; assembly: GCA_030625085.1. Taxonomy (GTDB): domain Bacteria; phylum SZUA-182; class SZUA-182; order DTGQ01; family DTGQ01; genus DAOURK01. The sequence continues at coordinate 54,425 of DAOURK010000005.1, forward strand.
CCCCCTGCACAACTATTAAGCATGGTCAAAAGCGCAGCCACTCCGCCAAAACTTGCTCCATATCCTACGCTCGTAGGTACGGCAATAACCGGACTATTGACCAGTCCGGCAACAACACTGGCCAAAGCTCCCTCCATCCCGGCTACCACCACAATAACTCGAGCGATATTGAGAAGCTGATGATGATCAAATAATCTATGAATTCCTGATACTCCCACATCAAAAAGGGTCGTCGTCTTGCTGCCATAAACCCGAGCCGTAACAGCCGATTCCTGGGCAATAGGAATATCAGCCGTGCCTGCCGATAAGACCACAACATGTCCTTTTTGTTCAGGAGGTTTTTTTTGAACCACAATCATCCGAGCTTCTTGATAAAACTCAGCAGATGGATCAATTTCATGAATGGCTTTATAAATGGTTTTATCAGCTTTGGTGGCAAGAAGTGGGACTCCTTTCCCAATAATGTTTTTTGCGATTTGTATAATTTGTTCGATAGATTTACCTGGACAAAAGACTGCTTCGGCAAATCCCCTGCGGAGTTGCCGATGATGGTCTAATTTGGCAAAACCAAGATCCTGATAAGGCAAATTTTTTAAATCATTAAGAGCCTCATCTATTCCGATAGTCCCCTTTTGGATAGATTCAAGTATTTTTCGAATATCGTCTGGATTCATTTTATTTTATCCCAAAAAAATAATCATTTTATACATTTGGATTAAAAAATGTAGCAAGTTAAGATATATTTGTCAATCAATAAAGAAATTTTTTTCTTAAAATATTTTTGCCTATTTATGCTAAATTTGGATATACTATTAGTATTGTATAAATCAATTTTATATTTTACAACAATTTTTATTTTAACCTAAATTGTTTACTAAGGGTGCCGAGGTAGCCATGTTTCAAGATCAAAAAATCGTTGTGGTAATGCCGGCTTATAATGCCGCCAAAACATTGGAGCAAACCTATCAGGAAATCCCTTTTGACATTGTTGATGAAGTGGTTCTCGTAGATGATGCCAGTGAGGATAATACAATTAACGTAGCTCGCAGATTAGGTTTAACTCATATCATCCGGCATTCTCTTAATCGAGGTTATGGCGGAAATCAAAAAACCTGCTATAAAAAGGCCCTTTTCTTAGGTGCGGATATTGTCATCATGTTGCACCCGGATTACCAATATAATCCCAAATTGATCTATGCTATGACTTCTCTCATTGGTGTCGGGCAATATGATATTATTTTAGCTTCTCGTATCCTTGGGGATGGTGCTTTGCAAGGAGGAATGCCTCTCTATAAATATTTTGGGAATCGATTTTTGACCTTTTTTGAAAATTGTCTCCTTGGAAAAAAATTATCTGAATATCACACCGGATATCGAGCTTTTTCCAAAAAAGTACTTGAAAGCTTACCTTTGGAGGAAAATTCTAACAATTTTATCTTTGATAATGAAATGCTGGTCCAAGCAATTTTTTCCGGCTTTCGCATTGGGGAAGTTTCTTGCCCTACCCGCTATATTGCCGAAGAATCTTCCTCTATAAGCTTTCTTCAAAGCATTCGATATGGGTTGGGAGTTATAAAAATATCTTTAAAATTTCGCCTGCAAAAAATGGGGCTAATAGACTGTCCCATTTTTTCTTCCAAGGGAAAAAAATTAAAAATATATTCCCCAAAAGAATAAGCAGTTAGGAGAAATTTCCCTTGCAGAATTTTTTTTCCTATGATATGTTTTACAGACTTTGGATATTTAATTAAAGTCATAAACGATCGTACGAGAGGTATTACATTATATTATTGAATATATAGCAAGGTTTCAATTCTTAAAAAGGAGGTGATTGTTATCGATGAGAGTATCTATGAAACAACTATTGGAAGCGGGGGTCCATTTTGGTCATCAGTCAAAAAGATGGAATCCGCGTATGAAAAAATACATTTTTGGAGAGCGAAACGGGATCTATATAATTGATCTTCAAAAAACATTACGCCATTTTAAAGAGGCTTATCAATTCACCCGTTCTACAGCGGCCAAGGGCGAGACAGTCCTTTTTGTCGGCACGAAAAAACAATCTCAGGATATTATCCTGGAAGAAAGTAAACGTTGCGAGATGTTTTTTGTTCAAAATCGTTGGTTAGGGGGAATGTTAACCAACTTTTCTACAATTAGAAAAAGCATCGATCGCATGAAAAAAATGGAAGAGATGAAAAACAATGGAGTCTTTGAGTCTCTGACAAAAAAGGAAGTCCTGAAGCTGGAAAAACGCCGAGAGAAAATGGAAAAAATTCTGGGTGGAATTAGAGATATGGATAAATTGCCTAGCGTACTGTTTATAGTAGATCCAAAACGGGAACGAATCGCAGTGACTGAAGCCAACAAGCTCCATATTCCGGTTGTTGCCATAGTTGATACTAACTGTGACCCGGAAGGAATCGATTATGTAATTCCCGGAAACGACGATGCAATACGCTCTATCAAGTTGATTACTTCTAAAATTGCCGAGGCTGTTTGTGAGGGACGTGCTGAATTTCTCTCTAATATCGAGATAGCTGCCAAAAAAGAACAGCAAGAACGAGCGGAGCAACAAGAGGCTAATGCCGCTACTCAATAACCTATTATTTCGACAATTAAAATCAGGGAGATATTGAATGAGTATTTCAGCCCAACTGGTGAAGGAACTGCGTAATAAAACAGGCATCGGTTTTATGGATTGTAAAAAGGCCCTAATGGAATGTGGCACAGATTTGGAAAAGGCAGTAGAATATTTGAGAAAAAAGGGTTTGTCTACTGCAGCAAAAAAAGCTGGGAGGACTGCTGGACAAGGGCTAGTTGCCTCATATATTCATGGTAATGGAAGAATCGGAGTACTTTTAGAACTTAATTGTGAAACGGATTTTGTGGCGCGGACTACTGATTTTCAAGAATTGACCAAAGATATAGCCATGCAAATTGCAGCTTCCAACCCCATCTATATAACGAGAGAAGAAATCCCATCTGAACTTATTGAAAAAGAAATGGAAATCGTTAAAGCACAATTAGGCGATACCAATAAACCGGAAAAAATTTTAGAAAAAATTATTGCAGGGAAAATGGAAAAAAGTTTTTATACAAAAGTATCCTTACTGGATCAACCCTTTATTAAAGATGACAGCAAAAATGTAAAATCACTTATTATGGATGCCATCTCTAAATTGGGAGAAAATATTGTAGTGAGCAGATTTGTTCGTTATGCTCTTGGAGAGCAAGAATAAAGGAAAATAAACTTGAGTGTGATTATGAATGAGTACGATTAATGGATAAAGCCTTTCAAAGGATACTATTAAAGTTGAGTGGAGAGGCTCTCAAGGGTGACAGGGAACACGGAATTGACAGCACTACAGTAATGAAAATCGCCGCCGAGATTAAAGATATAAAAAATTTAGGTGTGGAGATAGCATTAGTAATTGGAGGAGGGAATATCTATCGAGGAGCTTCCGGAGATGTTGAGTGCGTTGAGAAAACCTCTGCAGATTATATGGGAATGCTGGCCACTGTTATCAATGGATTGGCTTTGCAAGGAGCTTTAGAAAAATTAGGGGTTTATACACGCGTTCTCAGCGCTATTGAGATGCATCAATTAGCAGAACCTTATATTCGCCGAAGGGCTATTCGTCATGTTGAAAAGGGAAGGGTAGTTATTCTGGTAGGGGGAACAGGCAATCCATATTTTACAACTGATACGGCGGCTGCCTTACGGGCCATTGAAATTGGCGCGGAAGTAATACTCAAGGCTACTAAAGTGGATGGTGTTTATAGTTCAGATCCTATCAAAGATCAAACGGCTGTTAAATATGATAAATTGACGTATATGGAAGCTTTAAATAAACAAATTTGTGTAATGGACAATACGGCCATTTCATTATGCATGGATAATCATCTGCCCATAATTGTCTTTAATTTTAAGAAAAAGGGAAATATTCAAAAAATTGTATTAGGACAAAAAATAGGCTCTATTATTAGAGGAGATTAATTATGCGGCTTGATCTCTATGATGAAATAACAAAAAAAATGAAACAACGTGTTGAAGGCTTGGGAAGGGAATTGAAACAAATCCGAACAGGAAGAGCCTCATCCGCCCTGCTGGAAGGAATTAAAGTTGATTATTATGGAACACTTACACTAATCAATCAAATGGCTTCGATAACCATCCCGGAGGCGCGTACTATGGTAATTCAACCCTGGGATATCTCCATCATTAATCAAATCGAAAAGGCGCTTTTAAAAGCTGATCTAGGGATTAATCCAAACAACGATGGTAAAGTAATACGTTTAAACATACCTATGCTCACTGAAGAGCGGCGAAAGCAGTTGGCTAAAATGCTGAAAAATATTGCGGAAGAAGCTAAAATCACTATTCGTAATTTTAGGCGGGAAGCCAACGAGAAATTGAAAGAAATTGAAAAAGCCAAAGAAATTACTGAAGATGACTATCGCAATGGATTAAAAGAGATGCAAAAAATTACTGATAATTTCATAGATCAGATTGGAAAAATATCCCAAAATAAAGAAAAGGAAATCATGGAAATATAACAGAAATGAGAGTGATAACCTATCCACTTCGGGTATATTATTAATAAAACCTGTTCCTCACCTTTTCAAAGTATTCTACCCCAAATGCATTTATTCTTATCTAATGTATTATTACATAGATCATCATAAGCCTCTCTATTATTAAGGGGGAATATAATAATTCAGCGTAAAAAGCACAGAGGAAATATTATGCCTCTGTGGATTCTAAAATCTCCGGAGTGCATAATAAGGGATATTTTAAGTGAATTCATATCTGTAATGTTGACATTAGTGAAGGTTATTAGTAAAATCCTTGCATAATATAATCACCCAACTCGAATAAAAACCGGAACTGGAACTTGGCTAAAATTTTTTCTAAAAAATGGAGTTAGATTTGGGTTTTGAATTTCATGCGGTTACCCGCGATCATAAAACGAAAGCTCGGTCAGGAAAATTCACTACCGCCTATGGGGACGTGGAAACACCTGTATTTATGCCCGTTGGGACCCAAGCCTCGGTCAAGGCTATGACTCCGGAAAATTTGAAGGCAGCGGGTGCTGAAATCATCTTGGGTAATGCCTATCACCTTTATTTACGCCCAGGAATCGAACTTATTGACTCACTCGGTGGATTACATGAATTCATGAATTGGAAATCTCCAATTTTGACAGATAGTGGTGGTTTTCAACTTTTCAGCTTAAGTCAGATGCGAGATATTACTGACGAAGGAGTAATATTTCGCTCACACTTGGACGGGAGTAAACATTTTATCCGGCCGGAGGATTCAATACATATCCAACAAATGTTAGGCAGTGACATTCTCATGGCTTTCGATGATTGTACACCATATCCCACAACCTATGAATATGCAGCTAATTCCACAAAATTAACGCTCAATTGGGCCAAGCGGTGTTTACATGAGCATCAGGCCAAAAAAAAGAATGGTCAAGCCTTATTCGGAATTGTTCAGGGAAGTATATATAAAGATTTGAGAAAAAAATGCGCGGAAGATTTACAGCAAATGGACTTTGATGGTTATGCTCTAGGGGGATTGATGGTAGGAGAGCCTCTTGAGACTACTTACGAAATCATTGCCCATACTGTATCTATCTTGCCTGAAGACCGCCCCCGCTATGCTATGGGGCTGGGGCTACCGGAGGATATCTTTCATTGTGTAGCCGCTGGAGTAGATATGTTCGACTGTGTAGTCCCAACACGAAATGCGCGAAATGGTTGTTTGTTTACTCACCAGGGGAAATTAATTATCAAAAATGCTCAATATGCCAAGGATCCCAACCCACTTGATTTAGAATGCGAATGTTATACCTGTAAGAACTTTAGTCGGGCCTATTTACGACATCTATTTCTAAGCGGAGAAATTTTAGCTTGTATTTTAAACAGCATTCACAATCTTTATTTCTATATTCAGGTAGTGAAAAAAATTCGCACGGCTATTCAGGAAGGAAATTTCTTTGAATATTGGCAAAGTTTCTTGCGATCACAACATGAAATGAATTAAATACTTAATTAATCTTAAGGAAAGGAATTTTATGTTTAATGTCATTTTGGCTATGGCCAACAATCCTTCGGGTCAACAGCAAGGAGGCGGTTTTGCCCCCTCATTAATGGTTTTGATTGCCATCTTTATTATTTTTTATTTTCTTTTAATTCGTCCCCAACAAAAACAACAAAAAAAATTGCAAGAGATGCGAACAGCCCTTAAAAAAGGGGATAAAGTGCTCACCAGCGGGGGTATCTATGGTACAGTTCAAAATGTTACTGATGATATTGTTAGCCTTCAGATTGCCGATAAAGTAAAAGTTGAGGTTGCTAAAAATTCTGTCGCCGGGAAAAGAGAATAAATACCCCAGTAAGAAGCTGGGATTAAAAATCGCTCATGACGAATTTTGACAAGTGAATTCTGAATGCAAGGAGTTACTAGTTGTCACCTATTGATATGGAATTTTTAAAACAAAATTCTAAGATTCAGGTTTATTTGGAACGAGCAGATAAACATTTGGAAGGAATTGGTTATACAGAGCATGGATTACGCCATGCAAGCATAACGGCCATGCTCAGTGAAAAAATATTGAGGTGTCTTGACCATCCACCCGATGATGTTCGCTTGGCTGGTGTGGCCGGATTTTTACACGATATAGGCAATGTTTGCGGTCGGATGAATCATTGCCAATCCGGTGCTATTATTGCCCATAGCCTTCTTTCAGAAATTGGTATGTGCAGCGAGGAAATTGTAGGCATTATGGAAGCTATTGGCAATCACGAAGAAGATTTTGGCCAGCCGACAAGTAAAATCTCTGCTGCCCTTATTCTGGCGGATAAATCTGATGTTCACCGTTCACGTGTCAGAACTCGCCGATTTATCAGCTTTGATATTCATGATCGAGTTAATTACGCAGCCGAAAAATCTGACTTACAAATATCAAATAAAAAAAAGACCATTTCCTTGATGATTAAAATCAATACCGATATTTCACAGGTGATGGAATATTTTGAAATTTTTTTATCTAGAATGATTATTTGTCGCAAAGCAGCCAAAGTGCTCTCTTGCGAATTTGAATTAATCATCAATGGGAACAAATTACTATAATTTATAATTTGGATAAATCAAACCACAGGGAGGAAAATGGTGAAAGGTAATTTGAGAGTGAGGTTTTGGATAATAGCGATAATTAGTATTCTCTCAGTAATATATGTGATTCCTTCAATATTCGGATCTAAGCTTCCATATTGGTGGAAGAAGCCCTTACCAAAGGATAAGATTCATTTGGGTTTAGATCTGCAGGGGGGCATGCATCTTGTTTTAGGGGTAAAATTGGAAAAGGCTGTTGAAAATTCCCTTGAAGCAAATGTCACAGCGCTAAAAGATAGTATGCGTAAAGAAGGCGTTGTCTATGATGAAGTAAAACGAATCGATGGAAAATCAATTGAATTAAAGGTAGTTAAAGAAGCCTTTGTTTCACAACTTAATGATGAGGTTTTACGGGATTATTATAATTTCAATATTACCTCTCCTTACCAAGGAGATAATACAAAATTTTTACTGACCTTAAAAAGCGAAGAAATCGATCGTATCCGAAGATCAGCCATCGATCAGGCAAAAAAAACCATAACCGATAGAATAGATCAATTTGGGGTCACAGAACCAACTGTAGCCAAACAGGGAGAAAATCGAATTCTGATTCAGTTGCCTGGGGTAAAAGATACTCAAAGGGCCATTGCCTTAATTGGAAAAACGGCACAATTGGAATTCAAACTGTTAAATGATGACTACAGTATGGATAAAGCCCTGCAGGGCGATGTGCCTGAGGGAAGTGAAATATTATATGAGCGATATCGTGATAAGGTTACCGGTCAATTAATGAAAAAACCTTATTTGATTAAAAAAACCGTTCTCATGACCGGCGATGTCTTAACCGATGCAAGAATTCAACCGGGCGAATATGCAATACCATATGTTACTATGAATTTCAATAAAGCCGGTGGAAAATTATTCGGACAAATCACCGGAGAAAATGTGGGTAAACGATTGGCTATTGTTCTGGATGACAATGTCTACTCAGCGCCGGTAATCCGGGAAAAAATAGCCGGCGGCAGGGCCCAAATCACCGGACAATTCACGGATGAAGAAGCCCGGGACCTTGCTATTGTCCTTAGAGCCGGCGCACTGCCGGCCCCGGTAGAAATTTTAGAACAAAGAACTGTCGGGCCTTCTCTTGGCAAGGACTCTATCCGTTGGGGATTTAGGGCGCTCTTGTTCGGAACAATCCTTGTCCTCGTTTTCATGGTTATGTATTATAAATTATCCGGACTCATAGCAGATTTTGCCGTCTTTTTAAACCTTTTAATCGTCATGGCCTTTTTAGCTGCTTTTAAAGCCACGCTTACTTTGCCGGGTATAGCCGGCCTTATTTTAACCATAGGTATGGCTGTAGATAATAACGTGCTCGTTTTTGAAAGAATTCGTGAAGAGCTTGATCTTGGTAAAACAATAAGAGCCGCCATAGATGGTGGATATGATAAGGCTTTTATTACCATTATTGATTCCACCTCTACCACCCTGATCGCTGCCCTTATTCTTTATCAATTCGGTACAGGTCCAATCAAAGGATTTGCCCTCACCTTAAGCATAGGGTTGATCGGCAGCGTTTTTACTGCTGTGGTAGTAAGCCGCTTTATCTATGATTGGTTCTTAGACAAAAGAAAGATTGTCAAACTGAGTATATAAAAAAACTAATTGCACAAGCTTTAAAATTTCAAATAGCTAAAAATGGAGGATAATAATGAGGTTTTTCAAAGACACGCATATTGATTTTTTAGGATATTGGAAATGGGCTTTCATTGGATCAAGTGTTTTAATTATTATTGGGCTTGTCTCTCTCATTATCAAGGGGCCCAAATATGGTATAGATTTTGCCGGTGGTACAATAATACAGGTAAAATTTACTGACGAGGTTGACCTAGCCAAAATCCGCAAAGGACTACAAGACATTCAACTGGGTGATAGCGTTATTCAACAATATGGACCCAAAAATCAAAATGAAGTACTTATCAGTTTAAAAAAAACAACCAGTTCACTTAAGGGGATAGGTGAAAACATCAAGGAGGTTCTCACTACCTTATTTACTGAAAAAGGATTTGAAATCCGCCGGGTGGAAATGGTCGGCCCAAAGGTTGGAAAAGACTTGCGCCAACAAGGGTTATGGGCTATCATTTTCGCCATTATAGGAATTCTGCTTTATGCCTGGTGGCGATTTGAGTTTTCTTTTTCTATAGGGGCTATTGTGGCTTTAGTTCATGATACCTTAATCACCATAGGAGCCATTTCCTTAACCAATAGAGAATTTAGTCTTCCCGTGGTAGCCGCTTTATTGACGATTGTAGGATACTCCATTAATGATACCATTGTTGTTTATGATCGCGTGCGTGAAAACGTTCGCTTGAATCGTGACAAAAGCCTATTCAATACTCTCAACCTTTCCATCAATGAAACCTTGGGACGTACTTTTTTAACTACCTTTACGACTTTTCTTGTTGTTGTATGTTTATTTATATTTGGAGGACAGGTAATTAATGACTTTGCTTTCGCTCTGGTTGTTGGGGTGATTATCGGCACTTATTCTTCTATGTTTGTTGCCAGTCCCGTTGTTTTACTTATCCATAATTGGAATAAGGCCAGGGCACGCCAGACAACAGCAGGCCCCTCAGAAAAAAGCAGAATGGCCGCTCACACTTCTCGCTCAAAAATATCAGCCAGTAAGATTGCAGCCATGAATAAGGCCCAGAAATCATCGAAACGTTAATGGGAAAATCTCAGATTTCTCGTCGGTTCATTTCTCGAAATGACAAAAAAAAGTATCTGAATAACAATCATATTATTGAATTTTGAAATTCCTAACCCGGACAAGCCGGAACCAAAAATAAATATAATTTTCTGCCACAAAAAACACGAATATTAGAATTAAGAGCCTAAATAAAGAATTAAAAAATATGAGGGGGAAAAATTCTCAACAGAGAAACCATTTTGAATTTTTTTTCTAAATTTGATCAAAAATTTTAATCGAATTATCTTCTAACTCTATAATTAAAAGCTGTTTGTCTGAATCCATTACTATTGCATGAGGCTTTTTTAGAGTGGCATCTTTATCTTTAGAAGGACATTCCCCACCAATTTTTTGAATAAATTCCCCATCGGTATTGAATTTACACGCAGCACTAGTAGCCTGATCTATAATATAAAGGAACCCGTCGTCATCTATGTAAATATCGATGGGTTGAGTAATAAGGCATTCGGTGTTATGAAAAACATCCAAAGTTTTTACAAATCTACCGTCCATATCGATCTTGTGGAGAATAAATCCCTGCCTTTGCTTATCTAATACATATAAATAACCAAAACCCGTTGGATCATAAGCAAAACTGAGGGGATCGAGAAAACATTCCCTGCATGAGCCGTAACTTCCCCATTCTTCCTCGAATTCACCTGTATGATTAAATTTTTGAATTCGATAATTCCCCGAATCAAGAACATAGATACTCTCATTTTTATCTATAACAATATCAATAGGTTTGTGGAAATTACCTTCTCCAGAGCCTAAAGAACCAAGGGCTATAACTTTAACCCCCTTTTGGTCTAATTCCTCACCCTCGACGGCACTACCTTTATTATCAATCGCCAATGAGTCGACCTCTACAGCAGAAGCAGAAGGGTTTTCCTCTCCAAAATAAAATTTTAGGACTCGGTTATTATTCGTATCAACTACATAAACATTATTGTTCTTATCCACGGCAATAGCTGAAGGAGCGTCAAATTCTCTCGGCTTAACTTCTTTTTTTACCCATTTTCCCCATTCATAAAGAAATTCACCATTCTGATCAAATTTCTGAATCAGATTATTGCCCTGATCAACGACATAAATATTATTTTGACTATCTACACTTATAGCCACGGGCCGATCAAAAAAGCCGTCGCCAAGCCCGGAGCCTCCAAAAGACGAGGAATAACTATAATTGCGATATCCCAATCTTTTCTTAGGCTTAATTGCAGAAGGTGGAGAAGACACAGACGGGACTTGAACTTTAGAGCCGGTATCGAGTTTGGGAGCAATCTCAGGTTCTTTTGCTTCTTTACTATTGATAAGAAAAGGTATTAAACAAAAAAGACATATGTATATCCAGAGGACCCTCTTTTGTTTAAAATTTGGATCGCGAATACTAGGTATTTTCATAATACAACTTATCGCCTTTTTTCAACAGAATCTTGATGATTTATTACTACTTGTTCTTCCTTTTGTTCTTCTTCATTTACCTTAAGCTCATCACCCTTATCCTTATTAGCATTCCTAATCTTCCAAAAGGATTTTTTAGCACTACTCTTGCGAATCTGGCTTTGAAGTGAATTGATAATATTTAGACATGCTTCTTTACTAAGCTTAGCAGGATTCGGGCCATCAGTGAAGCCAAAAATTCTTCCCGCTGAAATACTGCCATCCCTATAGCAATTTCCCGTCCAAAGTATATTACCGGTCTCAACATCAAGCATTCGAACATTCAGCCCTACTTGTGCTGCTGAGCCTTTATTTTTTCCATAGCTATAATCAGTTACCGTTCCTAAAATCAAGTATTGCACATCCAGTCTTTCTCCCAAAGCCTTGATGGTTTCTTTATCTAAAGAATTCGGCTTTCTAATACGCAAACTCATTAACGCAGCATTCGCTTGGACCGGATCAACAATATCTTCAAAAATACGTCCGGAAAATAATTCAGTAAGAAAAATTTCCATAACCTTCAAATCAGCATCAGACTCTTTGCTCAGGTTTTCAAATGGTAGAACACAAACCTTTTTGGTTGGATTCCAGGGGGTATATATAATAGCCTTATGATCGGTAACAGGTTTTGAAAAAACAGCTACATTACTATATCTGGAGCACCCAAAAAACAATAATACCATCAAACCTAATGAAGCAAATAAAGAAATTGTACAAACCCTTCGACCGGATAAGTATTTCATAGCCTATTCCTCCTTCAACAAATAAAAATTCAATCGAAAGTTACGTTAGCCGCTAACGGGCACAAATTATACCAAAAAAATCCTTTTACAAACTAAACCTCCTTATACACTATACACTGCTGTCATACAAATTAGCCGTTTTAATAATGGGCCCTCAATTGTAAACCAATTCTTTGCTTTTTATCATGGGGTATAGAATAGGTTTTTGTATATTTATAATTGGCTGTAACATCATAATTTTTAATTTTATAGGTAAGTTTTGATTCAAATGTTTCAGTATCACCACCTCCACTCTTATTATCGTCATCACGGTCGTCATACTTGAAGCTGGAACTCCAGGTAAATGGATTAAATCGCCAATCGTAATTAAAAGCATAGGATAAATTCACTTCATCTTGATCCACATTCCCGTTGGTAATCGTTTTATTAGCCTCTCGAATGATCTGAGTAGAAAAAATCAAATTTTGATGAGGAATAAATTTGATATTAAATTTTGTGTCATCATTATATTCTTTTATCTTAGGTCCCGGCACACCAAGCGCTTGTTCTTCTTCTTTGACCCTTTTCCTTCCCAGGGTATGTGAAAGACCAATCTTCATCCGACTGGCACAATATAGTTTATAAGACATCGTAGTTTTAAATTCATGTGTAATACTTTTCTCTTCGGAAACATTATACTCAGGCGCCAAGTTAAAATTATCAATAGGGGTTAAGCGAATCTTCCATTTATAATGCTCCTCCCTTTCTAACGAATCATCACCTTTATTTGGATCAATAAAATTATCCTTTTCCTTGGAAAATTTTATATTAAAGGTATTGATTGCCTTAAAAAATTGCGGAAAATTCGACTTCCACGTACCTTCAAGGGTTCGATTATTCTCTTTCTTATCTTCCTTGTCATCAGTTAAACTATCGATATCTTTAGACTCGAATTTAACCCTTCCCCGAAGGTCAAGCCATTTGCTTGGGTTTGCCGTGACTTGAGCTTCATAAATATCATTCTGATTTTCTTCTATTCCCTCGTCATGATTTTTTTCATGTTTATATTTACCTGCCACTTTTATATAAGAGCAAATTTTTTGATTTACATTTAGCCAAAAGGTATTTTTTTCTTTATCTTCACCTTCAACCTTCTCTTTTTCATTCTTCTTCTCATAATGAGTAGTCAAGGTGGTATCCGGAGTAATCTTATAAGTTAATTTTGTGATAGCAGTCCGAATTGATTCATCATGGCTTCTCTCCCAATAGGTATCAGTATCCAAGCTATTAGGATCAATAACCTGAGGGTCTTTTTCCTCTTTTTCCCCTTCTTCTTCATATTTATAATCAAAGTCAAACCGAAGTTTATTATGGAAAATAAAATGCTTTAAGCTGATTTGTCCAAGGAAATCCCCTTCTTTAATATCCGTTGGCTGATTTTTATAATCAGTCTTTTCACCTTGATAATTAAGTCGAATTTTAAAAAAATTCTTAATATTATAGGAAGAATTTATAGAAAATTTATGATTGCGAGGTTGATTTGGATCTATCTTTCTCTCAAAGTCATACTTAACATTAACAGAAGGAAGATATTCCGGCTGAAGTTTAAGGTCAAAATAAGCATTTTTGGTTCCCGTGACCTCCGCTGTTTCTTTCTCTTCTTCTGTTTCTTTATATCCCAACATAAATCCATAAAGGCGAGATTTTACCCGAAACGTCCAATACGGCCAATCTTTCGTTTCTGATAAAGATGATTCTTTTTTTATTTTTGCCTTTAACTCGCTTTCCAGCTTTGTTTCTAAAGAAATAGGAGCACTATATCTGACTTGATATTCATGTTGTAATTCATCAGTTTCATCCTTTTGCGCGTCATCAGTTTTTTCATTCTCATATTTTAGATCAAAATTGAACCTCCACGGGGAAGAAGCTCTCGCAATGGAACTGAGAGAAAAGATTATAATATATACCAAAAATACTATACTGAAATTTCGTCTTCCCATAATCACATTATCACATTATCAAATTATCAAATTATCAAACTTTATTCTATGCGTAGCTATGAAGTCCGGAAAGTAAAAAACTTACTCCTAAATAAGTAAAAAGAACAAAGCAAAATCCAACAATAGAGAGTATAGCCGTTTTTTTACCTTTCCATCCAGCAGCAAATCGAGCGTGTAAAAAGGCGGCATATACAAACCAGGTAATGAGAGACCACGTTTCCTTAGGGTCCCAACTCCAATATGTCCCCCAGGCGTAATTTGCCCAAGCGGCACCAGTAATTATCCCTATAGTGAGAAAAGGAAAGCCTATAACAATTGCTTTATAAGTCAATTCATCAAGCAGATCGGAAGGGGGAAAAATTTTCAAAATTCCGGTGTTTTCCGTACTTCTCTCCTCAAAATAAACACGAATCAAGTACATGATACTAATTCCACAAGCTACAGCAAAGGCTGCATAACCGAAAAAACAGGTAACAACATGAGAAAGGAGCCAGTTGCTTTGCAAGGCAGGTACAAGTGGTTCAATCTCGTCTGACAATAATGTTGCAAAACCTAAACAGGCAAAAGCAATAGGTGTGACGAAAGCTCCGATAGTTTTTTGTTTAAATTTAAATTCCAGAATGAGATATACCAAAATGATGGTCCATGAAAAAAAGACCATCGAGGAATAAAGATTGGTAAAGGGGGGTTGACCGATCCCTTTTTGAAAAGAAGCCACAGTTCGAGAAATTAAGGCCGCAGTATGAATAATTAATCCAATAAAGGTAACTAAGGTGGCCACATTGCCAACCTTCACATTTCTGAAAACTAAATAACTTACGTAAATAAGGGCCGCAATAATGTAAATAATCATTGCTACGCCAAACAGTTTTGAACTAATCATAATATTTAACTCCTCTTTAACAACACTTCCTATTTTTTAGTATCGGCGAGACTACTCTTGAAAGCAGTGATAAATTTTAAAAAAATCGTTTGAAAGGACGGTTTATTTTTATTTGTACTCCCTATGATGTTAATTGTTTGATATTTTCCGCCATTTGTAATTGTTACCCAAAGGCGATGATGTGGGACAGAAAATATAATAATAATCCCCAAAATTAAGATAATACACCCTGCCCACACTACTGGGACCCCCGGGTCCCAGGCGACTTGAAGGCCGGTATATTTTTTCTTTGCATTGATTGAAGTTAAAGTAAATTTATAATCTGTTGACTTACTATGAGGAAAATTAGGGATACGCTGAAACACCCATGTTCGCTCTGTTTGATTATTGCTTCGCCTAATTTGCAATAAAGCAGCCGGATTATTGGGAATATTCGATCGAGTAGCATATTGTCTATTCTGATCCATAATGAAATCCGGGAGATATCGAAGAACCTGAACAGCAATTTTTTGATCATTCTTATCTAAAAAATGAAAAGACTCTTTTTCTCCCACCTTAAAATGATCCACCAAATCTCCTTCAGAAGTTTGCACGGTAATGGCCAATGTGGGAATATCGCCATAACTGGATTGATAAAAATAAATCCCCTTATAAACTAAGGGATGATTGACCTCAATTTCTTTGGTGTACTCCTCCTTTCCCTGCTCATAAATGGATAACAAACTTTTATAATCTTTAGGGCGGTAAGTAGGATTCCCCTCTTCATCTGTATAATAGGTTATTTCAAACTTTTTACATTCCACCTCAAACCCAAGCTTTTTCGATATACTTTTCCCATCTTGCGAGGTAGTAATAATCGAATCTATTTTTTCTCCTTCAGTAATATTGACAAATCCCTTAAAGCCCTTGGCTGCTCCGATAATGGCGCCTAGAAAAATTAAAATAATGCTTAGATGGGTAATATAAAAAGCCAGACGTCCGTATTTTCCTTTTTCGGAAAATAAATACCACCCCTTTTCATCTTTCACTTTTTCTTTACAGGGAAATCCCCCCTTTTTCATGGCGTTAAGTACATTTTTCAGGGTCTGGTCAACGGTACTATTTTCAATAGTAATTTTTTCTTTGGAAGTAAACGCCTGCAGTTCTGTCTCACTTAATTTGATTTTCTGAGTAACCAAGATTTTCCAATCCCTGGGAAACCTTCTGATTGAACAAAATAATAAATTTAAGGCCAGTATCAGTAAAAGTCCCATAAACCACCATGAATGGTAGACATCGAAAAATCCAAGAAACTTGAAAATTTGGTATAATGGCTCCCCAAATCGCTGAATATACAGCAAAGGGTTTTGCCGCTGTTGAATCACTGTGCCGATAATGGAGGTAAAAGCTAAAAGGATTAAAGTGAAAATGGTTAATTTTAAAGAACTAAAAAAATGTATGATTCTTTTTATCATATTTTCTCCTAAAGAATTCCCCCTTTTTTAAAAAGAAGCATTTACATTGTTAAGGAAACATTAACATTGTTGAGGAAGCATTTAAATTATCAAGAAGATATTGAGTTTATACAGTTTTCCCCACCTTACCTACTTCAGTTGAAATTACCCTAAAAAAAATTTACCAAAAGGTGTTTCTTTGCGTAAGGAAAAGAAATAAACGGTTTAAAATCAAAAATATACCACATTACACTTTGGATGTCAATCTCCAAATGCCATGCAAAACATATACTTGCCTTAAGTATTATATATTTTAATAAAAAATTTCGAGAAGTATTAAAAAAGAAAAACGTACCGGATTGGTCACATCTAAAAATGAGTAAAAACATACCTATTTCCAAAATAAATATATCTTTTTTACAGTAAGGGTTGAGCTTTCCCCTCGTCTAAATTTATATAAATAAAAGCTATCATCTTATGTTCCCTTATTTACCCTTTTCACTATGATTTGATTCTGAACCGATAAAATGTTACTATATATAAATAGAATCATTATAATATAACTGCTAAACCAACATAATAAATAGATAAAGAAGCATGATTTATTTATATGACATTAATATCTTACATTCAAAATAATGAGCGATAAACTCTTATGAGTTTCATAAGGGGGAGGAGGTGAAAAAAATCAGTTCAAAAAGGTGAATTTTTTAACCTTTCAGATAATTTTCCTAATGGTATTAGAACAGTATTTCATTTTGGTCAGCACTTTTCTCTAAATTTTTGAAAATTGTGTGCATCAGTGAAAGTTCTTATCTTTATTCTCGAATTAGCGATTCCTCATTCTGCTCGGACTTCTGCCTAAAAACAAAAAATCGTGTGTAGACTCTGAACATGAGTTACAGATCTTTTTGATGATGAAAAATTTATTTTCTCTTGAGCGCAACGTTTATATTGTTTATAAATACATTACATTATCTTATCGCCATCTTATCGCCGGGAGGGGGTGATGCTTATATGAAAATAGTGTTTTAAAAAATAAATTTATCAGCTTTATAACTATTAAGATTCACGGGAGGAGGAAAAATGAAGCAAAAAATGCGGAGTAATTTCTTTTTAATTTTGCCTTTGTATACTCCGCTATTCCGCGTGTTTATCTAATACATAGTTTTCATGTTCAGCATGAAATAAATTACAAAATAACCTTAATCTTAAGCAAGAAGGAGATTTATGATGAAAAAACAGTTTTTGAAAATAGCCTTAGTGGGTATTATAACTGCCTGTTTTCTTATACTAGTTATGGGAAGGGTTGCTAACGCTCAATGGCTTAACTGGGGTAACTTTGGTAACTTGGGCTGGAATTTTGATAATAGCTGGATGAACAATTCTGAAGTTGACGAAGATGAGCTTACTCGTGGTGACCACTATTATAATATTAATACCGGAACAAGCGCCTCGGGAGGAACGTGGATACGTTCAGATTTCGGACCGGATATAGGATATGGCGAGCAAGGATCGCATTACGAATACACAGATCCAATGACCGGCGCATATACGAGTTATTCACAATCCGGCATGGGTCAGGCCCAAGGTATGGCAGGATGGTTACCTGTTTATGGCGGCATGTTTAGTGCCGTTGGTGATCAATCCTATGGCCCTTATTCCAGGGGACAAACCCCATCTGTCCAACAGACCCCCTTCTATGATACACAAGGATATATGTCCGGCAACCTATGGGGGCAAAATACCCAGGCTTCTCAATCCCAATTTAATTTTATGGGCGGAATGATGGGCTCGCTCTTCGGCACTTTTGGCGGTTATGGACCAAATAGTAGTGCCGGTTATGGCGGCTTTGGCGGTTTTGGCGGTTATCCCCAAGGCATGAATGCCGGCAACAGTGGCGGATATAACTATAACAATTATTTTTGGTAATAGATGGCCCTGCTTAATAAGCAGGATTTATTGTATTATTAGTAAATAGTTACTGAAACAAAAGAGCGCTTCGAAAATCGAAGCGCTCTTTTGTTTTTTATTTCTGAATATCTTTTAAATAATGCTCAGCCAAATGTATGGCCTCATCCTTATGAGTAACCTTCCCTTCTGCTTGAGATTCCTTGAGAAAATCAAGAAGATCGCCAATGAGCGGCCCTGGAGTAAGATGAAAATAGTTCATTAAAAATTGACCATCCACGATAGGATTATTTTGAATTGTTTGCCAATCAAAATAAAACTCCGCCATCGCGGCAAAAAGATCATTTAAGGCTGTAATAGCACTGGGAGAAGCTTTTAAAACTTGTTGCTCCGCAATACTGAGGATTAAAGCTCCCATACCTGCATGACCAAAATCACGAAAAAAACGATAAAAATATTTGGGGGTACAATGCCCCTTATGTATAAAATATAATGGCTCTTGATATCCCTGAAGACAATTGAGTATATATTTTCGTTGTGGACTGGCAAGGCACAGTGATCGTAAAAGGAAATCAACCCAGGGCAGATGAATTTTGCTATTTCTTTTGTTTGTAACTGATTTCGCAGCACCAGGAGTGGCCATTTCTTCATTCTCCATTAAATGTAAAAAAACAGACAATAAAGCGGCCAGCTTCAGCAATGGCTTGTAAGTGGTCTGATGACCGGCAATTTGGCCAAGCAGTTGATTAAGGTCCTTAAAAGAATCCGAGGAGGGATAAAATAGATCTGCCAAAACCTTCTCCACAGAGATTAACATTTTGAGGGACCTAAGCCAAGCTTTCTCCGGTATTTTGGGTAAAAGCTCTTTTGGTAATCTTTGTAAAAACAAAATAGGAAAAAGACCGTTTTGATATAATTGCTCGATATAAGAACTGCAATAATCCAAAGAAAAAAGCATGAAGAGCTCCTCGCGAATCCTTTCAGAAGCAGCCTTTTTTAATAACTCTTTATCACGTGAGATAAAAACCTCTGTCTGTGCTTCAATCCGATAGTTTAATTGTCCCGCCAACCTAAACGCCCTGAGAATTCGCAAAGGGTCGTCCAAAAATATTCTGTCTGAGATAGCTCTGATTATTTTTTTCGTCATGTCGCCAACACCTTCAAGAGGATCAATAATAGTGAGAGTAGTGGCTTGGGTAAAAAGTTCCTTAATGTCTATGGCTATGGCATTTATGGTAAAATCTCTTTGGGGAAGGTCTTGTAAAAGGCAATCGCCTTTTAAAGGTGAAATATCAAACGTAAGTCGGTCTTTGGTGATAAATCGAAAGATGAGATATTCTTGATCCAGACAAATAGTATAGCCTTTTATTTTGCAGGAAAGCTTTTTTAAGAAATATTCCGGATTGGTATTGATGGCAATGTCAATATCTTTAATGGGACGATTTAATATAAGGTCCCGGACCGTTCCTCCAATTAAATAGCCTACCAGGTTCATTTCACTCAGAAGACTATAAATACAAAAAAGTTCGGGTGATTCACGGAGATGCTTTTTAATTCGATCTTTGGATCTTTTTGAAATAGGGATAAAGCCTTTTGGTTTCAATGGCTCCCTCTCTTACTATTTTAGGAGGACATACAGTGAGATCCACGACAGTAGAGGCACAAACCTTTTCCATATCCCCTGCATTTAAAATTAAATCTACTTTGCACTCCCACTTGTCAATAACCCGACTCATTTCGTTCGTTATGGCTTTCCCGGAAACATTTACACTGGTGCCGATGAGGGGCAGTTGGGTCAAAGAAATGAGATCAAGAACCAATTTACACTTAGGCATTCTTACCCCGATCCTTTTAGTCCCCCCGGTGACCAAACTCGAAATCCGCTCATTGGCGGGTAAGATCAGGGTTAAAGCCCCAGGCCAAAATACATCAATAAGTTCTTGGGCCAAAGAAAAAATTCGACCGGAAATTAAACCTGCCAACTGATCCGGTCCATTGATCAAAACCGGCAAAGGTTTATGGATTGAACGCTCTTTTATATGAAAAATGGTTTTAATAGCCGGTATATGAAAGGCATTACATCCCAGGCCATAAACAGTATCCGTGGGGAAAATTATGACGCCTCCCCTTTTTATAACCTCACCCGCCTTTTGGATAGCTGAAAATTCAGGGGTTTGAAGATTAACCTTAATAATCATTTTCTTTTATTACATTTAAATTTTATAGCAATATTTTTAACTTTAACCCTCTTAAATCTTTCAAGTATCATTTTAGCGCTAGTCTTCATACCCCTGCCAACCCCTTCATAAAAAAATTTGGCAGGCCTAAAGCCCTGCCCCCTGCCCTGCTCTCCATAAAATTGACCATGTAAAATTGCTAATTTTAAACCTCCAGGGTTGCATTCTTTTTTTCTATGCCCTTCTCCATTTCCTTTTTGAAATGGATTAATTTTTTTTGAAGTTCCGGAAAGGCGAGGGAAAGAATTTGGACGGCTAAAAGAGCCGCATTTTTAGCTCCCGATTTTCCAATGCCCAAAGTTGCTACCGGCACTCCTCCGGGCATCTGAACTGTTGATAAAAGGGCATCTATCCCTTGTAAAGGAGAAGAGGCAATGGGCACTCCCAAAACCGGCAACACCGTCCAGGCTGCCAAATTTCCGGCCAAGTGAGCCGCCCCACCAGCACCGGCAATAATCACTCCAATCCCCCGCTGAATAGCTTGCTGGGCGTACTCTGCGGTTTTCTGCGGGGTCCTGTGTGCCGAAAGTACGTCAACTCTATATTCTACTCCAAATGTACTCAAGGTCTTCGCCGCCTCAGACATAATTGGCAGATCGGAATCACTACCCATGACAATTCCTACTAACGCTTTTTCAGACATCGCGAATTCTCCTCTTATTTTTTAATTTATTGCTGATTATTTTTCAGGGCACTGGTTCAGTTTGATGACATAGTATTTTGTCTTTTGGAAACATATAGTTATGCCTTCAACAACAATCTTCCTCACCCTGATTTCGTACTGACTTATAGATATTATAGCCTGAATACACGAATCCAGCAGGTATCCTACCGTTTAGATATCATCGATATAATCACCCGCTCATATAATGACTATGGTATAAATTTCAACATGTTATGCTTTGTCATCAAACTGAACCAGTGCCGCAAGGGGGTTGCTGCGCCCCCCTTTGAATCCCCGGCATAAGGCCCCGCGGCCAAAGGCCGGGGGGGAATTTGGTCAATTCTCTTCCCTAGTATCTCAGTTCTGAAAATCCTTTCTTACCCAAAGGGGAAAATCAGATTGTGTATTATAAACTTTGTTCCGGATTTATTCAAGTCAACGCGCTGATGATCAGCAATTCCCATTATGGACTCTATTAGAATGAAAGGTGGGCAATTTTGATTATAACCTAAACTGGCTACATAGTTGGCGAAATGTTCGCTGAAGTGATATAGGGAGGCTTTTTGTAAAGCTTCTTAGAGAAGCAAAAGCGGTAAAAATTGCAGCCTGCGGCTCGTCCCTTTAATCTATTTAAAAAAACGAGAAGGGCTTGAAAAAGTCCGAGTAAGGAGCCGGCATAGTTTGTTGGCCAGGTATAGTTTTACCATCTCAATGTTACTATTGGAGATGGCAGGAACACGCAG
>DAOURK010000008.1 GCA_030625085.1 Pseudomonadota bacterium
AATAAAATTGAGTAAAAAGGAAATGGCACCATATGAAAAACAGATACAACGAATGCCTGGATTAGAGAAGTGGTTCATTGATATTCCACCATCTCTGAATTGATCGAATTTTGGGACAATTTATTTTTTCCACGTACCTAACAACAAAAGACCTATCATTTATCTAATAGATAATCATCGAGGATCGAGGACAGAGAAAAGGGGTTAGATCGTTTAATCTAACCCCTTGATTTATATGGTACGCCTGGCCCGATTTGAACGGGCGACCTACGGATTAGAAGTCCGTTGCTCTATCCAACTGAGCTACAGGCGCACTATTTAAGATAAGGTCTTTTTGAAATAATCGGATTTTATTTTTATCATTATTTCATACAATCGTCAATAATATTTAATTAAACAGGGCGGCAGAGGGCGCGCTGTCCTATGTCCTTTCGATAATACATTCCATCAAAATGGATTTTATTTACGGCTGCGTAAGCCCGGTCAATTGAGGCGGCAATGCTATCTCCCACCGCAGTAACCCCAAGGACCCTTCCGCCGGCAGTTACAATTTTATCTTCCTTTTTTGCGGTCCCGGCGTGAAAAACTACTGTTTCGGAGATCTGGGCTGCCTCCTTCAATCCAAGGATTTCTCTGCCCTTAGGATAAGGGCCTGGATATCCTTCTGAGGCAAGCACCACGCATGTTGATGCCCCTTGGCGCCAATTCAGGCTGACTTGGTGGAGCTTTTTTTGAAGTGTTTTTAGCATAATATGAATTAAGTCTGTTTCAAGACGCATAAGGATTGGTTGTGTTTCCGGGTCTCCAAGCCGGGCGTTGAATTCAAGGACCATAGGCTCATCATTGTGAATCATTAAGCCCGCGTATAAGACCCCCTGATAATGAATCCCTAATCGAGCCATCCCTTCAACCATAGGGATCATGATGTTATCCATGATTTTTTGGTGCATTTTTTCAGAAATGAGGGACGCCGGCGAATAGGCTCCCATCCCCCCGGTGTTTGGGCCCTTATCATTATGAAAGATTGGTTTATGGTCCTGGGCGGAGGACATGGGTAAAATCGTATCTCCATCGGTAAAAGCAAGGAATGATACCTCCTCGCCCTGTAAAAGCTCTTCAATGATAATGTGCTCTCCTGCCTGACCAAAGGCTTTTTGGGCCATGATTAAATCTATGGCTTGCAAGGCGTCTTCAACTTGGGGACAGATTAAAACACCTTTGCCTGCAGCCAATCCGTCAGCCTTGACAGCCGAAGGCCGGCCAAGATCACGAATATATTTTTTAGCCTCCAGGGGGTCGGAAAAAGTTTCAAATCCGGCGGTGGGGATATTATTTTCTTTCATTAATTTTTTGGCAAAGCTTTTGCTCCACTCAATTTTAGAGCCTTCGCGGGTGGGCCCGAAAACGGCTAATCCCCTTTGCTGAAATTCATTGACAATTCCTAAAGAAAGCGGTAATTCCGGCCCAACAATGGTTAAATCAATTTTTTTATCCTCAGTGAATGTGGCCAACCCTGAAATATCTGTTAGATCAATGGAAAAATTTTTCGCTAACTGAGACAGACCTGCATTTCCCGGAATGGCGTAAATTGAAGATACTTCCTCATTTTGCTGAATTTTCCAAGCCAGGGCATGTTCCCGGCCCCCTCCGCCGATGATTAATACTTTCAACCCTTACTCCTCTAACTGTTTCATGTTTTTCCTTACTTCAAAAATTTTGAAACCCATTTATGACTCTGTTTATTCAGACCAAAATTGAGTAATTTTTATAAAAATGGTAACCATAACATTTTGTTTTTATTAAAGCAAAATTTAAGTGATTTTTAAAAACCATAGTAAATAAACAGAGTCATTTATAAGTTTAGTAAAACCCAATAATTTTTATTTCATCATTTTTATGTGGCGCTACATTATTTTTTTACACTATTTACTATTTATGACTGTATCATACTTAGGGTGGTCAAGGAATATTTTTGAGCTTGTATTTTTCAATTTTATCGTAAAGGGTCCGATATTTTTCCTCAGATTTACTAAGCAGCTTTGTTTTTTCTGCTACTAATTTTTTCAGATTTTTACTGTTTTATCAGCCTTTTTTTCTATCTGTATGTTTTTTCTTTGTTTTTTGATCGAAGGTCTGACTTTCGATAAAATCTTTGAAAAAAATTAATTCTGAAAACCCTCTCCTCCCTTGATATACTTGCAGATTATTTCCATGCCTTATAGCTGATTTTTTATTGCCTTTTTGCTCAAATTGTGTTATTAAATAAATAACCCCGGCATAAAAGACATAAAGAAATAAAAAAACATCTCTTATTTTGTTTCTTATAATTTTTCAGATATTAAATTTTAGAACTAATTTTTTTATAACTGTATCGCAGGGCTAAGGCCCCGCGATACAGTTATCTGAATATAGATTGAGAAATTATTTTTCTGGAAATGTTTAGTTTGAACATATCGATTTATAAAAAAGATTAAATCCGGTCAACATTCAAAAGAAGAGGAGTATGAACCTATGCCAGATAAAAGACTCCCGCAATTCGTTTTCCTGTTTACCATTTTTTGTTCCATGCTGTTGGTTAATTTTGCGTGGGACCCCGTATTGGTCAGAGCTGCAGATCAGGAAAATTGTATGCTTTGCCATCGTTATTCCGGTCTGGGCTGTTTTGACAAAGATACAGGCGCGAAAAAAATCTTTTATGTGAATGAAGCGCTTTACTCTAATACTGTTCATAACAATGTTCTTTGCACCCACTGTCATTTGAATCTGAAAGAGGTGCCGCATAAACCGGCCAAAAAAGTTGATTGTGGAACAAAATGTCATGTAAAGGATCCTTCTACCAATAAGGATTTTTCCCATAAAATAGTGGTAGATGAATTCAGAAAAAGCGTGCATGGCGAATCTGCCCTTTTTACCTATAAAGACAAGCAGCCTCGATGTAAATATTGCCACACCAATCCTCTTTACTCACCCCTGCGAGGAATTATGGCCGAAAAGCCGGGTTGCGAATCAGAGGCGCTTGCCAGGTGTTTAGCCTGTCATGAAAAAAGTCCGTGGACGAAAAGATTTTTAAAACATTTTGTTTCCCGGACATCCTCACGTTGGAATAATAAACAGATGGTGGACCTTTGTAATAATTGCCATGCGGATGAGGAATTTATGCACAGTTTTGGGCTTGAAACCACTGCTAATTTCAAGAGTACGTTTCATTACCGGAATGTGAAATATGAAAGTGAAAATGCCGCTAATTGCTTAAGCTGCCATGGGCCAAGTCAACCTATTGAGATTGAAGAGGGAAAACCTGTGCAATTTTCCGCTCATTCGATTAAGTCTGCCGATAATCCGAAATCTTCGCTTTTCAAAGAACACCGGGCCCTTACGTGCGGACAGTTAGGGTGCCATGAAGGCGCCAATAGGTTTTTTGCCTCAGGTGCGGTACACGGTACGGGGACAAAACCAACCTTACTGCGTAAACGGTTAGTAGCAGAGGCCGAAGAATTAACCCAGGAAGAAAAGGAAGAGATTAAGGCTGACATTAAAAAGGCCAAGATGGATAAACTCCAATTAACCATAATTTGGGGCATTAAGGCCTTTTATAAATTAATGATTATCCTCGTTGGAGGGTTTATGTTTGTTCATCAAATGCTGGACTTGAGAATAACCTTGAAAGAGAGAAGA
Source organism: Pseudomonadota bacterium (assembly GCA_030625085.1). GTDB lineage: Bacteria > SZUA-182 > SZUA-182 > DTGQ01 > DTGQ01 > DAOURK01. The sequence goes on from DAOURK010000008.1 coordinate 3,676, forward strand.
GAGGGGAGACATTAATATGGCCAGGAAATGGGGAAGAAGGTCAGAAGATCAACAATACTTCGCTCGACTGTCGCGAGCTGAAGTATGGCAGCATAATATTGTTTGGATATCCTTTGTTTTATTGGTAGCTACGGGAATGATGTCTTTAATACCAACCGATTGGGTAACGACCATGTTTGGCAGTTATACCACCCAAGTTTACTATTACCGTCGTATTGCTCATCTCGTCTTAGCGGTGCTTTTGATTGCCGGTTCTATATGGCATCTAGCTTATGGTGCATTGACGGAAGCCGGAAGACAGATGCTCAAGGATATGATTCCTACTTATACGGACGCCATTCAAATGAAGCAAAATATACAGTATATGCTCGGAATGTCGGATTTTAAACCTAAATTTGATCGTTTTGATTATCGGGAAAAAATGGAGTATATTTTTGGGCTAATCGGCACCACGGTTATTGTTTTGACCGGCATTGTCATGACCTTTGCTCCCTATTTCCCTAAATTCATGGTTGATGTTTGCGGTACCTTCCATTTATGTGAGGCTACCCTGGCCAGTATTACTATCGCAATCTGGCATTTCTACGCCATACATTGGAAACCGGGGCAATTCCCCCAGGACACTTCATGGCTTGACGGAATGGTAACCATGGATCATTTGAAACATGAACACCCGCTGCAATGGGAGCGAGTAATGAGAGAAAGAGAAACGGCAAAAAAAAGAAGTGATGATTTTTCTTTTTTGGATACTCCCTCAACGAAAAGGCAATTTAATAACCTGCCGGAAATGGAGGAGGAATAATCAATGAAAAGCGGTCGTGGAAGTCTTGCTAAATTAATCAGTGTTCTATCAGCCATATTATTGGTGATTTGTTTGTTAATGATGGTAAAAGTTTTCTATTTTCCGAAAAAAGGGATCCATCACGGGCCACCCGGCATTGAGTTTGAAGAGACACAACAGGGAGAGTTGCCGAGAGTTATTGATACAAAGCCCATTGGAGTTGAGGTATTTGATAAGATCTTAAAAGAGAAGGCCTTTTCTCAAATGGAACATTTCCATAATGTGGACGATAGTCTTGATATCAAAAAACGGGTCCCTTCCCTCTGTTTAATTTGCCACGGGAGTTACCCTCACATTAAAGATAAGGAAGTTCGATCGCTCTATAATATGCACACCTTCTTTTGCGCCTGTGAAACGTGCCATACAAAGGCTACCAATGTTACTTATCTATGGTTTGATAATTATACAGGCGAGAAAATCCCGGAGATCAAAGATCGTGTTCCGGACGGCGTTTATGCCGGCAATTATGGGGCCAAAATTGTTCCTTGTCTACCTAATAAAATTGGTAAATTCCAAAGACTTGATCAGCCTATTACTCAAGAATCTGCCCAAGAATATTTAAAATTATGGGCTCAATATAACTATGATCAGCAGTCAAAGGCCAAAGCTGAGGTGCATAAGCGATTGACTGACAAACCGGTTACCTGCTCTGAGTGCCATCGGAGGAAAGATCCCGTTTTGGATTTTAAGGCCCTGGGATATCCAAAGCACCTGTGTGATGAATTTACTGGAACTGAGGTAGCCGGTATGGTTGGTAAATATAAATCTTTATATCTGCCTACAATGTTTCGACCTGAAAATATTATCGACGGCAAAAGAACTTTAAAAGACGGTAAAATGCCTCTTCCCCTAACGGGCCAGGAAGGTATATTTTAATAAAACTTTTATGCCGATCATTCTTATTCCCGGCATCTTTCATCACAGACAAAAAGTAATTGACATTTTTTGACTGTCAATTCAAGGAATAAATAGCTGTCATTTTAGGGAATAAATAACATAAAAAGTAAATTCCCACCACCTTCCCTCAAGGAGAAAAAAAATTGCTGCGCTTGCCGCTCCGGCCGCCTCCGCCCTTATCCGGAAAACTTGGGACCGGAAAAATAGAAATAATTGGAGTAAGAAAAAGTAAATGGTTACTCATTATAGGTCTTGTTGTATGTCGGCTCTTTATTTTTTTATTATTTTCTATAGGAAAAGTAAAACCGGCGGCGGCGGAGATTATTTCCGTCAAGCATCTCTTTGATATAGAAAAAAATGCTGTTGCCCCTCCCCTTAACCAACCAAGTGCAGTAGCCGTCGATCCCCAAAAAAGAATCTGGGTCCTCGATGGTGTCAACAGCCGGCTGGTAGGATTTTCATCTAAAGGAAAATATTTGACTCAATTTGGCCAAAAAGGAAGCGACCCTGGAGAATTTAAATCTCCATTGGGATTGACGATTGACTCTGAGGGGTTGTTGTATGTGGCCGATTCCAAGAATCATCGGATTCAAATTTTAGATGAAGCCGGTGGTTTTCTATCAGAATTGTATATTTCACCGGATAAATACGGCTGCTTGGCCGATCCGACGGATATTGTTTTAGACAAAGGTAAGCAGCGAGTTATCATAGTGGATAATGATAATCATCGTTTATTAATTTACAGATGGAAGTACAAATTAAGCGATCAGAAGCCGGTTGTTAGTGATGAAAAAAAGGCGGAGACTGCACCTGAAAAAGAGGCTAATGCTCAGGCTATGGAATTAATAAGTGAGATAGGCGGTGTCGGGTATGAAGAGGGAAATTTTCGGTATCCTTATTCTGCTTGTATAGATACTGCCGGCAATATCTATGTTACTGATGTGATCAACACCAGAGTTCAAGTATTCAACCCGCAAGGTGAGTTCATACGAAGCATAGGCGAATGGGGTATTGAAAAAGGACAATTTTTCAGACCCCAATCTATTTGTATTGATCGGCAGGGAAGAGTTTTTGTTGGCGAAAACTATGATAAAATCGGCTTAATTCAGGTTTTTGACCAACAGGGCAATTTATTAGGCATAATTGGAGATGCCCAGAAACAAAAAATTCGTTTTCGGGTCCCAACCGATTTGTACATTGATCAACAAAATCGATTGTATGTTGTTCAGATGTATACCAGTGTTATAAGTGTTTATTCTTTTATTGATTAATAAAGAATTTCATAAACTTGACTGATGTTTAATCAAAATTCTCACTATACTATCCTCCCCGGTTTTTTCAGAAAGTCTTCTCATAGTCAATTTACCCGCGGTCTGTATCTTTTCTGTTTATGGCTGATGGTAAATTTGGCCTGTTTTGTTTACCCGGTTCATGGACAAATGGTGCCGAACTCGGCTAAAGAATGCGCCATTTGTCACTTTCGGTGGTTGGATCAATTTTATCATGAGGGTCGAGGCACGGATCTGGTAAAGTACCAGGAAGAACGAGTAGCCGCCAGTGAAATGATTTGCTATAGCTGTCATAATGGTATTTTGGTTGACTCTCGCGATCGATTTTGGGCTAAACGTGGGCACCGGGTGAATATGAAACCTTCGGACAAGATAAAGATTGATAAGGATATGCCCCTGGGAGAAGAGGGAGAGGTTACCTGTGCCACCTGCCACACTGCCCATGGTGTTTCCGACGAATTGCGCTATCAGCAAACGATTCATCTTCGATTTCCGAACCGGAATTCGGAAATTTGTATTCGATGTCACTTTACCAAAACCGGCGGGCCGCCGGGAGGAAATCATCCCCTGGGAGTCAGCTCAATCCCTATTCCGACCAAAATCCTGGAAAATTACGGTCGAGCAGGTGTAAAAAAGGATGCCGTTATTTGCGAAACCTGCCATACTGTACATGGAACTATGGATAAAAACCTTTTGGTAATTCCGAATAAAATTGGGGAAAAATACACCGCCTTTTTATGTGAATCCTGTCATACGGCTAATCCCAGTCTGAGGGGCAAAGGCATAGGCAAGGGAACGCATCCTGTTAATAAAGTATCTAAGTTAAAAATGCCGTCTAAGTGGACTGACGGTTCTTCAATTATCACCGGGGCATATGGTCAAATCATTTGTTTAACCTGTCATTCACCTCATGAGGCCCAAAAAGAAACCTCTATTTTGGTGAAAGGGTCCAAATCGCCTCTTTGTATTGAATGTCACCAGCAGGAAAAAAACATTGCCGGAACAGAACATGATCTTACTTTATCCGCACCGGCTGAGATCGATTTAACTTCCAAAGTGGGCTCCCAAACAGGAATTTGCAGCGCCTGCCACAGACCGCACAATGCCGAAAAATATCGCCTGTGGTCGCGTTCTTTAGCCGGCCTTAAGGGAGACGCCGGCTCCCGGATGTGTGAGAGTTGCCACCATGTCAAGTCTTGCGCCAAAAAAAAATTGACCGGCGCCTTTAGCCATCCTGTGAATCGAGATATGTCCAAGGTTACAAGAAAAAAACAATTCCCTGCTTATGATGGAGAAGCCCGCCCTGCTGATCAAGGGAATATCATGTGCGCTACCTGCCATAATCCCCACCAATGGGACCCTGAAAAAAATCAGTATGGATCAGGCCAGATGATTGAAGGCAACCGCTCAAATAGTTTTTTAAGAATGCCTAATAACAAGGATTCCGGTTTTTGTCTTGCCTGCCATCAGAGTAAAAACATGTTGATAAAAACAGATCATGATTTGCGGATTACAGCTAAGGAGGAACTCAATTCATTGGGGCAACTATGCACTCAATTCGGACCTTGCAGCGCCTGCCACGTGGTGCATAATGCTCAAGGAAACAAGCTGTGGGCTCGCTTGCTGCCTCAGGCCGATGATCCCATATCCGCCCTTTGCCAAAGTTGCCACCGGCAAGAAAGTTGCGCTCAGAAAAAATTGGTCGGCGCTTATACCCATCCAGTCCAAGCTGATATTCAATCGGCAGGAAATAAGACTTCACTCCCCTTATTCAATAAAAAAGGTGATATTAAAGCCCAAGCTAAATTGGTCACTTGTTCAACCTGCCATAATGTCCATCAGTGGCGACCGGATCAAAAAGGTTTTGGTTCAGGCAAAAATGTAGAGGGAGAGGGGAAGGATAGTTTCTTAAGGATTGTCAATGATGATAAATCCAGCCTCTGCCTTGATTGCCATAAAAACAAACAGTATATTGCTCAAACCGATCATGATTTGCGGTTCATGGCTCCCAAAGAAAAAAATATTTTAGATACCGTACCGCAAAAAAGCGGCCTTTGCGGTTCCTGTCATCTGGCACATAATGGTGCGTCGATTTTTATGTTTGCCAAAAACTTGAATAACCAAGGAGATTTAGCCAATCAATTATGTGCTTCCTGCCATAGAGAAAAGGGATGTGCTGAAAAAAAGGTAATCACCAATCATACTCATCCCCTGGATAAAGGGATTAAATCGGCAGACGAGTCTACCGGTCTTCCTCTTTACATGCCGGATGCTTCTAAACAGCCGGAAGGTAAGGTAGCTTGCCCCACCTGCCATAATGTGCATCAGTGGTCATCAACCGAATCGGCTTCCGGAACCGGAAAAAACAGGGAAGGGACGGCCGACAATAGTTTCCTTCGGCTCTCCATGTTGCCCAATCCATCTCTTTGTGAAGATTGCCATCAAAAGGAATGTAGAATTGTTTACACCGATCATGATATGCGCATGGTGGCCGAAGGCGAAAAAAATATTCGAAATCAAACTGTCCAAGAATCAGGGGTTTGCTCAGCCTGTCATTTGGTTCACAATGCCCCGGAGGATAATATGTGGGCGCGAGAGCTTCCTTACCTGGCCCAAAGCTTGATTACCCGGGAATGCTGCAGTTGCCATAGTGAGGGAAAGGCAGCTAAAGAAAAAATTATCGCCGGTTTTTCCCACCCGGTGGATATTCCTCCTGCCGAAAGGGAAATCACTACCGGCTTGCCCCTTTATACCATGGCCGGGGAGGTGGGAAAGTCGGCTAATGACCTTATGACTTGCACTACTTGCCATAATCCGCATCAATGGTCACCCGGGTATAAAGAAGATGAGACACCAACAAAAACAGTTACCCGGGGACAAAAGAAAAGGATTTTCAAGAAAAATCTTGAGGGAGATATTTATAACAGTTTTTTAAGGCTGACGGAAGAAAAAAAGAAAAATCTGTGTACGGACTGTCATCAGGATAAACAGCATATTTGTCTGAGTGAACATGACCTGCAGTTGCTGGCTGCTGATAAGCCAAATTTACAAGGACGAACAGTAAAACAATCAGGTGTTTGCTCTGCATGTCATCTTGTGCATAACAGTCCCTATAAAACAATTAGTTGGGCTCGGCAACTGCCGCCGGGAAAAGATTTTATGCTGACCACCTGTCTTTCATGCCATGAAAAAGACAAATGCGCTGAGAAAAAAATTGCCTTTATCGGTCTTCATCCCAGATCCTTCGTTTATACCGGCAAAATTACCCAGTTCCGAAGAATGGGGAATGTTGACTATCAAAGTTATTTTCCATTATATAATAACAGTGGGGCAAAATCGCCAATCGGGTATGTAACTTGTCCTACATGCCACAATGTTCATCAGTGGGACCCTCAATCGAAGGTATACCCGGAGGGGAGAAAGAATATTGAAGGGGACCCCCGCAATAGTTTCTTGCGCAATAGCGGGGCCCAATTCTCTATTTGTCTTGATTGCCATGGTTTTGAAGCCATTCTCAGATATAAAAATTATCATGTTCCTTCAGAATGGCAGCAAAAATATTGGCGGCCGGGCCAGAAAATAAAATAGAAAACAAAAGACGTCGGTTTAAGGGGCTTGAATTAGCGCTTATTTACAGCTCTAATCAATAACATGGCAGTATAAGCATTTATTTTTCATAAGCTTACCATTTGGGTCAATCTGGATATGGGGATTAACCGCCCGGTACTTGTCTTCAGAATGACATAAGAGACAGGCATCAACTCTCTTTTCATAGGGACCGCCCCGTAAAAAATTTGTCTCAATCCTCCCCAATCCTTTGCAGGGCATATAATGGCAAGTAAGACAGGTTAACTTTCCATTATGTAAAGGAAATCCATCCGGCATGATCATCCCTTTCTCCTTGGACGGACTAATACCAATCGGATGATTGTCCGCCCTGGCCTTTTTCCCGTCATGGCATTGAATGCATACGCCTATCCGATCTCCCTGAAATTTTAGTTGCAGATTGTCGCCGGATAAACCAATTGCGGTCTCATGGCAGAGTTGACAAAAAACGCCGGCTTTATGCGGATCAATTTTTTGGACCCTGGACCAAAAATTTGAATAATACTTATTAAGTCTTTTCTCATTTGTCGGCCGACCTGCCGGTTGATGAAAAACATGACAACTTCTACAGGAAATAACCTCTGAAAAAAGAGCAATCCCTAAATAGTTTAATTGAGATTTGAGAATCTGAGTTGCTTCTTTAGTTGTTATCAAACGACAACTCTCCGGAATGGCGTGGCAACTAATACATTGGGCCTGAAACTTTTCCGAATGAATAGTCTCCTGCGCTTGTAAAGAAACTAAAGGATCAGAGGAATGGCAATCTTTACATTTTCCCTGAAATAATTGATTATTTTTTTGATGAGGGTTTTTGGTTTCAATACTACCGACAGAACAAACTACTATTATATAACTAATAAATAATACTATTAACGAAAATGTGGCAATTTTTATATGATTATATCTCAACCTTAAATTTTATCTCCCATTAACCCTACAACGTCACTTAGCATTTAAGATGTCATTTCGAGGAGAGAAGCAACGAGAAATCTTATTATAAAACAGATGGTTAAAGATTTCTCCCTTCGATCGAAATGACAAGTATCGTTGTAAGGTTCAATATAAATATAAAATTCAGAATGTAAAACTTATTTGTAAATAAAATCTTCATGCCTCTTCGAGGCACTACAAATTATAAAAATGTTATTTCTCAAAGCGTTATATGGTTATTTTCGAAACAAAATAAACAAAAAAATGTCAATAAGGGGCCTTTTTATTTTGCGCATTCCCAATTTTACTTTGATCCGGATGACAAAAAGAACATAATAAATCCATTTCTTTCAGACGAAGCTTTTTCCCTTTTCGGCCATCATGCGGATCATGGCAAGTAAAACAAGCCACTTGGCCATTCGTTGTTAAAGGGATAATTTGAGATGTTTCAGTCTGTGATAACCTGATTCTTTGCTTATAGGAGAAGTGTCTTCCAAAATTCCTGATAAATTTTCCGATATGATCTACTCCAAAGGGATGCTTTTTCTCTTTATTAGGATGACAGCCTACACAATAAAACCGCAACGAGGCTATATACCCAAAGGGTTGATGGTCTTCTCCCTTTGGAGCACTGACCTGCGTATCAGACAGGTTTTCACTTTCCCTCATCGTTGGTGAAGACTTATCACCATAATGTTGGAAATGGCACTGCCGGCAACTCTTATTGATGTCATCAATTCTCAATTTCGGCCCGGGTCTGGTATCATGCGGATTATGGCATGAGGCGCACATAATCTGGCCGGATAAAGTCACAGGAGTAATTTTAAAGGATTGATTATGGGATATATTTAATCTGTCAGTCATGGATAAGCCCGTCCAGATGGAATCTATATAACGACCGGTATGATCGGCCCCAAAGGGATGCTTTTTTTCTTTATTAGGATGACAGCCTACACAATATAAACGAAAAGGCGCCTTAAACTTAAAGCCAAGTTTTTTTTCACCCTTTTCATCAGTATCAACCACATGACAGAAAAAACACCGGTCCTCTCTTATTTCACCATCATCAGATATGGAATCATGGGGATTTGTCTTCTGGTACTGCTCTTTTACATGACAAACCAGACAAGTCTCCAGTCTTCTCCTATATGGCCCTCCCCGTAAAAACAGGGGGTTTTCCTTCCCTTCTTGACATCGTAAGTGATGACAGGTAACACAGGTCAATTTCCCGTCAGTTAAGGGGAAATCTTTGGGGATTCTTTTTTTCTTCTCTTCAGAAGGGACTACGCCGACAGGATGGTTATCCGCTCTGGCCCGCTTATTATCATGGCATTCTTTACACAGTTTAATCGTATCCTGTTTATATTTCAGATATAAAGGCCGGCCTTTTTCTCTCGGCTCTTTCTCATGGCACAAAAAACAAAATACCCCGGTTTTATGAATATCAATATTCTCCGCTTCTTTTTTTAAGGTCTCATACCCTTCTTTAAGCCGGTCGGCCTCTGTTTTATCTGTTTTTACTTCATGGACCCGATGGCAACTGGAGCAGATAACACTGCCGGAGAATAGTTTTAAGGGAAAGTCAGGTATTTGAGCCTTGAGGGTATTGTAGATTTTTGGCTTCACCATAAGTTGGCAGCTCTCCGGGGTATGACGATGGCAGGTGATACAGATATTTTCGTAGCCTTTAACCAGGGTTGGCTCTATATTTGCCCCTGCCTCGGGGACATGAAGATGACACTGGTTACATTTAATACGGATGAATCTCTCTGCCCTTTTTTGATTATCAAAAGAAAAATGCGGAGTACCGGAAATCTGATCAGCCATTTCAGCAAACAGATACAACTCGGTAAAAGGCCAGGTTATTAAAAGCAGAACCACCGTAAATCCCAGGCAGGTAATGAATTTATGAAAATAGCTATTAATATCTGGCAGCGCGAACATCTGTCTTTCTAAGCTGTCCCTTTTCAGCAATTAATCCTTCCAAATTTTGTCAATCACAATCCCCCATGGCTTTTTACCCACTTTAATAACATCTATCACTCGCTCTTTTCCCAAATCAATTACCGAAACAGTGCCGTCCCCCTGATTAACTACATAGAGGAGCCTTCCGGATTTATCTAAGGCCATGGTGGTGGGAATCATGCCTACCGGTATGACTGCCTCTTTCATATTCATATCCTCAATAAGAAAACAAACATCATTTGATTGGGAATTGGCTACATATAGCCTTCGGCGTGTATCATCCAAAATAATATCGACAGGTCCGCTATTGGTAGGTAAGATATTAATAATTTTACCGAGTTCTCTATCTATAACCTGAATAACATCCGATCCTTTACTGGAAATATAAATCTCATCGCCGCCGGGGCTTGAGGTAATGCCAACCGGTTCCGGTCTGGTAGCAATGGTTGCACTTACTCGTCTTTCATTGAGGTCTATAATCATAAGATTATTAGATCGTTGGTTGGTTACATAGGCCCAATCCCCCCAGGGCCCCACAGCTACCTGTGAGGGAGATTGACCCACAGGGATATGCTCAATAACCCGCTGTGAATCAGGGTCAATGAGACTGATATTGCCTGAGCCTTTATTGGCAGTGAGCAATAATCTTCCATCATGAGTTATGGCTATGTCCCCAGGGTTTACTCCCAGCCCAAGGAAGATTGTATCCGTTACCTCTGAAGTTAGGGTATCAAGAACTGAAATACTGTCGGAACCCGAATTAACAATATAGACTTTGGCTCTATCAGGAGACATTACTATCCCTCGAGGTTTGTCCCCCACTGGGACTGTCTCTATGATAGATCTGCTCAATTGATCGAAGATCACTACACAATCTCCTGCTTCATCGGTCACATAGGCTTTAAGCCCTCTCAGTCCAACCGACCGTATACCCGGTTTGATAAAAGAGGTAAGAATAAAAGCATCCTTTTTCTTATCCCTCTCAAGTCCGCAGATTATTTTGAGGAGAAGGCTCTTTCTTTCCCATGGTCCGATCTCAATATCAGTATCATAAGTAATATTTTCAGTTTTGACGGATAAAGGGGTCAACTTCCCTTCAGTGAAGAGGAAGGCCTCTTGAAGAGAAAAAACAAGACCGGTATATAAATCGGGTTTGATGGAAAAATCTCCTAACAGGACCTTTTTGGGTGATTTATTAAGCATAAACTTTTCATTGATGGGAATAGTTACAGCTTGTTCCACACCCTCCCTCTTCAGGGTTAATTCGCCAATTATTATCGAGATGTCCTGCCCACCCTTTGAAACCAGCTCCAGGATAATGGAAAGGTGACCATCGAAACCGGTCTGAGTGTAAGATGGACGATAGGCACACGACAGGGTGAGTAAAAGACAAATGAAAAATATGGGCCCAAACCAAAGACCGGAAAAGAGATTGTTTTGGTTTTTCACGGACGTATTCCTCCTTATTATTTTCTAGCGGAGCTTCGCCGATGCTGGTTTCCGGATACTGGATGCCGGATAAAAACTGGACTCATTTGTTAAGTTTTTGCCCTATAAAGAACGACTAATACGCATGGCATTCATTACATAACTGCTTTGAACCATCCAGTCGCATAAGCTGCGGGAATTCGGCCTCCATCATATTATGACAGGTTATGCAATCAATAAGGGACTTATCTCTCGGATCTATGGCTTTTTCACCCACCGGATGACAGAGCCCCTTTTGTCGCTTGTGACAATCGATGCAAAGGGTAAGAGGGGAAGTTTTTAAAAATTTCAGCTTGTCCGAGGCATGAGCATCATGACAAGTAGAACATTTCCCTGCTGAAACCTCCGGATGACGGTTAAGTCCCTTTTTCTGCACTCTGAGCCTTTTTCGTATATCCTGATGGCAGGCCGTGCAAAGAGGCCTATCACTCCTTCTCACCAAATCCTCTCTTTCCGAACCGTGGGGATTATGGCAGAAGACACATTCATCCCGGCCGGATACAATATGACTTTTCTCTTTGGCCTTAAACTTCTCTTTGGTTTTTGGATGACAGGCATAACAGTCTTCCGCTCTGGCGGTAACGGGTCCGGAACCTGATGAATCAGGGTGACATTTCAGACATTCTTTTTGGGTATAAGGATCATGTGAGAAGCTAAAGAGTAAATTCTTTTTGTTGGTAGAATGAGGATTATGACAGCAAAGACAATCAACTTGATTGATCTGAAAATCCGGGTGTTCAGCTTTCAAGCTTTCCGTTGTATGGCATTGAAAACACAGTTGAGGTGATAACTGGGTAAGTAGTAAGGGGTTTTGAGAACTATGGGTTTGATGGCAAATGGTACAACTGCCTTCTTCAACCGGTTGATGAACATATTCCTTTTCAAATGATGCCTTATCATGACACTGATAACATAAATCCTCTCCCTCCAGCCTTAAAAGACTGGTGTAAGGTGATACATGCGGCTGGTGACACTTAAGACACTCTCCATATTCCACCGGAAGATGCACTGTTTTATCTTTAAGCCAATTCCTGTTGGATTCATGACACCCATAGCAAAGAGCATCTCCAATATTAAGCAGAAGATTTTGGTGCTTGGCTGCATGGGGTGTATGGCAGGAGATACATTCTTTGACGTTTAAGGCCTGATGGGGCTTGCCCTCTTCTAATTCCTCTTTCATTTCCGGATGACAATCAAGGCATGCTTGCTTTAAATCGGATTTTAATATTGCTTTTGCCTTTACCTGCACTACCTGCCGGCCTAAAATCAGACCAATAATAATAACCCCTAATAATAAACTTAATCTTGATCCAGCTATTTTTTTCATAGTATCTTCATAACCCTCATTCATGACATGCTCGACAATTTTTCTCAATGAAGGGCAGGTGTATATGGGGTAAAAACAGCCCCTCTTCCTCACTCATATGGGGATCGTGACAAATCAGGCAATTGCTTTTTGCCGCAGGGATACCCATATGACTTTTTGGAAACTCAGGTCCTTCAACGTTATGACAGCCAATACACAAATTTCTTTCCTGCGCCGTAAGGAGCCCTTGATAAGCCGAATCATGCCCGCTGTGGCATTCTAAACAATCTCCCTTGATAATGGGTGAATGCACCACCATATTCTCTTTTTCTATCTGCTCTTGCATTTCCTCGTGGCAAAAGAGGCACAAACTGCCGGTCGAACTTCTTAAATAATGGTCCAGCTTATTCCCATGGGCATTGTGACAAGATATGCACTCCTTCTTATTCAACGGCTCGTGCACTACTTTTGCCTCATTTATCTTTTTTTCGATTGAATCATGGCAGCCATTGGCCATACATACCTGACTGCCGGGTAACAGGAGCACATTATGATATCGGCCGGCGTGGGCATCATGGCATCCCAGGCATTGCCCTTTCTGGCTTAAAAAATGTAGGTATCCTTCTTTTTGTCCCGCTGCCAAGTCAGAATGACATTGAAAACAAACCTTATCGCTTGTGGTCGTCAGGAGGTTGTCCTGAACTGATACATGGGGTTCATGACAGTCTTTACAAGTGCCTTCCGCAATAGGCGTATGAATATGAACATTGGAAAATTTTTCTTTTTCCTTTGTGTGGCAATCAAAACAAAGCGCTGCCTTCGGTTTTTTGGCCTGCCCCGGAAAATCAGTGGCATGAGCATCATGGCATACGAGGCATTCCCCTTTGTCTACGGGTTGATGCATACAAGGGCCCTGAAAATCTTTTCCCGGGTGGCAGAGAGCACAAAGGTCCCGGCCGACTGCTTTGAGTTGATGCTTCTTATCGGCACCATGAGGAAGATGACAACTGCTGCATCCCTCTTTATCCGAAGCCGTATGAGTAAAGGCCTTATTGAATATATCCCGAGTCTCCTGATGACAGGAAAAACAAAGTTTCCTTTCCTCCCGGTTCATAAGGGCGGAATGATTCGATGTATGAGGATCATGACAGGTCAGGCAATTGCCCTTCACCGTAGGATCATGAATAAAATTTCTTCTCAATTCCTTTTTCATACTGCTGTGGCATTCCAGGCATAATTCCGACCCAGTCTTAGTGGTTTTAAAGGGAGAAGGGTCAGTGGGGGCGAGATGACATTCCCGGCATTGACCGCCTACCATGGGCTTATGGACGGTAATCTTCAATAACCCTTTTTCCTTTGCAGAGTGCGGGTCGTGGCAGGAAAGGCAATGTTCTCCTTCCAGTGTATAGCCCTCGTGGGCCTCTGTTAATTCCTGATTTACCGGATGACACTTTAGACACAGATCTTTTGATGGGCTTACTATCTGGTCCGGATAATCAGAGGCATGGGGCATATGACAAACCAGGCACCCTGTTTCTTTGAGCGGGCTATGGATAACCGCCCTTTGAAAGGGTTCTTTGTTATGACAATCATAGCATACCTCATCACCCGCTCTCTTTAATAAATCAGGCAGATCTGCCGAGTGCGGATCATGACAGGGAGAGCATTTTCCCATCTTAAACTGAGAATGCTGATACTGCTTTTGGGTAAGCGCCTCCTCCTCTTTATGGCAGGTATAGCATACCTTGGCCTCTACCCCCTCCCAAAGGTGTAAAACCCCCACTGTCCCATGGGGTTCATGACAAGCCTTACAATCCTTTTTCTTAATAGGGTCATGGACTTCTTTGCGAACAAGATAGGCCGTAAGTTCTTTTTGATGGCAGCTATCACAAGTGCGGCCGGCAAAACGGGCCTCCCTGCCCGCCCTCCCTTTGGGCGCACAAGAACAAAGTATCAGGCATACGGGTATGGTCAAAAGCCACAAAAAATATACTCTTCTTACATTTTTCACTTCAAAATCTCCCTTATTTATTCCTTAACCTCCCACATTTGACAATATGATCTGAAGACGGTCCTCAAAGATAATAACCTCAGAGGATGCCCTTAAGATACGCTCCCATTTCTCAACGGTTTCATTAAAGCGCTCCCTGAAAAGCTTATCACGGGAGGCTTTTTTAACCTTATCAAAGGGGAAGATTTCTCCTCCCCGGCGTCTTTTTAATTGAAAGATACTGTGCCCCATGTCCCAAGATACTGGCCCGATCACCTCACCCACTTTAGCCTCGATAAGCCCCTCTTTGACGGGCGGGGATAATGAGTCCAAGGGAATCCAGTGCCTGCTGATCATTCTCTTGTGCAGAGACCTTTTTTTTAGAAAAGTAAAATCGGCGCCGGCCCCCAACTCATCATTTATTTCATTGGCTTCTTCTTTTGTTCTAACCCGGATCTCCTCCACCTTAACATAGCGGGGACTGCAAAATAAATCGGGATGCTCCTCGTAATACGTCTTAACCTCCTCATCAGTTAATTTAATTGAGGGGAGAAGGAGTTTTCGGTAAAATTTCTTATAAAGGATTTTGTCCCCGGCGGCTTTAGCTGCTTTTCTCACCTCAGGGCGGTTTTCATATCCCCGACTGAGAGCCTCTTGATCTATCAGCAAGCAATCAATAAGGTATTGTAATCTGTTTTCGATCATGGATTGTCTGTCCTCAGGGCCGGCTTCCTTAAACTCCTCTGCCTTTAGGCCCTTTTTTAACTCAGCCAGGCTAATAGGCTCATCATTTACCAGAGCAGCGGGCAGGTTAGGATCATTACCTTCCATATTTACCGAAGCAGCAGGCAGGTTAGGATCTTTAGCTTCCATGAAAAGTGAGTTTGGATCTAAGGCCGGTCTAGATATTTTTGCCTTTTGTCGAAGCTCTTCCAAATAGGCAACTTCTCTTTCCCGGCGATGTTTTTTTAATAAATCTTTTCGTATACTTTTTTCATTCCTTTGAAAGGAATTCCGGGAAGGTGAAAAGCGCTGTATCTCTTTTTCCAGCAGGTCATTATCGATTAATTGCCAAAGGGCATATTCCCAGGGTATCTGTCCTTCCGAGGTTTCAGTAGGCTTTATATCCTTGAAAAGATCATGACCGCTAATTGATTTCCCATTGTACTTAGCCGCAATTTTATTCGGATCATATTGTTCTTCCCCCGGCTGGATATAATTGGGATCAACTTCCAGCTTTGCACTCTTCCTGAGCATTGACAGATAATTTTTCGTTTCAGTACTTTGTGTGTTGGGATCTGCAGAGTATTCCTCCCTTATTTTTTCCGGCTTAGTTCGGCGTTTTTCAAGCCGGGCACAATACTCCTCCCAGGCCTCATCATCAGTTACCCGCACCTTATCGTAAATCTCTTCTTTATGAAGGTACAAAATGGATTGCCTTTTCAGTTCTGCCTTAACGGTCAGGACCACCTCAGGAGCTTGGTCCAGTCCTGTGCGAACAGCCTCTTGAATAAAAAGCCGATTCCTGATCAATTTATCCAAAAAACCCCTAATATCAAGTGAGTCGATCTTTCCATCTTGTCCCTTTTGAATATGCAATCCCTCTAAGGCATTCCTGAATTGAGCAAAGGTAATCTCCTCATTATTCACCATAACAAGTGGTGTTTCATCTTTTATTTCAGTCTTACAGGACAGAAAAACAGTAACTAAAAAAATCAGTGCCGCTATTTTTATTGTCTGTTTACACCTTAAATTCATCAAGAGTTTCCTTTATTTTGGTTATCTCCTTTTCCAGATCAGACATACCCCCGCTGATCACCTCCATATTCGAATCCTGCACTGCCTTAACCATCCGGTTATAAATAGCTTCCATTTGTTTATTATTTTCTTTGAGTAAAAGCACCCTTTCTCTCATTTTTTTCATCATCTTGGTAACTTGACCAGCCAGGTCCTTCAGCTCATCTCCTGAGCGAAGATTCAATTGACATTCGGACAGATCACCATCAGCCACCATATCCAGGACTTTTTCTATCCGGTATAGCGGACCGGCCAGATATTGAGGAAAAAACAATGTTAATGCCAGGGCTACAACCAAGCCGGCCATCGTGCCGATAATAACCATGGGAAAAATAAGGGTCTTAAAATTATCCAATTGCACATGAAACTGACGATACGTTGAAGCCACCTCTTGGTGACTGCCAAGCCAAAAAATTGCTCCGCTGATTATCACGGCCGTCATAATGATGACAGAAATTTTAAAAAAGAGTCTAATCTGCATACCTCGTTTAATGGAAAGATTGATCCTTTTTCTTTTTTTTCCTTTTTTCATCTTTATTTATAATACCTTTCCCCGTGACAGGCAATGCACAATTGGGCCGAGACCGGTTTTCTGCCCAGATATTCCTCATCACTCCCATGAGGCGTATGGCAAGTAAGGCAAAGAATCTGTCCGAATGATCCCTTCGGCAATTCCTCGGGTATGCGAATCTCCTTTGTCGGATATACCCCCACAGGATGGGAAATACCTAGATTCTTTTTTGTATGACAGCAATAACACACATTTATTCCTATGTCATCCACAGAGCGCAACCCCTGCTCATGATTTTCGTCTTTTGAAGGCTCATCCGGTAACACATGACAAAAAGAGCATTTTTTTTCCGAAAAAGGTTGATGAACATAGGTATACGCTTGTTCTACCACCTTGTTATGACATTCCAAACATTTCAAATCCTGCTCAGTTTCCTGAGCGCGACCTAAAAAGATTGAAAGACAGATAAAAACAAATACACCTAAAACTGCCCAGTGGATAGGCCTCATACCTCATCATTACCTATTGCGGAAACCAGCCTCTGGGCCAGCTTTTGGGCCAGGGAAAAAGCTGCCTGTCTATCCTTAACACCCAAAAGATATCCTTGAGCCGCCCCTTTCTCCATAAACTGCCCTTGTCCTAAAATCCGGCCGGATCGTGTATCAAGGATGGTGCTGTGAACCATAATTTTAGGCACAGTTGATTTTTTATCCTTCCTCCGGTGAGCGCCATAACTATTTCCAACCCCGTACTGGAGGACAGTGCCTATGATAACCGCTTCAACCTTAAATTGTTTCCTGAATGCTCTCAGGGTTTCAATATCAATAGTAGATACTGAAATCTTACGCCTGATCAGGAAAAATTTTCTCACATCACCATACTTGATTAAGCGAAATTTTTCAAGTTTTATGAGTTCAGCCATGAGTACGTTAGTCATAATTATGCCGGCGTTTGTTTTTTGACTAAGGTTATGGAAGGGGAAGACCGCCAAAGACTTCACCCCCTTAAGGGATTGGCTGTCCATATGATAGTTACTTTTGTACTGAAGCCCTTGACATCCGGAATAAAGGACGATGCCGAACATACCCAGACAAAAAATTATCAATATTTTTTTCGTACTCATGAATTACCTATAGATTTTCAAAAAAATAATTTCACAATCCATATTCAAACAGAAGTAGCGCAGGGCTGAAGCCCTGCGCTACAGGATAAAATTTAATATCTATCTATGGCACCCTTTTAAATGCATTAATTTTAGCCCAAAACAACCCCTGGCTTAACTTCTGCGCCTCCTTGGACTTCGCCTCCTTTGCCTGGGTAATGGTATTTCCTTCACTAGGTCTTTGACCACTTCATTAATCAAACAATCCACCTGGCCGATATAGTTTATGCCGAACCACGTCTCCTTATGACGGCCATAAGAAAAGGCGCATCCCATCCACAGGATAGGGGTCCCTTCTTCCATGCTGATCATTTTCATGATCAGGCCAAATCCCGGATCGGGGGTTTCCTGGTACTCACAGATCGCCCCTAAGATAATGGCTTTTGCCCGAAGGTTTTTCCCGATGGCTGAAGCTTGTTTTGAAGTCAAGTATCCGGTGTGTCTGAGTCTTTGCCGCAAAATGACCCTATCTACCCTCTCCCAGGATGAAAGGGTATAGATTTCATCCAGGTTTTGATAGACGGCTTTCATTACATCATCAATCACCAAAAAGCGCCCACTCAAATTTTCAAAAGGAAGAACAGCTACTTTTGTCCCGTAGCCCGGCTTTTTTGCCCTCATCAAGAAAATAGGCAGATCTATTGCCTCTATAGCCATTGATTCTCCCGCCAAAAGAATGACTGCTAAAACTTGCAGGCAGACAAAAAGGCCCAGATAGATAAAAACAATATATGGCCTCTGCATCGCTTATCCTTCCCATCATTTATAGATGAGTGTTTCCACAATTTTTTTACATGCCTTAATAGCCGTCTCAGTCACCGTTCCCTCCCCTATCCCCAGGATACTGGGAAGGATGCGGTTTCCTTTCTCAGTATGACTGATCGCCCAGATAATTGACCCTGTCTTGGCATCAATCATCCTTAAAGATAGAGAGACTTCCGGATAAGAACCGGAGCCGCTGCGAACTATCCTATATTCTTCAACATTTCCCAGGACGATCCCTTGAATTTTGAGAGCCTGCCCGAGTTCTTTGGCTACCTCCTTGGTAATTGTTCCTTTAAAGGTTTCCTGCCCGGGCGCTGAGGCAGCCAGGTTAATGTTATTTATAACCTGTAATAACTCTCCCAACTCGGGGACTTCAACCATTTCGGAGGCCAATAAGGTGGTGACAAAAATATCTCTCACCTTTTTATGAGCAAAACGATCATTAGTAAAATTTTCAAATGGGAGTACGCCTACCTTTTTGACAAACCGGAAATTGACGTTCGGATTAATGTAAACCTTAGATTTTGTAGCCACGCAACCGATATAACCGAACAACATCAAAAAAGAGACCATAGACAGCAAAATCCTTGATTTCATAGACCTCATATTATGTCATCTCTCCTCTATTATTTAGTGCCTGAATAAAACCCCTTCTTTTTGTTATTTCGATTTCTGTCCTGTCATTTCGACATTGTATCATGTCTATTAAAAAATTTGTAATGTTAACCCGAGCTTCACAATTTGTTCCTTTGACGGATATTGATACTGTAAGTCTAAACGAATCTTGCTGGTGATATTAATGTCCATTCCCCCTAAAAAGTAAGGTTCAAATTCGCCTGATCGATAGCTCACATCAAACTCCAACTTGGAAGTGGGACGCCAGTTGAAAGAATATTGATAACTTGTCTCATTGCCTCCATAACCACTAGTATACCCGACATCGAGCATAAAGGTCCTCACCGGCCTATAGACTAATTTTGTTTCAAGATTACCCGAAGAATCGGTCCCCCCATCACTTTTACCACTATCCGCCGTCCATTCGGACCTTTGTGATATTGAAGCCTTTAGATTCGGCAACAAATTCAGGTTAAAATGACTATTTACTCTTTTTCCCACCCTTTTAGTGTCGGAAATAAAATTCTTGGTCTCAGTAAGCCCTATATCCATGGCAAGGTCTACGCCCTGGTAAACAGTGGTTGATCCGGTCAAAAGAAAAGACAACCGGTGATTCTGTTTTGTTCCCCCGCTTTTATCAGTGTAATTACTTATAAGAAAAGAGGTTTTAATGGGATACATGGGTTTATTCGGATCAAAGATTAATCCCTTTAGTTGAGGGTCCATCTTCAGTGAATAGGTAGTCGCCTCTCTCGGCTCGGAACCGGGGCCCATCCCACTCCTGTTATAATTCATACCGAGGGTTATGGGGATATTATAGGGCGCGAATTTAGGGTCAAGGGAAAGACTGAATATATGCCCTATTGAGCTGTCTTTATGATCAGGGTGGTCCGTTTCGATCCTATTCATAAATAATCTATACCCGGGTTTCATCCATTCAGTAACTTTCCCATCAATGTTAATATGGGCATTCTGCTCCAATGTTTTTTTAACCAGGCCCTCTTTATCCAGGCCTTCTTCCTCTTTATCCCGGCTTTGATCTTTATCCCGGCTTTGACTCACCTCATATCCCGTTCCGATATTTAATCTCTCATTAAAGAAGGAAAATCTCTGCCCGATCCGACCGCTGTTTAAAAGATCATAGGTGGTGGTTACCTTGCCGTTCTTATCCCATCTACGGTAGTTGTAACTGTGATCCAGGGTTAAAAATCCGATGGTTAACGAATAATTCTCGCTAACGGATGCTCCCTTTTCTCTGGTAATGTTTCCCCCTTCCCGATCCTCTTTTTGATCTTGGAATTGGCACAGGATATGAGGCAGCCACTTCGGCCGCCAGGCAAAACTGGTGTAACCCCTTTCATTTATATAGGAGCTTTTTTCTTCGGAAATAAAATCCTTGCTCCAGCCTAAATTCACATCCATCATCTGATGCCCCAGTCTCATATTCAGGGAGGGCAACGCTTGGGCCCGTTCCCTGGCCCCCTCTTCTTCCCTTGTCTCCGACCTGAACTCAAGTTTAAGGCCGGCGTCGTATAAGGGCGGTAATCTCCTTAATAAAATCACATCATACGTCTGCGTAAAGCGAGTATTTCGTTTATCATCAGTTTTTCTCTGCTCCCACAAAAAATCTGCCGAGCCTTGCATGCCGCGAGCTTTAGCTAGAGGACACAGAGTTATGAACATCCAAAGGGTAAAGCTCAACATTATTAAACCCACATTGCTTTTTATTGCCCTCTTCCTCATAATTATTGTATTTACTATCTAAAAATGCCATTCTTCATTTGTCAGTGGACATTGTTGTTTTGTAATAGTTCAGCACACTATTACGTTGTTTTTTATCTGGTCCATCTAATCTCCTCCAATTCTTTGGAGGTTGGGATTTTTGAAGTGACCCTCACATTAAATTTGGCCGTGCCCGGCTCTTTGCCCGCCTGATATACGGCCCTGGCTTGACCTGAAAAATCCGTGATCTCATCGATTTTCAAAATTTTGCCGCCGCCGCTGATTACCCTAACAGAAGGCGCCACACCACGGCAAGGATTTTTATTTATGTCAGTGACCTTTATGGTTAAGGTGCAGGTACTTTTCCCATCAGCAGGAATTCTTTCCGGTTTCACGCTTACCTCAAGAACAGCCGGTGCATCGCTTTTGAGAATGATATGGGTTTTTGCTCCCAGGGGAGGTGTTGCCGTCACATCTGTTGCGGTTATTTCTACCGTACCGATTGATCTTCCGGCTACATATTTCACCTCGGCCTTGCCCCCGGCATCCGTATAGGCTTCTCTGGGCTGAAGATATCCGTCACCCATGGACACGATAAAGGTTATTCGATGGCCCTTCACCGGTGTGCCGGTCCGGTCGATCAGCTCGGCTTTGATTTGGGACCTGCCCACACCGTCTGCCGTCAGCCATTGAGGAGAGGCTGATAAGGAAAGGTAATACTCTTGTCCCCTGGCCCTCATCCTAGCCTTGGCCTGCTCTATGGGAAGATATTGCTCTACCTGTGCCTGAGTTTCAAGATATGAGGTGAGATAGCCGAATCCCACATCCCCGGTGATCTGATCCTCGGCCCGAAAAATAATGGTCTTGGCGGCAAATCCTGTTTGATACTCCATGGATATTTGTCCGAAACCATCAGTTGTAAATACATACGATTCGCCACTTGCCGTGGGATCGTTTATCCCAAAGAGCGGATTGACTACATATCCGATATCCGCTTGATTCAGTTTCCCCAGACCGACCAGGCCGGTGTATTCAGAGGATGCAAAAAGCGTGACCCCAACCTGCCTGTCTGCTATACCACGGCCCCGTGCATTTTTCAGCAAAGCCAGCACCCGGCCCCTGGAGAGGCTGTCTGCCTTAAGCTCGGGAGGCAGCGGTCGCACCTCAATCCTGCTCTCAGTATCCATGGTGATAGTATGAGAAGATCGAAAGGGAAGGGAATATTGACCGAATTCATCCCTGAGGGACGCAAAGACATATCCCTGTATTATCCGCTCAGTGGGCAGCACTGTATATTCACTTTCATAGGTGCCGGGATCATCCGTTTCCATTAAGGCGATGTTTCTTTTGGGCGTGGAGATTAACCGGGGATGCCCATCGTTGTTTACAGCCGTTATAAAGAAAGAGTCATTAAGATCAGATTCATTATCAGTCACCTGATATTCCCGCGCCCCAAGACCGAGCATAGCTAAAGGGTTTTGCTTGTCCGGGGAAAAGGCCGGCCAGGTGCCCCTATAGATGCGGTATGCTGATATATCCGGATTATCCGACTCACTGAATCCGGACCAGTCAAGGGACACCGTACGATCTTCATTAACAAAAGCCCCCAGGTGAAAAGCGCCCTTACAACCCGGCGTGCCCCTGACAATTATTTTAAATAGATCTCCGGTCACCAGACCTACCGAACCTCCAACCTGAAAGCTGTCTTCCTCAATCGCGTAAATTTCCGGTTTTGCTCCGGCTGAGCGTCTGACAACAGAGACTCTGTTGCTTAAAGTACGGCTGGTGCTATTACCCGAGGGATCGGTAAGCCGGCCTGTGATGATCATCCCTTCGGCCTCGTCAACGTCCTGAAAAACATATTTTCCCTCATACCTTCCTTTTTCAAAGGATTCTATCATAACTATATCTTTTATTCGGCCCCCCAGGGAAAATGCGGCTTTACATCCCGGCTCTCCGATCATTAAAAGAGAAATGTTCTCACCGAGGTTCCATACTTCTTTCTCGCCGATTACCCGTATCTCGGTAATAAAGGGCGGAATTGTATCGGGAGGCACAAAAACTTCAGCTATAGAAGAAGGGGCGGACTCATTTTCAGCCTCATCAACAGAGGTAATAAGATAATAATACCTGGTATCCGGCCTCAGGTCAAAGTCTTTATATTCGCGCCTGTCCGGGGGCAGGTCCGAGGCCAGGCGGCTGTTAACATCCGGGGTAATACCCTCATTCAAGCCCCGATAGATTCTGTAGGAGGCGATTTGTTCATCCGCTTCTTCTGCTGCGGGCCATAAAAGGCTGACGCTGCCATCCGAATTAAGGGCCGCCTCAAGCCTTGCCGGCGCAGGGGGAGGCAGATTATCAATCTTTAAGGGGAACGGGGATTCTTTGGATCTGATCTTACCCCGCCCATCATCTAAAAATCCGGTTACCTTGAGTTGCGCCTGATCTGTTTCCCCGGGGATAAGATACTTTCCTATATAAGTGCCGGTACCATCAGTCTCCTCCATAAAAATAGGCTCGGCCAGGCCCTCAATCGTAAAATAGGCCCTTTGGCCGGGGCTCCCTGTAAGCGTGGCCACCATCTGCCGTCCGCCTTTAAGGGGGATCTCTCCCTGGCTGAGGGACACTGAAAAGATGTACAAAGCTTCATAAGAGACCCTCACCTCTTTGGGAAATCGGGCCTCATTACCCATACTGTCCACGGCAGCCACCGTATATAAATAAACCTTTCCCTTGACAATTTTTCTGTCCTCGTACACAGGCCATCTCAAAGGCTCATACCGGGTAATTCGAACCCATTGCGGTCCTTCCCCCTCCAGGCGGCGATACACATAATATCCTGCCACCAACTCGTCCAGGTCCTCCTCCCAGGTAAGGCAAATCGTATCTCCCTCAATTTTTGCCGAAAGCCCCTTCACCTCTTCCAATGTTTTAAGCTCCTTTGGTGTCAGACTCACAGGTGTGGCCCTGGCCTCCTCAGAATAGGTGCTCTCCATACCCGGCATATCTTCAACAGTCAGTACATAATAATAATTCTGCTCAGGACTGACCTCCTTATCCATATATCTGTTTACATGGTCCGGCTCAGAGCTGATCAGAGCATAGGGCCCTCCGGGGGTTTGACTGCGATAGAGGTGATAGCCCCTGATATTCTCATCAGGATATTTTTCCCAGCTAAGCTCAACCAGCCTTTTCCCTGCGGTTGCTATAAAGCCGCTCGGGGGTGCCAGGGGGGGGAGGGGGACACTTTTCAGCCTGCTCTGCCCTTTCTTGCCTGGCTTGGGCTTCGGGTTATGAACATTGAAGGCGGGGCTGGCCGCGCTGGTAACGTCGTAGTCTTTGCCGTGGCAATTATAGCAATGCGTGGTGCCGTCCGATTCATGGTGGCTCTGTTGTCCCATTTCAAGCTCGGGTATCGCGGCCATCACAATCCCGTCCACCTCGGGGCATTGGCCATTATAAAGCGTGCAGTTCGGATCATCGCTGGGCACATGACAACTGAAACAAAAAGGCCGGCATTGGCTGGCCATGGTTTTGGTGTCGATAATCCCATCATATCCCGGTCGCTGATCGCTGAGCAGATAGGCATTCGGTAGACCAATATCGGCATGTCCTCTAGTGCCGTGCGGATTATGGCAATTTGAGCAGGCCAATCTATCCCCCACCTGAATATGATCCGGCCAGTAAGAAGCGCTGTTGGTGGACTTTCTGATCATATGACCTGCAGTTTCGGGATTTATGGATTTATTATAATAATGGGAGATATTTTTGTTTTCACTATCCATGCCGGCCGGACCATCATGGTCGTGACATTTTAAACACAGTTCATAGTTGAGCGGCTCATCGCCCTGAGAGGACCCCTTGGTGCTGAGATAGGTGTCAATGAGCATATCAAAGGCATTGCCCGTGCCGTGAGGAGAGTGGCAATTCACGCAACGTCCTACGCCGGACGAATCCTTTATCGGCATATCAGGATCATTCCGGTGTGGCGAAAAAAACTTCTGCGGCGGGCCATCATCCCAGGTGTTCGGGTTCTCAAAAACATCCATCCCGGGCCAGGCCACCCGATTGTTGAGTCCGGGCGCCTTTGCCCCTGAGACAAAATATTCGAAATATCCCGGATAATCAGAGCCGGCCGGCGCCCTGTCTTCTTCCTGGGCCGGGTAGCCGGAATAGCCTCCCGTGGGCGTAAAATCGTGGCAACCCGTTGTATAACATAAGGCATTGGTATTATCGGTAAACAGATTGTAGTCCTTTCCGACGTGCTGAAGGTGACATTGGTTGCACTCTCCTTTGAGCCACCGATCATCCCTGGAAAGCCCCGTATCCGGATGGCCGTGGGGCGAAACATCATAAATTCCATTATCCTCGTCGTCAGTCCCTCCCCTAAGGTGACATGCCTGGCAGGTGCCCACCATGCGCGAGCCGTCCTCAAGAGTGGATGTTTCCGGATCATCGTACATAAGACAAAAGAGCTGATCCGAACCGTGGGCTTTATGGCAGGAGGTGCACCCGGTTTCATTATCGCTTACGGATTTGGTACCGATCTCCCCTAAGGGCGAAATGTAGGGAGGCCTGGATAAAACGAGGCTTGACCACCAGTATCCCAGACCACCGTCCGCGGTTCCATCGATATGTAGGTTAGTGACACCCTGCGCAAGAGTAATTCCCACCGTAGGATGCCTTATCCAGGTGTCCGTATCGAGGGCCTGTGTATCTCCAGATGAAGAGCCGCCCATATTGGCATCTCCCCCGTCGCCGTAAAACTGCCCATGGCAGCCCGCGCACCAGGCGGAAAGGCCGTAATTATTGTCTGACTCTGATTGGCGGTGTTTAATATTGCCGACCTTATAATGTTCGGCAAGAGGCGTATCGAGTAATTGTTGCACGGCAACATCACCCCCATAGGTCCCTGTTTCATAGGTCACTGTAATGTTGACGGCCTGACCCGGGTTCGTCCTCAAGTTGCGGTAATAGTCATTGCCATGGGGGTTATGGCAGGTGATGCAGGTCAGGGGATCACCCGACCACGTCCCCGAATAACCCGGTGGCGTGACAGTGCTTCCCAGGGAGTGCTTACTCGGAGAATTGGGATCAATGGACAATTCCCCGGCGCTGGAAATATAGCGTTCCTCCCCCAGTACATTGGGGGCTGAGGTGTCGGTGCCGTCATGGCACATCAGGCACATCTCATTGGTCAAATTCTTGAGCAGTCTTTCATAGGGGCCGGCTTGACCCCAATCGGCCGACACCCCGCCATCCTGGCTGTAATGAATAGTATGGCAATCCGAACAATAAAGATTTTTAGACCCGACATGGAAATCACCGGCCACAGCGGTTTTTTTCACCCATGGGCATAGCAAAAAGAAAAATAAGAAAACCATGGGTAAGAAGATATGTATTTTGGGCTTTCCAGTCAATGTCTTTACCTTTCAGCACACCACGGAGGCACAGCGTCAAGGAGAAAAATCAAAAGACAAGCCTCTTGATTCCCTCTTTTAAAATAGGCACATTAAAATTTATAATAAGGCCTACCTTCATACCGGATAATCTTAAATAGGTTAGCAATTGTGCCTCGTGAATTGGCGCTATTGTATCAACTACTTTAAGTTCAAGAACAACCTTTTCTTCAACCACAATATCCATCCGATATCCACAGTCGAGCTTGATGCCTTTATATTCAAGGGGAAGAGGACTTTGTCGAGAGGGCCTGGAGACGACCTGCACCCTTTTCCAATACATAGACAATGCCTTTCGGATCAACGGCAATATCTACCGGATAGATAAACATACCCGGCACACGGCCACGCGCTCCGATATGGAATAGATATTGCTCCTCGGGGCTAAATACCTTAACTGAATGCCTGAAGGCATCTACAATAAAGATCCTGCCCTCGCTATCCGCCGTAAGGCTGCTGGGGAATGAAAAACTGTCGTCATATAAAGCCCCATGTCGGCCAAAAGAAGAAACACGCTTGCCCTCAGGGTCCATGACGATAACGACCGGTGAGCCTTGGGCCGTAGTTACATATATCTTCCCTTTCGGGCCTACACCCAAGCCGGTCGGCAAAAGGCTTTTTTTATCTTTCCAGTGTTTACCGAGTCTTTTAATCACTTTACCCCCACCGGACATGACCCACACTATTCCCGTACTCCGGTCAATAACCAGAAGGTTGCCTTGATGGTCGAAAGCCATTCGCCCCGGTGTTAATTCCCATCCCTTTTCATTCTTTTCCTTAGGGATGTTGGGGAGGGATGCTCTCCAGATACCTTTCCGGTCAAAAACCTCAATCGTTTTTTCGCTGATTTGGCTGATATATACACATTCGGATGATCCTTGATGATTTCCGATGACCAAATCAAAAGGCCGTTTAAGAGGCCGGGAGGTGTGAAATTGGCCGGCGGCATGACCATCAGTACCAAATATCATTACCCGATTGTTGTCAGTATCGGCCACATATATTCGAGAAGAATCAGTATTTAGGCAACACCCTTGAGGCCGCTTTAAGGGCAGGCCATCCGGTAAGCCGCTTGTCTGCCACAGGGCTTTATAGGTAATTTTCAGTCCTTCGGCCGATTTCGCCCTATCTTTTGTCCCCAAGTTTGAACTGCTTGAACTATTTGTATACGGCTGTTTACAAATAGCGTCGCTGGGCATACATATTGGGGTTATTAAAAATATAAAAAAAGAGAGGGTAATATAGAGGGTATAACTCACGCTAAAAATTAGCCCTTTTCCCCTGTAATACATCATTAAAATAATGATAAAAATTTCTCTAATTTTTCCCTGAATGGCAAATCTTACATCCCGTGTTTTTACCATCATCGGCCTCCACCTGCTCATAATCCCAGCGAAGGATGTCTGGATAGGGTGAGGCATGGGCCCGATGACAGGAAAGACACATCACCTGATCATTGCCTCCATATCCGTTCCCTGTGCTTACCTTAAGTCTCTCAGAAGGAGTTATATAAGGCTCCAGATTTTTCCTGGCTACCGGGGCATCTAAATTATATTCCGTGTAGGCATCAAATTCTCCTCCCTCCGGCAATCCGATATGCGCAGGGTGTCTAAACCAGGGGCTGGCATTCACTCCCTCAGGGGAGGTTTTATCTTTAGCATGAAAATTCCCATGACAACCCCCGCAAGAATCACTTATCGAGTGGTCCGGATCGGCAGAGGTTGCATCTACATTACTTCCCTTATATTGATTAATTGGATAGTCATCCCCTTTTGATTGCTCCCAGTCGTAAGATTCAATGCCGTGAATTCCACTAATTTCAGCATCATGCCCCTTCAAAAAACGATAACAACCCACAGTATGATCCACTATGAGATTATAATCATCCGGGTTATTACTGACATGATCTTCCGCATGATGGCTCTTTCTTATATTAGTATGGCAGCTTTTGCAGCCGCAATAAGGTTCATCGATAAGCGCCTGGTCACCGTTTAAGTTATGATCTCTTCCATTAAGATATTTATGGCAAGGAATACATGTGCCGGCATAAAGTCCGCTTTCCGTTCTGCCGGGGGCATCGTCCAACTCGGAATCCTTGAGGGAAATACCCTCTGTTGCATCGATCCCACCAGGGCCGGCCAAAATATTGTGCCCTCTATCATCCCCAAGCGTCATCCAATAAAAATTACCACCTGCAAGTTCCTTACCATCAGCCGGCTGTTGAGTATTATAGACAATGGGAATTCTGCTTGTCCCCGGATCAGCCGGATCGCCTCCCACATATTTAATGGTCTCGCTTCCCGTGTTGGAGTGACACCCGATACAATCAACCTTAGTTAAGGCGGAACCAGGCAGAGTGCCGCCGCCGATACCGTAGTTGACTGGATTTTGTATGTTTTCGGACGTCCCTTCCTGGCTGGTGTGCATAGTATGACAATTGTCACAATTTCCGGTAACCTTGGCCATGGAACGGGCCGGATTCGTAAATATGACTAATACGGCGACAATACAACAATGCATAATAAAATGTAAACAGTGTTTATGCGCCTTTCCTTTCCCTCTCACTTTAGCCCCCTTTCAACCCCCCATGTTAAATTACATAGTTTCATAAGTATACAAATAATCTTTTTGTTTTACAAGTAATAATCGGGTTTACCCACCAATTCTCATTTTGAACTTTTCGTTTTAAAAAACTCACTAAAACAATACTCAATCGATTATCCGAAACAATTCTACTCGTTTATTAAATAAATCTGCCACAGCCAACATACCATTTTTAGTTACGGCTAAATCCTGGGGGTGATTAAACCATCCGTGGTCAGTTCCACTCCCCCCGAATTCAGCTAAATAAGAGCCGTCACTATCATATACATTCAGGCAATGTCTCATATAATCGGTAATATAGATCCTCCCCTTTTGGTCAACAGCAATGCCTCTTGGTCTGCTTAATGTGCGCGGGACGCCGCCTTTTCTTCCAAATTTAAATAAAAATTCAAATTTTTGATTATATACAAATACCCTTCCCAGGGTTTCGCTTAATAAATAAATATTATCTTCTTTATCCAAAGCCAGATCACGAATCACCACCGGCTTGGGCTCTTTGCCCCTAAGGGCATCTATGGGGGTTAACATTCCGGAAAAAACCCCTTTTTTATCTAACACCACCACCCCCGGTTGGGTATAGCCGGCAAGATAGATTTTTTTCTCTTTATCTAAGGCTATAGCATTGGGGACAAAGGTTTTTGCTCCTTTAAACCCTTCAAATTGTATGGTCTTAATCTTCTTGCGATTAAAATTGAAGACCGAAATGAATGAGGATTTTTTTTCTGCAGAATTCTCTACGGCATAGACCTCTCCTTCTTCACTCACGGCAAAAAAAAGCGCGGAAATAAGACCCTGGCCTTTAGAAAGCGTGGCGCTTGGTTGGTATAAGTCACTGAAGATATAAAGTGTTTTAGCACCATCCCCCAGTATATACATTTCATCATAAGCATCGATATAAATACAGGTAGGAGATCCTATTTTCTTTGTTTCGAATGCAGCCAAAGTGGAGGTATATTGAATCTGCGGTTTCTTGGGAGATTCAGCACAGGTTGCCTTTCCCTGAATGGCGCTGAAAAACAGAATGAGCGCCAGGATAAAAATCTTCCTGATAAATAGCGCCTGAACGCCTCCCCCTTTTTTGGTCCTTTCAACGACGTCAGATTTCTCGCATTGCTTTTGATTTATTTTCATTCGGTCACTCAAGAGCAGTGCCATTAGATAAAATCCCTTCTTGGCAAAGCCTGTAAAAATTAAAATCAAAGAAAGAGGGCCAACCCTCTTCCTTTGATTTTTACCGGCTATCTCTGGTTATTATGACAGCTTAAGCATCCGGGGACATCCCCATCGCCGGCAATCTGTAAATCATAGTCAAATCGTAAAATATCATTATTCCCCGTGCCGTGGGCTCGATGACAGGACAAGCAGGTAACCCTTCCTACCTTCGTTTCATCTGCCTCGGCAAATCCCAGAGGATTATTCACTCTGTCCTCATCATCATAATTTGTATCATGTGCAGTACCATTATCATTGACGATTCCCCAGGTCTCCTCGTAACCTCCGCCTGTATGGGGGATATCAATATCTGTAGGATGGCGGACAAAGGGCGATGAGCCCTGTAAATGAAAATTACCATGGCATTTTCCGCAAAAATCACTAATAGTTACCTCATCCTCTCCAGCGCTATAGACATTATAATTAGGGTCCGATGAAGCACCGGTAATTAAACCTTCTTCATAATCGCCACACCCCTTACCAACAACAGGGTCCCCATCTACATAAAGCATCCGATAGGTGGAACTAACATTGTGATGCCCTTTTTTGATTGCTTCAGTATCATCAACTGAGGTTTGATTTCCATGACACCCTGTGGCTCCGGCGCAGGTGAACTTATGTTCACCGCCGTCATCTCCCTTATACCAATCCTCCCCAGAGGGATTATATCCCACAGGTGTTTCCGTACTCCCCAGGGTATGACTATTATCATCATGGTTTTCATCGTCAGTATCATCAGTAAAAAAGCCACCGGCCAGACACTGACCATCACTTAAAGCCGTACCTTGAACAAAAGGCGTATGATAGGTATCATCACGGGGATCGGTGCTGCCGTCCGGCGCAGTATGGCAACCGATACAATCATCTTTCAATAAGATTTCATAGGGCCCCTCCATGCCGTATTCCAGAGGAACGGTGCCATTCTGGCTGTAATGCATAGTATGACAATCATTGCACGAGCCGCCGACATCGGCCCCGGCAATATTTCCGGTAGCCACTATAATCAAACATGATACAGCTAAAACCATAGAATTTAATATGATACTTTTTATCTGTTTGGTGATATGTTTCATCATTACTCTAACCTCCTATAACCTCTCTTTTAACCTTAAAGTTAACTCCAGGATTATGCCTTCCGGCACAATCAGACCTATCTTCATTGTTTTTTTATTTGGCCGGCCGATTTACACCTCCCTTCATTTTTTTCTATGTTTAGTTTGAAATATCTGTACTCTTTTATTGAACGTATCGGCCACAAACAACCTGCCTTTATTGTCAATACATATATCTTTGGGATAACTGAACCATCCCGGCCCCCAGCCTTCGCCCCCGAACTCATTCATGAACTCACCGGAAGAATCAAATGTTAAGAGGGTGTGTCGCATGTAGTCCATGACGTAAGTCACGCCATCTGCGGGATCAACAGTGAGCCCCTGGGCTCGGCTCAGTTTGCCGGGGCTTCCGCCTTTTTTGCCGAATGCCCGTATTTTTTTCTCTCCTTTGATATCGTATACGTGAACCTGACCGTGCCATTCGCTCAAAAGATAGATATGGTCTCCTTTCAGGGTTACTCTGTTCACATCCGCTTTCTTTTCCTCTCCGCTTCTTTTTTTTCCAAAGGGTTCAATGGCCCTTATAAATTCGCCCTTTCTATTTAAGATAATCAGCTTTCCACAAGAGCCGCCGGCAAGGTAGAGATTCCCTTTCTCATCTACGGCTATGTCCCTGGCCCTAAAGCTTTTGGCCCCGGCAAAGCCTTCAAAACGTATTGTTTTCCTCTTGCGGCCAAGGGGATCAAAAACCAGAATCAGGCCCTTCCCCGCATTACAGGTGATTTCTTCGGAAACATAGATCATCCCCTTGGTATCCACAGCCACACTTAAGGGAGACTTAAGCCCATGAGATTTATCTATTACTGATATGGGGATAAAATTCTTGTCATAAATCAACACCTTCTGAAGACCGCTATCCAGGATATAGATCTCTCCGTTTTGGGTGACGTAGACATCGGTAGGAAATTGTAACGAGACATCCATCCCCGATTTAATGGCATCTAAATAAGTAATTTTTTTCTTATCAAAGGCGTAACAGGTGATGGGTGCTGCTATGATGAACAATAGGGAGGAGAGGATTGATATCAAGCACAGCAAGGCGCAAACAGACAATCGCCGGGGAGGGATTTGTCTTTTTGTTGTTTCGGTAGTTTCTGTTGTTAGACTTAAGATGCTTAACACTGCCTGATACCTATAAAATCAACTTTGTCTAAATAGGCCGGGTTACTATTCTTTGGTCATTTTTTGTCTTTTCGATTTATTTTTAGATTTATTTTTAGTCATTTCGATTTATTTTTTTGTCATTTCGAGGAGCCTTAGCGACGAGAAATCTTCAAATTCGAGAAAGTGTATGGGGATTTTTACACTAATTGCGCATTTTGGCGAGATTCTTCTGTCAAAAAATCGTGAAGAACTGGTCCCCCCTTGTGATCCTAGATGCTGTATGGTTTTTATTACAGTTAAATTTTAATTCGGGCAGATTTGTGCACAATAAAATTGTATACCTTATAAACTTTATCGGTTAATTAGTCAAGTATTATCTGTATGTGCTGCTAATAAATTTAAAAAAATGTGGGGTGACTCGGTAGGAATTTATGAAGGGAAAAATGCAATGCTGATTTTAGAGGCCGGTTTTATCGAGTGTAAGGTTTTTTTTACACTAATATCCCGTTTTGGGAAAATTTGTTCCCAATCATCATTAACTTTCCTGAAAATTGAATGCTCATAACCCGCCTTTTTCCCATTTAATTAATAAAATTATGCATTGTCTTTCATATCTTAAATTGGATCAAAAAAATAAATAAAGCTATTAATAACAAAGAGTTATCTTAATTAAATACAAAATATATAAAAATATGCAAATTTCTTCATAATTTCTAATACGAATATACGTAAATTATTACCCGTTTTGGTGAATTGATAAGGGAAACACCCCTAAAAATTAACAATTATATTATTAATGGATATTTATTCTATTTAATTGGAGTATTTTCTCAATGGCATAATTTTTGCGGCCCTTCAAAGAAAACAATATTTTCCCCCCTTCGGGGAGTGTGTCAAATTTTAGCACCAATATATTTTTCACTATATATATAAAGGAAGGTATGGTTCAACAGTAAAGACACAGAAATTCCCCAAAAATCCATAAATATATTAAGTAAAAAATATATCTTAGACAAGGCACAAATTATGCATTTTATAGGTCACAAATAATCAAGAATTGGGTAGTAATTTCCAACTCATGAGCATGAGCGTGTGACCTCTAAGGACAAACTGTCAACAAAGTCCATCAATAAAGGCTTAAAAGGCAAAATCCCCGGCAAATGAAACGATACGTGTCTTTACTGCCATACCCGTAAGGATGGCTAAGGTTATTGAGGGTGGTTAATGAGAGAGAGCTGTTTTTTAAAGAAAGCATTGCATGATACTTCAAGCAATCGCGGTCGGATGAGCGCACAATCGACTGAACCCTCGATTGTGCACGGATCTTCTCACACCACATATCCTAAAGGCTCAGTCCCCGCTCATCGGTGGGTCATCGATAATCGATCCGCCATCTTTAATCAAAGGACAATTGCCAGCCTATGTGCAATCTCCGGTCGAATTTTAATCGTTTCGGCCATTCTCCTTTTCTTTCTTTGTTCGTATTTGTGTGTTTTCGCCCAGGAGGCAGAATATGACAAAGACAAGATAAAGTATCTGACCGCCATTCACGCATATGGCGAAAGAGATTCATTTAGCCGCCCTACGGATATATTTGTTGATTCTCGCGGGGATATTTACCTGGCCGATTTTTCAAAAGCATCCGTCTTTATCTTTGACAGCGATTTTATGCCTGTGGCCAAAATAGACAAGGTCAACGCCGCCCCTGGCCAGATTGCATTCAGCAAAAGGGATCAGGGTTTATAAATCAAGGTTGTAAGAGGAACACAAACAAGGTTGTAGGGTAGGGAAAGTAGGTATATCAGAAATGATGAAAGACCTAAAACTTATTTACCGAAGATCGCTATCGATTCATTATTTATTATTTGTGGTGATTATTATTGCCTGCTTATCCCGGATACTTCAAAGACAGGCCAAGGCCAAGGTAACAGGCGAATGTGTGAACTGCCATACCATGCACAACAGCCAGGATGGGACCGCTGTGGATCCAAATGGGCCGAATCAGTATTTGCTTTCAAAATACTGTGTGGGCTGCCATTCGGCTACTGATGGATCTACATGGAAGGACCCTATCACGGGGGCCCCCATTGTATATAACACGGCAGAGCCGTCTTACAATACGCAAAAGGGCCTGGCCGCAGGAAATTTCTATTACGTGGCGCAGGATCAAAGTAAAGGACACAACGTTACTGATATCCCGGGAGTGAGCAAAGATGACAATTTTCCGCCAACCCCTGGCCGCTGGGACGATGACGAAGACAATACGAAGAATTGTGGGGAGTGCCATGATCAGGGCCCGTCCTTACTTGTCGGCAGAACCTATCAAAATGTGTATTACAGCGGCTGTGAGTTTTGCCACGGTATATATGGTTCGCATCATGCTGATGATACTATTATTGACGGCCTTACTCAAGGCACAAGTTACCGCTTCCTGAAGACCTATGTCCACTGGGGTCATTCCGCGATCACAGGGGTTAAAGGCATTGAAGATAATGACTGGGAAAAAACCGTTGACCCAAACGATCATAATGAATATTGCGGAAAGGATGGCATAACGGAATCAAAACACTCAATAAGTAGATATTGCGGCCATTGCCATGGAAAATTCCATGGAGCAGAGGATACCGGAAGCGTCTCTCCCTGGATTCGGCACCCCTCAGAAAATGACTTGCCGAGTGGCGACACTGAATATGCAGAGTATACCATTTATAATCCCGAGGCGCCCATTGCCAGGGATCCGGCGATTCTTGCAACCATGAACGGGCCTTCCAGAGAAGTAACAAGCGATGACCAGGTCTCGTGCATCTCCTGCCACAGGGTACATGGCAGCCCTTACGCTGATATACTCAGATGGAATTATAGCACTATGAAAGTGGGCGGAACAACAACCGGCGGATGTTTTACCTGCCATACCACCAAGAATGGTTTATAGCATATGTTAAAAAAGAAGGTTTTTAGAATAATGAAAATTAAAGGGATTGTGGCTTTAGTCATCTTATTCTCTTGCTCTCATGTCTTTGCTCAGGCGGGATATGAAAAAAACAAGATAAAGTTTCTGACCGCCATTTACGGATACGGGGAAAGAGATGCATTTGACCGCCCCACGGACATATTTGTTGACTCTCGCGGGGATATTTATCTGGCTGATAGTTATAAAAAGGCAATTTTTATCTTTGACAGCGATTTTATGCCTGTGGCCAAAATAGACAAGGTCAACGGCTTGCTGGCCAGACCGCTGAGTGTGGCTGCAAATGATGAGGGGGTCCTCTTTGTTTCAGAAGAGTCAATAGGAAATAAACCCGGACGACTTCTTTCTTTTAATTTTAGAGGGGAATTCAAAAAACAGATTAAATTTAAAGGCTTTAAAGGGGCTGATAGGTTTTCTGCTCTTGATATGGCCGTGGATAAAGAAGGCAATCTGTACCTGGCCGGAGGCAAAGCCGGCCTGGTCATTTTAGATAAAGCCGGCAGGTATTTAAAAACTATCCGGTCGGGCAGTATCAATAGCGAATATATAAGGTGTGTGGAGGTAAAGGGCGGAAATATCTTTGTCTTTAATTCAGGGACCTGCCGTATTTATGTTTATGACCGGGAAGGCAACTTTATTATTAAATTCGGAAGGGCCGGAGGGGTTGCCGGCACATTAAGCCGCCCCCAGGGGTTGGCTGTAGATAATCAAACAGGCTTGATTTATGTTGCTGATTATATGCGACACTGCTTGACTGTATATGATCAAAAGGGCAAATACCTTTTTGAATACGGGGGGCTAGGCACAGGAGCGGGCTGGTTTAACTATCCTAAAGGCATCTTTATTGATCACGGGGGAAGATTGTTAGTGGTGGACACTTTTAATAAACGGGTCCAGGTTTTTACTATGAGGGACTAAAATTATTCTCTGATCATTTTGGCGAAGGAGGTGGTAAATTGAAAAATTTTTCATTTGGTTTTTATTATTGGGATGTATCAACTAAAGCCCAAAAAAATGTAAATGTAATAGAAGCGAAAGAGAGGTGATGCCAAAGGCTTATACCAAGACATGGATTGACTTAAGTATAGTCAATCTTATCGCGATCTAATGGCATTATTAAGCATTAGATCTTAACTTAAAAGGATCAGGAGGAAACAATTTATGAGATATGCAAAGGCTTTAATGATACTTTTTTTAGCTGTCACCTTAGTCGGCACAATTGTTTTTACTTCAAATGATGCCATGGCCAAAGTCGGTGACAATGTAGAGGCGGTATGCAGCGTCTGCCACACCATGCACCATAGTCAGGATGGAACTGATCCGACTAATCCCAATGATGAGACCCAGTCCGTGGGGCCGAATAATGCGCTTCTTTATGGTGACAGTAGCGGCAATAATGCCACCTGCGTTGCCTGTCATACTGGTTCCGGAGGCACTCACGCTACTTTAGGTTACGATGAGGAAACCGGTGCGCCTATAGTCGACCTTGCTGCGGATAAGCAATTGGCCGGTGGGACGTATGTAGCCGGTACTGATAAAACACGACATAATGCTCTAGGAATTACTGGTGCAGATGCCACCATACCAAATGATGGCGTAAGCGGAGGCGATATACCGCCCGGAGGCGCCAACAGCGATATTGGCGATGCCTTGCAGATTACCTGTGCCGGAACAACCGGATGTCACGGCGACAGAGCCGAAAGTGATAATGTTAAGTCCGTGCACGGCGCCCATCATCTTGATGATAGGACAATAGATGGAACCAAGATAGGGAAAAGTTATCGCTTTTTAGGCATTGATGTTTCAGGCAGTTCGTTTTCCTCCGGCGACGGTGTGGATGGGTTGGAGCATGATCACTGGGAATCGGGCCAAGAGAATAGTTTATTTGCCAACAATACCCTTAATGCTGATGATCATAATGTTTATGATGCTGAAGGTATTAATAGGGTCTGTGCGAGCTGTCACGGCGATTTTCATGGAACTGATCAGGGTACAAGCGAGCCTTGGATAAGACATCCCACTGATATTACCTTAGAAAGTGCTGCTGATGAAGGTCCCTCAGCCGAATATGATGAGTATCCTAATACAGCGGGAGGTGAGCTTTATTCCACTGAAGCCCCAGTTGGTTTTACAGTTGCCCAGGCTGATGGTGAAGCTAACGTTGATGCAAATGACGGGCAGGTGCTTTGTATTTCTTGCCATCGAGCCCATGGATCAGAATGGGATGATATTTTGCGCTGGAATTACGATGCTATGCTGGCTACAGGAGGGGAAGGCTCTGTAAATACCGGTTGTAATCGCTGTCACACCACAAAGTAAGGATTATTGGCGATTATTTGTTTTTGAACGTTCTATTTTTAAAAAAAAAGCAGGATGGGAGGCCCATCCTGCTTTTTTTTTATTCAAATTAAAGCCGCACCTATTAATTAATGGACAAGCGAGATTTCAGTCTTCCCGAATCGGATTCGACCGGCTTTTTCTTCCAGTCCTGTTTCGATTGATAGTAAATCAAGTTGTTAATTATTTTCCGGGTGCTGTCTTCGGTCTTTGTTTTTCAGATTTGTTTTTCATTTTCAGATAAGTCTCTTCAAGATTGTATCGGGACGTCTCATTATCCGGATCTAACCGGATAGCCTCATTAAGGGCCAAGATAGCTTCCGGGTAATTGCCCATTTCGCCATAGGCCGCGCCCAGATTGCAGTATGCCTTGGCATATTTAGGATTATATCGAATAGCTTGCTTATAGGACCGAATCCCTTCAGGATAGTTCCCCATTTTACAAAAGAGCACGCCTAAATTATAATGGGCATGGGGCAATCGAGGGTTAATACGAAGGGCCTCTTTATATGCCTCAAACTCTTCCTTCATACGGCCAAGATTGCCGTAACCTTTCCCGAGATTAGAATGACCTCTTGCCTTGTTGGGAGTTTTCTTGACCACATCAGACCATAGCGACAAATCATCCTTCCAGACAGTATTCCTCACATAAGTGGCCGTGCTGAACAGTAACACCAAACAGCTCATTAGTATTAATTCGCAATATTGATTTGGTTTCAAATGATTAGGGGCCTTTCATCTTAAGATACGCCTGTTCAAGATTGGATTTGGCCGTTGCATCTTCCGGGTTTAAGCGAATTGCTTTCTTAAGGGCTTTGATGGCTTCCGGGTAATTGCCCGTTGCCCCGTAAGCCGCACCCAGATTACAATATGCCTTAGCATAATCAGGTTTAAATCTGATAGCCTGTTTATAGGAGCGAATCTCTTCAGCATAATTCCTCATTGCACCAAAGAGCACGCCCAAATTATAATGGGCCATGGAAAATCGCGGGTTAATACGAATGGCCTCTTTATAAGACGCAAACTCTTCCTTCATTCGCCCACGCGCCCCATACGCCTTGCCAAGATTATAATGCCCTCTGACTTTGTTGGGGGCTTTCTTGACCACATCCTTCCATAGAGACAATTCATTTTTCCAGACAGTATTCCTCACATACGTGGCCGTATTGAATATAAATAGCAAACATATCATAATTACAAATTCAATATATTGCTTTGGGTTCATAGGCGAAGAAAATCCATATAATAAAGGTAATGGCTTAATTCATACTTTAACCACAATAATTTAAAATATCCTTAAGACTATAGAAGACAGGATATTTCTGTTAATTCACTTTTCTTAAAAGTAGATAATATACATATTTTCATAAGCGTACATTATAATTAAAAAATGTCAACCTATGCATAATCATTTAGTCCTTTGACTTTTTCTTTCCATTCAGATACACTGGCCTAAATATTCTTTAATTATTCTATATATTTATCAGTTAAAAAAGGGATAGCGATAATAAAATGCCATATACTTATGAAAAAGAATGAAAGAAACTATATAGAATTTTTGACTGTCGCTATTTTATTAATTCTTTTTTGTATAACCACCTACCGGCGCAATTTCGTATGGAAAAATGAGCTGACACTATGGCAGGATGTGGTTAATAAATCTCATAACAAAGCGAGGGCCCACAATAACCTGGCCATGGCCCTAAACTCTGTAAGGTTGCTTGATCGGGCCATTATTGAAGCAAAAAAAGCCTTGAGCCTCAATCCTGCCTTCAAAAAACCATATATTATCCTTGGAAATGCATGTGTACAGAAGGGCCTCATTGATAAGGCCATCAATCATTTCAAGGACGCCGTAAGGATTGATCCTGGATATGCCGAAGCCCACGTCAACTTGGGTAATACATATCGTATAAAAGGATCGATTGACCTTGCCATACGCGAATATAAAAAGGCTATAACGCTCAAGGCCGGCTATGTACGGGGCCACCGTTGTTTGGCTACGGCATATTCTTTTAAGGGAATGGCTGATGAGGCCATTGATGAATATAAAAAATTGTTGGAATTGGAGTCTGATAATTACAGAACTTACAATAGTCTTGGGCTGAATTATGTTAAAAAGGGGTTGTACGATGAAGCAATTATAGAATTCAAGAAGAGTATATTTTTGAAATCGGATCAGATAGCACCACGCGTCAATCTTGCCTCTGCCTATGGTTCTTTGGGATTGACTAACGAAGCCATAGCCGTGCTCAAAAAGTGCCTTCAGTTAGACCCCAATAATGTAGATATTCATTATAATTTGGCTCTGTCCTATACTGATAAAAGAGAATATGATGAGGCCATTAGGGAATTTGAAAAGGTTTTAAGACTGAAACCCGGTGACACCCAAGCCCGCAAAAGACTCCAGCGTCTCAAGGATAGATCTGACGAGGCTTTGAATTGATTAATATTTTAATAAATATAATTTTGCAGTATGATTTCAAATTGTATTTGAGCTTCAATGCCCATTGTATTGCTTTGGATTTTGATTATTAACCGCTCTTTCAATCATCTTAATAAAGGTATTGATCTTTTGTGCCAAGGGATGGTTTGGTTTCACCTTTTGCCCCTTTTTAAAATATAACAGGGCCTTATCATAATCTCTTTTATGTTCCAAATAGGTCTTGCCAAGATGATAATAAACGAAAATATCTTCCGGGGCAAGCTCTATGGCTGTTTTATATTCTTGAATACTCTCATCAATCAATCCTATCTGACCGTAAAGCGTGCCCATATTAAAATGCACATCCGGCTCATTAAATTTTTGCTCACAGGCTTTTTTGTATTCGGTGAGCGCTTCTTTAAGCTTCCCCTGCTTATGGTAGATAAGGCCAATATTATAATGGACTTCATTATTTTCAGGATTTAGGCCAAGGGCTGTTTTATATAAAGCCAGGGCCTCATCAAATTTGCCCAGATTGTAATAATCAACGCCAAGATTTAAGTAACCCTTGGCATAATCAGGGGCCAGGGTGATTACTCTTTTATGTTCTTCTATGGCCTTTCGGGTTAAACCGGCCCTGTCATAAGCATTGCCTAGATTCACATGCGGTCGCGGCTTTAGCGGAGATTTAAGAGCAATATCTCCCCATAAAGTCAGTTCATTTTTCCATAGTATGTTTCTCTGGTATGTTAAGGTGGAAAAGATACTTATTAGAGCAATAAAAGGAATTAACTCACACAATAGTAATAAGTGAGCTTTCATATCCATAATCTTTACTCTGTATCTGAACAATTAAAGGCCGTCCTTAAAATAGTTGTTATACACTAAATCAAGAAATACCCTTTTGCAGTAAGGGCTCGTATAGCTAATTCACAGCCATTTACCAAAAATGCCAAAATTGGCATTTTTGGTAAATAGCGATTTGTTGAGCAGATTTACCGTGCTCCGGATTGCTGAGAAGCGCTGTTAGCCGCAGGCCGATAACAAAGCCAATATATAATATCTTACTCGATTTTGATATAGATTTAAAATAAATTATTCATTGCTCGTTTTATTTCAGATTTTCCTTAAATTGAATAACAAACAGATAAACAACTTTGATAAGGCGGCGATTGGCTATTATCAGCATAATTTTTTCATGCTTGATATTGCTTGACATCAGGGATGGAATAATTAAAAATATTACCAAAAGGCAAGATGAATCTCAAAATGGTAATAGAAAATAATCAGCAATTTGAAAACAAGGTAAAGCAAAAAAAGCAGCCCCGGTGTATTCTGAGCAATTACTTTTTATCGTATATAGGCTGTAAGTAAAAATGTATCAAATGAAAAAATATGTTTTTTTTAATTATCTTCTTGGCCTATCCTTTGCTTTGATAGAGATATCATGGCAATTGTACGTTGGGGTAATAGACGAAAATGCTGTATGGTTTCAGAGCACAGCTTCAAGCTTAAAATTTTTTATCATTTCTCTTATTATATATTCATTCTTTATCATTATTATTGCATATATTTCGATTTTTATTACCGCTCTAATAAAAAAATCTTTTCTTAGAAAAATTT
This sequence comes from Pseudomonadota bacterium, assembly GCA_030625085.1. Classification (GTDB taxonomy): domain Bacteria; phylum SZUA-182; class SZUA-182; order DTGQ01; family DTGQ01; genus DAOURK01. The sequence goes on from DAOURK010000008.1 coordinate 45,404, forward strand.
CTCCAACTCCCTTCAGTATGGCTTTAACGACCGGTATCCTCTTGTCCTTATTTTTAGGGACAGATGTGTGCTACTCAAAACTTTCCGTCCATAATTCCCTTTCACAACTTATCGGTTATGGATTTTTGATCTTCTTTGCATCTTTATTTGTTTTCATACTTGGCGCATATTTGATATTTACACTTATCTTTAAATTATCAAGACAAAAGCTTAATATTATCTTAATTTTATGTTTTTCAATTATATTTGTTATTATTTTAACACTTTGCTTTACTACCCAGGAACAAACATTAATTACCAATAAAGATAAAAATAATATCGTCTTTATCTCGATAGATACCTTAAGACAAGATCGTTTGGGCTGCTATGGCTATAAAAAGCCTACCTCCCCTAATATTGATGCGATAGCTAATGAGGGAATTGTTTTTTCTAATTCTTTTGCTCAGTATCATGCAACACTTCCTTCCTATATGAGCATGATGACTTCACTGATACCGCTGGTTCACGACGTTATTGATTCCAGCGCGGTACTTGACAAAAATCGTATTACTTTGGCGAGCTTATTAAAAAGCAATGGATACACTTGTATTGCTTTTGTCGACGGTAAGAGAAAAAGTTATATCGGTGGTTTCCACGGTTTCTCCAGAGGCTTTGATTGGTATGGACATTATCCTGAAAATACCACGCTTTTCAGCAAAATACTCCCCATAAGATTCATTTTAGGCTTTAAAGTCATATTGAACAAATATTTTCCTGAACACGGCAATGGTATCACTAAAAGTGTTATTTCTTGGATAAGAAAAAACAAAAAATATCCTTTTTTTCTTTTCATTCATTACTATAGTGTGCATTCACAACCTAGCGGGCTTCCTTATTGGCGCTATCCTCCTTTTGATAAAAAGTTGGTCGACTCCCCTGTCATTCCAGAACATTTTGCTGTCGATGGTGCAACCGGCTCACGATTTTTGTCAAAAATACTCCATACCCCGAGGGGGAAAAAATTTATAGCAGAAGATTTGCCAGTCTTAAGCCAGTTATATGATTGTGGCATTGCATATGTTGGTGCTCAAATCGGAAAGTTATACAAGGAACTAAAAAATATGAACTTGTTAAACACCACAGCAATAATCATTAATTCCGATCATGGTGAAGAATTTCTGGAACATGATAAGCTAATGCATACACAAGATTATTCTGAGTGCTTAAAAGTGCCTTTAATAATATCGGCACCTCTCCACCGTAGCCATCAGAGGACAATTTGTTCAAATGTTCAGGGCATCGATCTTGCACCTACAATTTTAGATATAGCAGGGATTAATGCCCCTGCCAAAATGATGGGCACTTCCTTAATGAAAAAAATACGTGGTGAAAAAATGCCCGAAGCTGTTATTATATCCACTTGCGGCCATGCAATGCATTACAAAAATTATGCACTTCTGATAAAGGAGAAAGATATTGAATTATATGACCTGAACAATGATCCTAAACAAAAAAATGATCTAAGCAAGTCGCATGAAACATTATTCTATGATTTGATGACAATCTATAATAAAACAATTGAAGAACATCTGGCCATCAAGTCTAAATTGACCTGCCAGGAGGAAAAAGAAAAGATTAAATTATCCCCACGAGATATTGAGCGTTTGAAATCATTGGGATACATTAATGATGGGTAACACTGGCAGAGAATATGGCCGTTTTTTTATTTTACCTTCCACCTTTCAGTTTAATCCCTGTAATTGTCATAAAATGATGGTAGGCAAGTGAGTTCAACGAGATTATGGAAATAGTAAAAATAATATTAGTATCAGTTGTAAAGGATAAACATTAAAACAATGAAGGAATAAATGGACATCTTACTAATAAATCCGCCCCCTAGATGCATAACCCATGAAAATGTCGTTATGCCTCCCCTCGGATTGGCTTATCTGGCTGCTGCATTAGAAAAAGAAAAATATCGGGTCGAGATTTTAGACGCCTTTGCTTTACAATTAAGTTGGCATGATTTCGAAGCGAAAATTACCAAAAAAAAGCCGGAGATAGTCGGCATTGGAGGTATGTCGCCGGTTATTGATAATACCTTTCGATCTATAGCAATCTGCAGAAAATATACTAAGCATATTGTTATGGGGGGGCCTCATGTATCCGCATATAAGCAACAAATTTTTACCCAGTGCCCACATATTGATTATGGCATTATTGGAGAAGGGGAAAGAAGTTTTGTAAATCTGGTAGCAGAATTAGACCAAAATAAGTCCTCCGGTCAATGTAAGGGGGTCATTACCAGAGATATGCTCAGTGATCCGGAGGACCTAATCCAAAATATTGACAGTATCCCCTTTCCTGCCAGACACTTGCTACCTAACCACCACTATAAATATGCCCTCTCCCCCGGTGAAACCATCACTACAATGTTTACCTCCAGGGGGTGCCCATATAATTGCATCTTTTGTGACAAATCCATTTTTGGGTCAAAATGGAGGGCAAGAAGCCCTGAGAATATAATAAACGAGCTAAAAGAGATTATAGCCAACCTGGGGGTAAAAACAATCATTTTTTACGATGATCTCTTTACTGTAAATAAGGAAAGGGCAATCAATATATGCCGGGGAATTATTGATGCTGGTCTAAAGATAACCTGGAAATGTGAAGGCAGGGTAAATCTGGTTGATGAGGAATTGTTAGCCTGGATGAAAAAGGCCGGCTGTAAAATAATTGCCTATGGAGTGGAAAGCGGCAATCAAAAGGGGCTGGATTATCTTAATAAAAACACCACTCCGGAACAGATAAAAAGAGCTTTCAAATTAACTCATCAAGCCGGGATAAAAACCATGGCCTATTTTATTCTCGGCATTCCGGTTGAGACATATGATGATACCTTGCACACGATAAACTTTGCCACTAAAATCAATCCAACCTACGCCCAATTTAGCGCCCTTTCACCCTATTACGGCACCAAACTTTACCAAGAAGCTAAGGCAAAGGGGTGGTATAAGGAGATAGATGCCCAAAATCCTCTTGATAAAGACCTTAAGCGGCCGGTAGTAATCGCAGAAAATTGGACGGAAGAGAGCTTAAAAAGAATAGTCAAGGAAGCTCATAAAAATTTTTATCTAAGGTTTAGATACATTGTCGGATCAATAGTAAGGTTAAAAAATTTTAAACAGTTGGTTAGTTTATTCAAGACCGGATTAGGCATATTTAAGTGGATAGCAACTCCTAAAAATAAATCTATTAGAAAAATTAAATAATACATGTATTCTTATAAGCCTATAAGTATTTGTATGGTTTCGCCACTATACCATACCTCACTCGGAGGTGTAGGCAGACAAGCATTAGCCTTAACAGAAAAACTAAAATCCCAAGGGATCAGTGTATTTGTCATAGCCAGAAAAATGAAAGGACTTCCCGTTTGTAATTTTAATACCCATATCCCTGTTTATAAAGCGTGGGCAATTAGACCTGACAAACACAATTTGGAAAAGATGAATTTAATAAATATTATTATATCTTTCTCATTCTGTTTAAGCATAGCTATTATTCTTTTTAAAAAAAGAAAAGAGTATGACATTGTGCATTTCCATGGCGCAAGCCTACCTCTTATGTCAAACATTCTCCTGTTAAAGCTTTACAGAAAAAAAATTATAGCGAAAGTAGCTGCTGCTAACCTTGGAACCGAAGCAGGTTCATTAAAGGGGAGATATTCCCTTTTAGGAAAAATTTTAATTAGTCTTTTAAAAAAAGTAGACTGTTTTATTGCCATAAGCGAAGAGATTAAAAAAGGCCTATTGATTGATGGATACGATCAAAATAAAATAGTAAGAATTCCAAATTTTATTGACACAAAAGCATTTTATCCAGTGAATAAAAAATTGAGAAATAATTTTAAAAAAAAACTATTTTTACCTGATAAAAAAATTATTACTTTCAGTGGAAGATTGGTAGAAAGAAAAGGGATACATATTCTGTTGCAATCTTTTGCAATGGTAGTAAAAAAACATAAAGATATTTTCCTAATAATTCTTGGTGGGGGATATCTAAAAAAAAATTTAAAGGATCAAAGCCAAGCCTTTGGAATAGTCAAAAATATCAAATTTTGTGGATTTGTTACTAACATCTATGAATATTTAAATGCAACAGATATATATATATTCCCTTCTTTTCAAGAAGGATTTCCCAATGCTGTCTTGGAAGCCATGGCCTGCGGCCTTCCTGTCATAGCTACTAAAATCGGAGTAGTAGTAGACATTATTAAAGACGGAGAAAATGGGCTTTTGGTAGAGTCAGGAAATAAAAATGAATTAGCAAATGCATTAAAAAAATTAATTTCAGAGCCTGAATATGCATTAAGTTTGGGGCAAAATGCCCTTAAAACGATCCGTGAAAATTATAATATTGACATTATTGCAAATAAATATCTCCACCTCTATGCTAAGATGATGAACCTTTAATGACTTAAGGAGCTTCATATCTTTTAAGATACTCTTGAATATATTAAGTTCTTATTATCGATAAACATGGTTCATCCGGTTAATGAGTGCCTTTGAGTATGTAAATGTCCATATCCTTACAAAATTCGTAAAAAATTTCCTCATAAAAATGTAAATCGGTTTTCAGAAAATAAAAAATAGCTGCCACTTTTATAAAGTTTGTTGTATAATACCCTAGCGCTTAAAAAAACGAATTCTTATTACCTCACCTGAACAGAATGTGTTTATTTATGCTGAGTACCTTGATGCACTTTATCAACGAGCTTATAATTATTTTGTAGAGTCTGTAACTTAAGAAAAGTTTCTATCTGATGCGGTGAAGAGCCTCAAATTGTGCGGAGGAGCGAATAATGATAAAATAAAAATAATGCAACAAGAAAAACCATTAAAATGATTTAAAAAATGAAGAAACATTATGAATTTCAAAAATATGCTCGATGGAGTTTTAAGCTAGGGAACTATTGTAAAGCAAATGTTGGATCAAAAAGCGGAAACAATTCTAAAAGCGAATTCATTTAAAAATCGTGCTGAATTGAATATCGCTCACTTCCAAATTACTCAAATGAAAGAATTGATTTCATTAGAGAATAAAAAGATTTTAGATATTGGCTGTGGGAAGGGCGAATTTTTAATACTTTGTTCCCTTGCAGAAAACGTGTCACATTGCGTTGGATTGGATTCAGCAATGGGAGAGGGAAGCAAAAAAGACACTTTTGAAATTTTCAAAAACGATATCAATTTGCTGGATATTGAAAATATCGATACCATTCAGGCAGATATATTTGAATATGACTTTCCGAAAGAAAAATTTGATATTATCGTAACCAATTATTCACTCCACCACATTATATTCACCAACAATAATCTTTTAAAATGTCCGGAATCAAAAGAAAAAGCCACACTTTTATTTAACAACATATGTAATAGCTTGAGACCCAATGGAGTCTTTGTTATTAAAGAGATCTCAAAAAATAATCTTTGTAGATATTGGCGGTCCTATGGGAAACTGGTAGGTACGGAACAGATGGCTTGGTTATCTAAGCATACACCAAAAGAATATAGAGAGATATTGCTAAGCACAAATCTTAGAAATATTAAGGTTAAATATTTGATTCCTTACGTTTTTAAAAGGTTTGGACTGGATAAATTTCGTTTTCTGCTTTCCAATTCAATTGCGAGTTTTTTCTTCCACTCAGCATATTATATATTTGCATGGAAGTGAATGAGAATCATGATCTGCAGTAAAGCTAATGACTTGAAAAGGGCTTCAAAAAAGCAAGAGGATAATTATAAATAGAACCCCATATTTGCTTCTTAGTCTTCCCCTGATCAGGAATGTATTCTTGAACCTTGCTATTATCCAAGAACAATAAAGGTGATAATATTTCGTGTGCTCCCGGCAAGCAAGCACACGAGCCAGATAGTGCCACCTTCATTTGACATTGGCTGATGGGCATTATAAGAAACATCAATAACAGATAATAGTCTGTGCCCCAGGCCAATATTGTTTTTTATATAAACACCCTCATCATCAGGACCGCGATGGGCAAGACAGGAGGTCATTTGCCTAATAAGGGCTTCTTCAACCGGTACATTATTAAGGTTCATCTTACCGCAGATTCCGCACATGTTTTATCTATTACCTTCTCATATTCTCGGATAATTTTGTTGATCCTGAAATCTTCCGCCCTCTTAAAACGTTAGGCCACCTCCCTTTTATGATTTTATCAAAGATATCGTAACTGTCGGCTAAGAATATTTGTTTCCCTTTGATTTGACAATATCCCCATGGCACATTTTAATGAGCTAAATGATTGTAAACGTCACTAAGTAAGTATTCAACAAATCTTTCTATTGTATGCTCTTTCAATACTTTTTTCCTTGCATTTTTACCCATTTCCTTTAATTTGTCAGGATTATTAAACAAGGCAACAATTGCATTAGCAATATCTTGCGAATTCAGTGTTACTTTAATTCCTGTCGAGTCATCAATAAGTTTCCACGTTTCACCTACATCGGTTGCGACAATTGCATTTCCACAGGCCATGGACTCAAGGAGACTTTGTGAAGGATAATTATTTATATTCTGTATGGATATGAATATTTTAGACTTACATAAAATTTCCGCAGTATTACAGGCATAAGAAAATGTAACATACTTTTGAATTCCTATCTTTTTGACATAAATTCTAAGGGCTTTCTCTAAAGGACCTTCCCCGACGACGTGAAATTTAATATCTTCAAATCTACCAGACAATTTCTCTAAAACAATGGGAATAGCATCAATGAAGAGATTAGGGTTTTTTTCTTCTATCAATCTTCCCACAAAAACCACACTGTTATCTTTTTCTTTATCATTTAGAGTAAATAAAGAATAATCACTGAAGCTACATGGAGATACATAATATTTCCCATTAAAATATTTACCGTATTTTTTAATAAATCTAACCTCAATATCTTCAGATAAGAAATCTATAAAGTCGGACCTTATAATTGCAATCTTAAAAAGAAAACTAGTTAAAATATTACTCCCGTCGGACTGAACTTTGGAACTAAATATGGAAATCCCTTTGTATACATTTTTTAGCCTTGTAAACAAAAAAGAGTTTATCAATAAAAATATCCCCATTGAGTGCAGAAACCTTATATCATTATTTCTTATTATTTTGATGATCTGAAAAGGTAAAAATATTCCACTCAAAATCTTATATATGAAAGAGGTTTTTGAAAAATATTTCCCTTTTATTAAAACTACATTATTACTTTTATCTAGCGGAATTCCGTGTTTGATTAAACTTTCGTATTGCTTTTGATTAATAATTAGAAATAAATTATTATCTTTCTCTGTTAGTTTTATGAAGGCCCGTGCGAATCTCCTCTCAGCACCTCCGATTTTCCCCCCGCCGACTAAAAGAATAGCTTTGTTGAAATTATTTTCTTTTTGAAGTTTGTCTTTCATTTTTTTAAATGTGCTTTTCAGTCATTCCGCAGTAGCGATTCATATAACCAAACTTCTTCATTATTCACAAAACGGTTGTTATGCCATAACAGGATAAAATCACCGTTGAATAGACGACAACGATTTTTTAATGTATTCAAAGCGGATTGTGCATCCCGGCCTGTTCCCAAATTCATATATCTGTTTTCAATAATAGACCCGTCCATTACTATGAGAGGCCGCTCCTTCAGGTTAAGTTGTTTTTTGGCCTTAAGGTCATAAACCGGGTATTCATAGCATGTTCCACAGCGGAAACCCGCATGATCGGCATAGCCAAGGGTTGTATCATAATCTAACCCAGCTTTTTCCAAATTCGCAAACGTTATCGGTGTTTCCCAACGAAGATTGTGCTGTCTGCTACCCCACAGTTCCTGTCGAATGCCTTCCTCCTTGCAAACGGATTTCAATATTTTAAACTCCTTGAACATTTGTCGAAAATCAGTGCAAGTGTTGTAGCTCGCATGGAGGCCGATATCATGTCCCCGTTCATGAATATGTCGCATTAAATGCCTAATGGAGCGGTGATTTATGGAATAATATCCATCCTTTGCCCCGCCGCTATGATCAGTAATGAAATAAAACGTCGAGGTAAGTCCATATTTTTCATTAATATCTAAAATACTGTCGAAAGTATTGTAAGGGTCTCTCTCCATGCCTTTTGTTTTTACATGCAAGCAATGAAGCAGTTCACGGGTTGCTTTTACCGGTGAGCGGCGTCGAATTAATTCGCCAGCAAAAGATATGGCAACACGGGCGGGTTTGAGATCAAAATATGCATATGGCTTATCAACATCATGAGTTGGAACAATTTTAAATCGACGATCTTTTCTTTTAAGTCCCGGCCATAGCCGTTTCATACAGTCCCAAAGAATTTCAAGGCATTCGTTTACTATGGGACGAAATAAAAAGTCCTCTTGATAGGATAGCGAGGCCTTAGCAGGAAAGCGATCATGGTTATCTCGTTCCTTTTTTACAACTTCTTCATATCGGGTGAGCATAAAGAAGGATAATCCAAAAATATCCAATCCAATGGTTATGCGGTTTTCTTTTACAGTAAAAAAATTCGGGCTGTCGGGATCTAATCCGTAAATTACAGGGATCTTATTAGTAACTGTATTAACATCAAACCCCAAACATTTTAGATCCCATAATTTTAACGGTTGACGAGGCAATGATTCAGGCGTCATCCATCGGCATGCGGGAAGAGCGAAGAAATCAACAGCAACTATCAGTTCACGGTGATCGCCAGAAGTCAATGATACATTATCACAATCAGTAAAGTGAATTTTAAAATCTAAGCCAAGAAATTCACCAAGCAAAACGGAAACTATATAACGCTGTTCAGCTTGGTAGTTGTTTGGAAGTTTTAGTGTTATCATCTTTATCCTTTTTGATACAACATATCACTTCTTTTTCATTACGACATGTATCCCAGATTCTGCTGAAAATTTTGGTATGATGCCTACATAAGAAAATAATGAACTCGCTAATTTAATTATTTTTAAAGCCGCCCCTTTAAAAGGGAGTGTTGTTTTTTGATTCTTGATAGAGTCACTAGTTTCAAAAAACCTTCTTTTTGCTCTGAAGCCCTTTAAACGACCCAACAGCTTTTTTATATAAAGCCATGCATTTTGATGGGCTTCATATAGCTCTATATTAATCGTGAGGTCGGATAAATCTTTAAAATTATCTCTCCAGAATTCCCCCTTGAACAGCGTCACTAAATCAGGTGGTGGTGTATCTAACCATATCTTGCCGGTTTCGAGACATGCAGAAATATTTGGCGCATTAAATATAAGGAGGCCCTCCGGTTTCAATAACCTCAATAAAAACTGGGTAAAATTAATCGGGGATTCCACGCATCCTATTGTACCGACATGATAAATCGCATCATAAGGCGCATTCTCTGTTATTGCCAGAGCATCAGATTTTAAAAAATGACGCCCGAATTTTTTCGTTGCTTCTTCTATAGCTGTCGCCGAAATATCGATACCAGTTATATCAAAGCCTTTCATTATAAAATATGCGCTCAAATATCCTTTTGAACAACCAACTTCTAATATTTTCTTAATATTTCCGCAGCGCTCAAGGGTATCAATTACGAATTTATTTTTTTTTGTTTTACTTAAAAATTCTCTCAGGCCGTCATAGTTTTTGTTAATAAAATACATTCCAGCTTTTTTAGCCATTTCATCATGCTTGAAGTATGTTGTTCCCTTAGATTGATGCATTTTCTCATAGATGTACTTGTCATAGGGAGCAAAGCGGCACCCGCAGTCTTTACAATCATGAATATCACATTCATAGTCTATATAAGGCTTGTACTTGCCGATGTAGTGAACATTATTACTACCACAGATTCTACAGGTCATGCAAAAAACCTTTCATAAGGTTTACAAATAATTTTGTATTTTCTTCTATTTTAGCCCGAGCTTTTTCGTTTGCAAAAACGAGTTTTTTGCATATCGCGGGTCTTTTTTGGTAAACCTCATCAAAAATATCAAATAAATCATAAATGCTTTTGTTGTGAATTCCGTCAAATATATAGTCTTCACTGCCAAACTCTCGCATGATGTCCTTGTATTTCGGGTGCCAAGAAAGAGATATAGCTGGAACGGCGGATGATAAAGAAGCAACGATACTATGATACCTCGCACCAATGTGGACACAAGACGTGCTTATTATTGATTTTAATTCGGCTGGGGACAGGTCTTCTTGAATCAAACCTACATTTGGAATGTCTTTGAAATGGTTTAACACAAGCCGAGATACCGCAAAATCGCATACCTCGGGGTAATGCCTGTTGAGACGAAACGTATGGGGAACAAGTAAAATAAAAAAACTTTTTTCTAACAAGAACCGGCACAGATTAACCATATCCTCAATATGTTTGTTCTCGCCGGTATGTTTTTTAGTTCTCTTGTACATGACCGCGCTGGGAGAGATCGTGATTAGTTTTTCGAAATTAATATCTTGATAGATTGAGTGTAAGTAATCAGTTCCCCAGGATTGATTATATTCAAATATGACGGCGACATCGGGGAAAGAAAATGCTTTTTTTTGAGGCAAAAGTCTATTCACTTCAGAAAGACAATCATCTCCCCTGCAAAATATTACAGGTTGCCTTTTTAAATCCAGCTTAGCTATAAATCGCAAAATTTTTGGTGACAAAGGCCCGTAACTCTGAGTCCAGGCTAAAAAAGGCTTTTTAAAAATAAGGGCCGACAGGAAATACATAAACCTTGCGCCCAACAAAGCTGATCTGACGTTTCCTATCGGATGGCCGACATAGCTGATGGCCGACATCTCGATAACCAGGTCAGCTACCGACAACTTTTTAAACCAGTTTTTTACTCTTATATACTTTAAATAAAAATTTTTAAAGACATAGGGTGGCAGGACATCCTTTATCGAGTAGCTTTCGACCACCTCTACTTTATATTTTCTTGACCATAACAATTCATGCTGAAATTCTTCACCTGATGGAACTGAAAATACAAAATCTGATTCCGGCAAGTATTTTCTTATTTGCTGCATGAGAGCCAGCGCAATTGCCGGGCCACCCTTGTTACCCTGTAAACATAGACCCGTTATAAATATGTTCATTTTAGCGACACTCTTCTTATATAATTTTCTATTCGATACTTTATCAATGATTTAGATCCAATAAGCGCAAAACATATTTTTGCTAATGCGAATCTCCTTTCTCTGAAGAGTTTTTTTATTACTTTAATTTTTAGCAAGTCAAATATGCCGAATTTAAACGCCTTTATATCTTCTGAATTTATCGTTCTTTTGTGGTGCGGATAAAAGTATTTGCCTTTAAATTTAATATCTCTCATTCCTTCACCTATTGAACCAAGTGCATATAAAATACTCTGTGACTCAATAATTTCGTTTTTAAATCCTTTTTCAATATGAAAATTGTTGATTTTAGAAATGGCTTCTTCACCCTTTGCTGTCCTACTGATCAAAATGTTAGTGCCGATATAGTCGTCTTTATATCTTCTTTGCCATGCGTCGCCGGCAACAATATCAGCACAATATCCCATGTGATCTACACAATAAAGACAACCATTTTGTACCAGAAACCTGTCAACAAGCAGCCTGTTGTTAATAAGTTCACTGAACGATTTAGGTTTAAGGAAATCAAAGACTTTACTTTCAAATTTGTTTGTAATTCTCGTTTTCCTATACCTGCCTTTTTCACGATAGCTTATCTCATTTATATCAACTTTACTGTAGTAAGCGAAAGCCAGCGCATTTATTCTGTCAAATGAATATCCACACATCAATGCAACCTTGGCATAAACCCTTTCTTTCAAAAACGAGAATTTTTTCAGATGGAGCAGTTTTTCGATAGAAGTAATTTGACAGGGCAGCCCTATAACTAAATACTTTCTGTCGCTTTTTTTAAGAATTTTGAAGGCATTTTCATAGTTGATATTATGATAAATAGAGTTGGGCATTAAAGAGACATCTTTTATAGGAGAAGGCAAATAATCCAGACCTTTATGATGCATAATTGAAATAACAGTATCGATAACTTTTGCCTTCATTAGGGACAGGCATAGCTCTCTTATAAATCCTCCTGAACTTGATGCCAGCCGATTTGTGTTATCCATTGAAAAACCGTTATAAACATTCTTTATCTTGCCAAGCAAATTATTTTTATTGCTGCCCGCCAATTTTATATAGTCCATATCATAACTTGGACAAACTTCAAGGCACTTATTTATCCCGCCGCATTTTAAGCAAGGTTCCGTGCTTTTGGCAGATGCTTCCCATTTCTCTCGGTAGCTGTTATATTTCATTTCAATATTTGAAAATGGACATATATGAGTACAGGCGCCGCAACTGATACATAAATCATTATCTGTGATGATGTTAATTGACTTAACCATGGCAACATTTATCATTTATTAAATCTCCATAGTTTTAATATGGAAGACATTCAATGCTATAACACTGGTTAATAAGACAGGGAAATTGTTAATAAAACCATTAATCGCAGCTAAAATAGCCATATAAGGTGTTATCTTGAGCAATTGTTTTAAATACATTGAGGAGAAATAACGGCTAGATTTACCTAACTGTTTATAATTCCAGCTCCCTAAAAGAAGGAACAGCGTAAATTGAACTGTTGCTATAGCAACTACCGAATATAAAATGTTTTTAAATAACAAAAAAGACAGAACTATTGCCAAAACTTTAACCATGGCCAAGAGGGCATTGAAGGTCATATCTGCATCCGGCCTGTTAAGAATCGTAAATAGACTGAAACTCGCGACAACTAAATTAATATGTGCACCAATGATCAACGGATAAAGAAATACCGCAGCTTCTCTCCAGCTTTCTCCAAAAATAATCACAAACAGGTTCGATGCTACAAATAGTGATGAGTAGAAAGGAAGTGTCGTCATTTTAAATAATGTCGATTGATAGTGATTGAGAGAATTAAGTATTTGTTCTTTTGTCCTCCTACTATTTTCTCCTAAAAAAACCTGCCATATAGCACTTGATACAAATAATTTAGGGATGTTAACTATTTTATTAACAAAGAAAAAATGACCTACACTCGCTAAATTAAAGAGCATAGTCAGTATTATAAACTCAGCTTGATATGAAGTTGCATTTAATAAAGCCCCGACCGCACTTTTTTTTGGATAATCTATATATTCAACGAATAGAGATTTTATTCTTTTTAATGAGAGCTGTTTTTTTACCTCCTTGTCTTTTCTCAACACTGAGAATCCCAAAAATCCTGCACCCACACCCTGCCCTATTATGCCGCCGACAATAAGTCCACTGACACCGAAGCCACCGAACCCCATCCCCAGATTTGTTAGGGCAGTGGCTATGGATTTGGAAACCATACTGGTAGCAAGCCTTTTGAACTGCTTAATTCGGTTTGACCAGTAGTTCAGAGTCTGAAAGATTCCTGTCAAGAGAACCATCAAAGGTATAAAATACAGCCACATAGAAATTTCCGGTTTTCCCAATATCTCTGTAATAGAATGATTAAAAATCCATACTATTAGAAGGGTTAAAAAACTTAATAAAAAGACTAGGATAAAAGACAGTGTTGCAATATGTATCGCGTCCATATCTTTTTCAGGCAGCATCAAAGCATGCTCGTATCGCCCTGTAGATATGACAGATAAGACAGAGGCTACAGCAGTATAAATGGCAAAGATACCAAAATCCCGGGGAACATATATTCTTGATAAAATCGGTGAGATGATGATTAATATTGCTTGAGCAATGGTCGTGCCGGTCATCAAGGTCAACACATTCGCCACAAATGGGCCTTCCCGGGCATAAGGACTTTTCAGGTTTGTTAAAATTTTAAACATTATTAATTTTCACCAAAATCTTAAATATTCATCTGCATAGATTACCCTGCGACAGCGAGCGCATTTCCCGGCCAGCCGATGCTGTATGCTGGGTTGGCGCGCGAATATTAAAATGGATAAAATTCCTTACAGTCGAACCCCGCCAAGGCGGTATTGCAATTTGTTGAAGCGAAGTAAAAATTCCGCCTACCGGTGGCGGAGCAGAGCAGAAATCCCCTTTCAGCGGGGCTGCAGGGAGCTTCAATCAGTCAACAACCTGTACAACGATTACTGCCCTAATGCGCTGACCGGTACAAACCTGGTACTTATCATCCGAAATAGATAAATCTGATTGATACGAATTTACTTTTTTACTGTCCAATAATAATAATTCAGACAAATCGAAGTCTATTTTTCACTGTTATATTCAAAAAATTTTATCAAAATTCGAGGGATTTACTGCTGAAAAAATTGCCAATACCTTTCTAATAGGACCAATAAACAGTTAAGTCTTCTACAACAAGTTAACCTTTTATTTTTAGAAATCTGTTATAAACGTAAATGGCTTATTTGAAGCCATTATAAATGATCTATAATTACAAAAATTTAATAATTCATTTAATTATAATTTGTTATACAGTTTAAAAAACTCATTGTCATTAAAACTAGACTCAAATAAAGACTTAACATTTTTAAAAGGTCTGACATTAAAAAAACCGTAAAACTAATTTTTTCATAAATAATGGCAACCAATTAACTAATTGAAAAAAATGTTTTTAAAAAAGGTCAGTTTGGGAATTGTATAATATTCAAAAAGATTCAACAAATGATATGGGCAATTTATAAAATTACTGAGCTGTTTTTTTGAAATTATATTCTCGATTGTCTGCGATTGATAGGGATTTCCTTTTTTACTGTCCAATAATAATAGCGCAAAATCTAGAAAAATACAAATGATTGATTTGCCTTTTTATGATAGGATTGTTAAAAAATTTGTAAGGAATGTACATCTGCTTTAAAACTACCTATTCTGACCAAGACCAGATTCAAAAAAATCTTAAGCAATTCCTCGCCAAAAATATGCAAAAACCAAAACTTTTTAAAGCGATATATTTTTCATTCAGGGCAAAAGTTTGATGATTCTGCAAAAAACTCTAATCTTAGCCAAAGGATCTTTACTAATGCCTAAGTCATTGCATGGTTGAAAAGGTTTTGGTCTTTAATCTTCCAAAAGGCAACACGCATAAATCTGGCAGCAGTAGCAACATATGCACAATCTTTGCATTTACCTTTACTCCCTCATTCCTTTAAAGCCAATTCTTTGATACTAATGCCGAATTTATTAAGCCATTGATAAAACTGTTTATTATTAATTTTTTTGGTTTTTTGAATAATTTTGCGTTTTTTTATCATCCTTGGAATCCCTAACAAGGCTTCCAAATTGGCTATTAACAATATCTTTATAAGCTGGGCTTTTGAAAATTCTTCTGTAAATTTTCCAGCAGCGCCTTTGCCGCATAAAGCGCCATAAGCCTGATATATATATCTAATTAAAGCGAAAAAGGGATTTAACAAAAGAAGGGGAAAGGGAAACAGCTTAACTGCCACCCATATCCGATTTCTTTCTACCAGTTTTGCTTTGAGGGGGGTGTATTTGCCCGCTGTGGCGGAATACATATGATATACAATAGCAGTTGGGATATAGAGGCATTGCCAATCCAGGAAACGACAACGCAGCCCCAACTCTGTATCATCACCATAGAGAAAAAAATCTTCATCAAAGGGGCCGGCTTCATCAATCGCTTCTTTACGATAAAAGGCAGCACATCCGCTGGGATAAAAGGCCTCTGCTATTTTATTATATTGCCCCTTATCCGGCTCCAATCTTCCTTTTCCTCTATTTAATCCATCATAATATAATAAATGCCCAATATTATCAATCATTTGGCGATCAAAATAAGATAATATCTTTGTTGCGCACATGCCCACTTTCGGGCTTTTGTTAATCCCTTTATATAATTCGGCTACACAATTAATATCCAGTTCCGTGTCATTATTTAATATAAATATATAGTTACCTCTGGCCGTCTTAATCCCGATATTGTTTCCCCCTCCGAATCCGAGATTTTTACTATTTTTGATTAATTTTACTTCAGGAAAATTTTTAGAGATGAAATCTGCAGAATCATCTGTAGAGCCATTATCCACAACAATAGTTTCAATATTGGGATATGATTGTTTCCTAATAGAAGGGAGACATACTTCCAGATATTTTCTGCCGTTCATATTAAGTGTGATTATTGAAACCAAGGGTTGATTTAGTAATTTCACATCATTATTTTCTATATTTTTTTAGGTATGTTCATTTGTTAACTTTAATTATGGGGATGTAAGCGAGTCAAAGCATTAACTATTTATTTGACCAAGGGAAAAAATCCTTTAGTAATTATATTGATAACACTTGATAAAATAACAAATTGCCCGCTGAAAGGCAAGTTGAAAGTATGGTTTCCAGATGATAAGGGCAAAGCTGAAATGAAAACTGCCTGCTAAAATAGATAGAATGCTTAAACCCATTTTTAAATTGATTTTTTCTTCCCATTTAGATACACTGACCTTGCTATTCATCAACTATCTCATATATTTATTAATGCTTTTTGTATAATTATCTATAGGAGCAAAGGAAAGCCAAATTTGATTAAAAAGAGAAAATTAAAGGCTTATGAACTGATTGCTGTTTCCGCCTTTATTTTAATGCTGCTGGCCTACAGTCTTCATCATATTTCCAACCTTGACTTCTGGCTTCATTTAAAGGCTGGGGAATGTATGGTCAAGGAGCTGAATATTATCAAGACCAATACCTTTTCCTATATTGCTGCTGATAATCCGTGGACCAATGTCTACTGGCTATTCCAGGGCTTGATTTATATAATTTACTACCTGGGTGGTTTTGCAGGCTTGATTCTCTTTAAGGCTTTTATACTGCTTGTATCCTTCCTCTTCCTTTTTAAAACCATGAACCCGGAGGGCAATAAAAAATATCTTCTCTCTTTGTTCTGTCTTATACCGGCTGTCCTTGTAGCCAATGAAAGGTTTATCATCAGGCCGGAATTGATGAGTTTGTTTTTTATCTGCCTTTATATCCATATCCTTTATAGATACCAAAAAGAGAATACCCGTTTGATTTACCTTTTGCCTTTCTTACAGATAATCTGGGCCAATATGCACGGGCTGGCTGTAATCGGAATTGGTTTGATCGGATTGTTTTTAGCAGGTGAATTGTTTACCTGGTTATGTCCCTTGCCCTTCAAATGGAAAGAAAGAAAAACAAATAGGGGGAAAAATTGCGGCCGCCTTTTTCTTGTCGGCGTCTTGGCGGCATTGGCTAGTCTGGTTAATCCTTTCGGCACCAGGATAATTTCTCTTTACCTTGGTTTGCCGAAGGCCTTAATGGCTTCAGGTGCCGGTAGTGGCGGCTTTACCATGCCCCAGGTTATTGAACTGCTGCCCCCATTAAAGGAAAATTTTTTATTTCCTACGCAAGTTGTTTTCTATTTTAAGATATTGCTTATCATCTCAGGCCTTAGTTTCCTTCTAAATATAAAAAAGATAAAACTTACTGATGTATTCATCTTTCTTTCTTTCCTTTATCTGGCCTTGCAGGCCAGGAGAAATCTACCTTTTTTTGCTGTTATCGCCGCAGTTATCATGTTTTTTAATCTGGCCGGTTTTTGGGAAGAGATTCATCCCCGGATGACATCTTTTTTTAAAGATAAGGCCAAGCTAAAAAAGGCCGCTTTTATCGGCTGTTATTTATTTATTACAGCAGCAATGCTGATATTTGCCTATGATGCCGCTTCAAACAGATATCATCTGCGTGATCGAAGCAACAAAAGGTTCGGGTTAGATATATCCCGAATCACCTATCCGGTAAAGGCCGTTGATTTTATTGAGGAACATCATCTTTCAGGCAATATGTTCAATAACATTGGAATAGGGGATTATCTTACCTTCAGGCTTTATCCGCAGCAGCGGGTTTTTCTGGATGGCCGTTTCGATATGGGAGGGAACAGCTTTTTATACCAATATGGCTCTCCTAAGCTATGGCCAATGTTAGTCAAAAGGTTTAATCTCAATTTTGCCGTCATAGAATATGGTTGGACACCCGGCGCCGGCGATTTAATGAAAAAATTATATTATGATCCTGATTGGGCCATGATTTATTATGATGAGATTGCAGTCATTTATCTGAAAAATACTCCTGAAAATAAAGCACTCATAACCAAATTCAACATAGATCTTTCTCAAGAAAAATCGCCAAAGGAAATTTCATCTCTTGATAATGGAGGTGGAGTATTGCAGAAGTTGTATTATAATTTGGTGCGGCCCAGGGATATCCCTGTGGGCAGATTGCACCTGGGAAACTTTTATGCAATATTCAGCCTGTATGATAGGGCCATAGCCCAATATCAGCAATGTCTGGAAACAGCACCCGATTATTTTGAGGCGCATTACAGATTAGGTGACGTTTTGCAAAAAATGAAACAATTTGAAAAGGCTGTTCATCCATATAATCAATGTATAAAAATCAAGCCGAATTTTGCACAAGGTTATGCAGGGTTAGGTGATGTTTACTATTCTTTGCGCAACCTCCGGAAGGCCAAAAGTTATTATAAAACGGCCTTAAACATCAAACCGAAGCTTACCTCGGCCCATCAAAACCTTGGCTTTATATACATCCAGGAGGGTAAATACCGGGAAGCTGTGGCCGAATTTGAGTCGATTCTAAAAATAGAGCCGGACAATAAAATGGTGGCAAGGATTTATAATATTTATAAAAAAAAGCTAAGTGAATAGTTTTCGCCAATACAATATATGAACAGGATCTTAACAATAATTCCAGCTTATAATGAAGAAGAGAATATATCTAAGGTTATCGCCGAGATAAAAAATTATTGCCGGCAGACAGATATTATTGTTATTAATGATGGATCAGAAGATAAAACAGGCGACGTGGCCACATCTGCCGGGGCAGTAGTGATTGATTTGCCCTATAATATGGGCTATGGCGCCGCCTTGCAGACGGGGTTTAAATATGCCTTAAGAAATAATTACCAATATGTTGTCCAGATAGATGGGGACGGACAGCATGAACCGGCGGATATTCCCCGGTTATTGGGTCCGGTGTTTTCAGGCGAAGCCGATGTGGTTGTCGGCTCACGATTTTTAGTTGCTAATAAATATAAGGCCCCCTTCTTCAGGAAGGTGGGCATGAAGATTTTTAGTTTTTTGGCTTCCATAATAACCAGGCGTAAGATTACAGACCCTACCTCGGGTTATCAGGCTTTAAATATTAATGGCCTTGAATTTTATGCCGGCGAATATTATCCGGCGGATTTTCCTGACGCGGATGTAATTATTATGCTTCATCGGGTGGGACTGAAAGTGAAAGAAGTGCCGGTAGTGATGTATCAGCACCTCAGCAACAAATCCATGCATGCGGGCCTAAAGCCGGTTTATTATATTTTTAAAATGTTTTTATCCATCTTTCTCACCTTATTGAGAAAGGATACCTTTGAAAAAAAGGTGGTAATGCCTGGTCAATTATAGGAGGGAGTAATCAGCGGCAGGCAGGCGGCCGTAAACGAACAGATGAAAGTTTTATTATATGGGAGGTTAAAAAAAAATGCTTTTTAAACAGAAAATATTTGCCCTTTTGATGCTTTTGGCTATTATTACCATTATTATTGAACTGGTGCGAAGAAGAAAATTACTGGAGGAATATTCCTGGTTATGGATTCTGACCGGAACTGTTGTGGCCGTGCTTGTTGTCTGGTATGATCCCCTGGTTTTCATAAGCAAACTAATTGGCGCTGTTCTGCCGACTACAACTCTTTTTATATTCGGAATTATCTTTTTGTTGTTAATCTCTCTTCATTATTCAATTAAAATCTCAACACTTACTAATCAGGTAAAAAAACTTGCCCAGGAGTTAGCCATCCTGGACCAGGAATTAAGAGAGCAGGTCAGGGGTAATTCTGATGTTTAAGGCAATCTCCATGCTTTCGGAAAGGAAAAAAAATGTGCTGGCGGTTATGTTGATAACTGCTTTGGCTTTTATTATTTATTCCAACAGCTTTGATTGTTCCTTCCATTTTGACGATCAGCACAGCATAGTAGAAAATTACCGCATACAAAGGTTTGACCTTAAAAAAATACTTCACACTAACAGACCGGTGCTCGAACTTACGCTGGCTGCAAACTATTATTTTGGAAAACTTAACGTTTTCGGCTATCATCTGGTCAATCTTTTGTTACATATTTTTAATGGGATAATGGTCTATTTTATTCTGCTTTACACCTTAAAATCCCCGGTATTTTCAAAGGAGAAAAAGGTTAAATATGGGAGAGTGTCGATTTATGCGGCCCTGATTTTTATTGCCCACCCCATTCAAACTGAATCTGTTACTTATATCATAAGCAGATCTTCCGTATTAGCCACCTTTTTCTATCTTCTGACTCTTTTATTCTTTATTATGGCGCATCGTTTTGAGAAAGGTAAATCCGGCTACAGGAGATTTATGTTATATGCCGGCTGTATTATAGCTTCTATTCTCGGGATGGGGACAAAACCCATTGCAGCAACCTTACCGATAATGGTTATATTGTATGATTTTTATTTTGTTGCTGATGGGGATATTAAAAAGACTGCCGGACGGTATAAATTTTATCTGCTGTTATTGCTCACAGTGTTTGTAGCCATTCATATTAATGTTCACGGACTCAATAAAAGCCTTTCCTTTGTTGATTATGCAGCAGGCCCCTCAGGAGAAGTCCCGGCAGCTATGGCTGAATTAGCAACCCAAACCGGCCCCTTGACTTCCATGCAGTATTTTATGACTCAAATGCATGTAATCCCCTATTATATTAAGTTGCTCTTTATACCCACCAATCTTAACCTGGATTATGATTTTCCAATAACCAGGAAAATGAATCTATCGACCTTCTTTTTTCTCATACTGCTATCGGCTTTATTTATCCTGGCCATATGGCTTTACAAAAGATCGAGATTAGTATCGTATGGCATTCTTTGGTTTTTCATTACCCTTTCGGTCACCTCCAGTTTTATTGTTATTTTGGATGTTATTTTTGAGCACAGGCTTTACTTGCCTTCTTTTGGCTTTGCTGTTTTCTTGGCCGTATTAATCAGTAATATTTCTTCGATTAAATGGGATAAAATAAAAATCAGTTATAATAATACTTAAAAATTAGGACAACCGGCCTCATAGGCGATGTTTTTATTCCACTGTTAAATATGACAGGTTGGTAAGCTTATTAAATTAGACAGGATTAACAGGATTTACGAGATTCTTCTTTTTTATCCTGTCCAATCCTGTTTATCTGTCTAAAAAATGGCTGGGAAGCCGCATAAATAAAATGAAAATTCCTATGCTTTTAAATTAAAAAGAATACTAATGAGTAAAAATAATCATATTTTCTGGGTAATAGAATTGAGTATTATTGTATTTATTCTAATTTTCAATTCCCTGGGCACCTTCCGGAGAAATAAAATCTGGAAGGAAGGCGCCACCCTCTGGCCCGATGTCGTAAAAAAATCTCCCAATAAGGCCAGACCTCGCAATTACCTTGGCATTGCATTTAAGGCAAAAGCTGATTTGAAGTCTGCCGTAAGGGAATTTAAAATGGCGCTGAAGTTAGATCCTATGTATACAAACGCATATGTTAACTTGGGTGTTTCTTATTTCGACCTGGGAAAGGTAGATGAATCAATTACTGCATTTAAACACGCTATCAGGTTTGCACCAAACCATGCAGATGCCCATTATAATTTAGACATTGCTTATGGTGAAAAGGGGATGAATAAAGAGGCTTTTTTTGAAATGAGGAAGGCAAAAGAATTAGGCGCTAAATTTTAATCCCAATTTTATCATTTCAAATGGGATAAAATAAAAATCAGTTATAATAATACGTAATAATAGGACAACCGGCCTCATAGGCGATGTTTTTATCCCGCTGTCAAATATGATGATCTCGTAAAAAGTCGGATTTGGAAACTCTGTCATTTTGACCAAATTCACTACGTTCAGTGTAAATTCCGGGAAAAATCGCAGGTTAAAATTCTGTGTAAGCTTATTAAATTAAAAAAAATACTAATGACTAAAAGTTATAATATTTCCTGGATAATAGAATTGAGTATTTTTGTATTTATTATAGTTTTCAACTCCCTAAGCACCTTCCAGAGAAATAAAATCTGGGAGGAAGGCGCCACCCTCTGGCCCGATGTCGTAAAAAAATCTCCCCAAAAACCCAGACCTCGCAATTATCTTGGGCTTGCATATAAAGAAAAGGATAATTTGGAGGCTGCGGTAAAGGAATATAAAATGGCGCTGAAGTTAGATCCCATGTATGCAAACGCACAAAGTAATCTAGGGATATGTTATTTTGATTTAGGATTGGTAGATGAAGCAATCGTTGAATTTAAAAAAGCTATCAGAATTAAGCCAAACCATGCAAATGCTCATTATAATTTAGGCATTGCTTATGGTGAAAAGGGAATGATCAAAGAGGCCTTTTCGGAAATGAGGAAGGCAAAAAAATTAGGGAAAAAATTTTAATCCCAATTTCATCATTTCATCGGAAGCCGGCCTATTTTTACCACTATCCGAAAAATATCTAATAATCGTAACGGTATCTGCTAAATATTCCATGACTAAATATCCCTATTTAAGATAGAATCTGTTAAATTTTTCTGTATATCTTTCAATTCAGATCCCATATTTTTTATCTTTTCAAACCCCTTGTTTTTCCAGATACCTCGAAGCTTCACTGGTTTTCGTCTTTGGATCTTAGATTTAGACAAAATAAATTCGATAAAATCAGTTATTTCGTCAATTTTATCCTCTGAAACTAAAGCCAGGGCAACTTTCCCGGAACGTGTGGGATGATATTGGAAAATTAGCACCTGTTGGCCAATGGGACCACACTGTCAACAGCGCCAGCTATTCTCATTTTGACTAAAAAGATAAAAAGTATTTGAAAAAATAGATTTTATATTGTATCATGATGTAATTGTTATTATATTAATTTTTGGGGTATTTTTTTATGAAATTTTCAAGGGATTTAAAAACAAAACTCGATATGATTGTGATCTATTTGAAAGAGAAGGGATGCTCTAAGATAGTATTATTCGGCTCTTTGGTTGATGGCAATACGATTGATAAATCTGATATTGACATAGCAGTAAGCGGGATCACTAGCAAAAACTATTTTGCTGCTATTGCTAAATTACCAACTATTGTAAAACAACGGGTAGATTTAGTAGACCTTGATGACTTACCTTCGAATTTCAGAAAAAGCATTGAGAAAGATGGAATAGTTTTATATGCAAATTAAAAAATGCTGTGAGGAAATCAAAAATGAGCTTGCCCTTATTGATGAATTATTCCTATCTCATGCTCTTTTACTGAAGAAGGTAAAAAGAGTATGAAAATCGGGGTCAAACCTACAATATACATTTAACTAATCTGGTGGGAAGTGGTCCTGATGCCGCTTCCACCAGATTAAGATTATTAGGCAGCCAGCCATTCCTTTACAGAGATATTAGCTTGCTTCAAGATTTCCTTCACCAACTCGGAAGATATTTCTTTCCCATGAGGATTTGGAATAATCTGCCTATAACTGCCCAGTTTCATATAGCTATGCTTTCCACCTCTAAATGGCCCTGTAAAACCTAAGTTCTGAAGTTTCCGGATTAGTTCGGCCCTCGAACAGGGAGGTATTTTAGGCATAACTAGTACTTTTCGTTGTAGCCTTTTCTAAATGCTCGACTGCGGATGCTAACTTAACCCCATTGATTAGCGGCATTTCTTCTCCTTCTCTGAGCCCTACAGTAATCCAAAGCTCAATAGCATCTATGAGGTTGTCTCGTGCCTCTTCAAAATTATCCCCCTGCGACATACAGCCCGGCAAAACAGAGACTATTGCTACGATACAGTCAACTTCAGAATCTCTTTTATATTCTGCTGTTTTAAGCATTTCTCTTACATACTCTTCGAAACCAACATACTTCATAGCTCAATTACCTCAATCTTCTTAGTAAAAAATCGGGGTCGAACCTACAATACCGATCTTCTCTTTTTGTTGTTTCTTTCCTTAATCCTTCTATGCAGCCTAAACTATAGCCCATCATAAGGCCATCATAATCCTTTATTCCTTCTAAGAAAATGGCTCTTTCTACCCTCTTTCCACCTAATGACCCACCATACTTTATACTCTACTTTTTTCCGAAAAGATTGTCAAACGGTGAACGGCGGGAACCAAGTTGTCAAATGAACTCTTTTTTACTTTTCGGCATACCGAATGATAAATGCTGTAATCGACATATATATTTTTTTATTTTGACAGAATTAACAGGATGTAACAGGATTTATAAATATTTATATTGGGCCTCTATGAGCTAATTTAATAACTCTTACGCATTGAAGTTCAACCCATTTCGGAGGCATCATTTTTAATTTCAACTTTTATTGTGAGAATAACCATCCTCTTCCGAAAATTTTACAGTGATAATGATCCGGCTGCTAAAAAGAAATTATCCCTTTGCTCTATTGCCAAGTCCATCCTCAATATTATTAAACGCAAACGCGAATGATACCTTTCCCTGTCTATACTGTTTTTTTATTGTCACTATCTTTTAACTTAATATTGTAAATTTGGGGGTTGGTCTGCC
>DAOURK010000140.1 GCA_030625085.1 Pseudomonadota bacterium
TTCAACTACGTTAATGCCCGTGGAACCTCCAAAGAGTTGGAGCAGGGCAGTATCACCATTAACCTCCAGCACCTTGGCCAGTCGAATTTCGCCGCTTTGCAACTCCACCTCGGCCAGTTCGTCATATTTTACTCCCTCCACCGCTTTCACCAGCATCAGAGGGCCATACACTTCTGCGACTGTTTTATATTCTTTAAGCATGCTGCTGATCCTCCAAATCTCTCACTATGACGTCCCTTTATTTATTAAAGAGGAAACCTCTTTTTTCAAATTTTCCTGATAGGTATCAAATTCGCTTAGATTGGTTTCTTCGAGAAATTTCATCTTAGCCATTTTTTCCATAATAGGAAGTTCCACTAAGTCAGTTAAAAAACAACCTGTCTTCAATGCCTGACCGAAATGAATTCCGGTATCAATAATAAGTTTTAACATGAGATATTGTTTTTTTAAGGAGCTGAAAGCGTCCTGTTTATGAAAGGCATTTTGATATAAAAAATCTTCTCTGATTGATTTGGCAATCTCCAGGGTTAATTGATCAGAAGGTGAAAGTGTATCCTTTCCAACCAGACGCACAATTTCTTCCAACTCTGCCTCTTTTTGCAGTATGTTCATAGCCTCAACACGAACATCTTTCCAGTCTTCGGAGGTTTCTTTGGCGAAATATTCTTCCAGATTGTCATGATAAAGGGAATAGCTCAACAGCCAATTTATGGCCGGAAAATGCCTGCGATAAGCCAAATTGGCGTCTAAGCCCCAAAAGACCTTAACAATTTTCAAGGTTGCCTGAACAACCGGATCAGACATATCTCCTCCAGGGGGAGATACTGCTCCAATAGCGCTTAAGGAGCCTATTTTTTCTTTACTGCCAATGGTTTTGACCACACCCGCTCTTTCATAAAAGTCAGCCAATCGAGAGGGCAGATAGGCAGGATATCCTTCTTCGCCGGGCATCTCTTCCAATCGACCGGACATCTCACGCAAGGCCTCGGCCCATCGGGAGGAAGAATCCGCCATTAAGGCCACATGGTAGCCCATATCCCGAAAATATTCAGCTATGGTAATACCAGTGTATATGGAAGCCTCTCGCGCGGCCACCGGCATATTAGACGTATTGGCAATAAGGACCGTTCGTTTCATTAGAGGTTCGCCTGAGCGAGGGTCTTTTAATTCAGGAAATTCCAGGAGAACTTCAGCCATTTCATTACCACGCTCTCCACAGCCGATATAGACGATGATATCAGCATCAGCCCATTTAGCCAATTGATGCTGAACAACTGTTTTTCCTGAACCAAAGGGACCGGGAATACAGGCAGTTCCCCCTTTTCCTACAGGGAAAAACAAATCAATAATTCTTTGGCCGGTGCCAAGTGGCATGGTGGGAGGTAATTTTTCCTGATAAGGTCTGGGGAGGCGGACCGGCCATATTTGCATAAGCTGAAGCTTGACTGTATCACCACCAGCGTTACGAACAGTACCAATAGTATCAGTTACTGTATAGTCTCCATTGGAAATTTCACCTATTTCACCTTTTACTCCGGGCGGCACCAATATCATGTGCTTGACTATAACCGTTTCCTGTACCATTCCCAGGATGTCCCCGCCGGTTACTTGGTCACCCTTCTTAACAGTGGCTTGAAATCGCCACTTTTTTTCACGATTCAAGCTGGGAACAGATATACCTCGGGTAATCATGCTTCCGACCTTTGTATAAATCATGTCCAAGGGTCTTTGGATGCCGTCAAAAATTGATTCCATTATGCCGGGACCAAGTTCTGCGCTTAAGGGTTGCCCGGTGGAAACAACCGGATCTCCAGGTCCAAGCCCTCCGGTTTCTTCATAAACCTGAATGGAAGCTAAATCATTTTTTAATTCAACGATCTCTCCTATCAACCCTTCATGGCCGACCTTGACAACATCGTACATGTTGGCATCCTGCATTTTTTCGGCAACCACTAAAGGGCCGGAGACCTTGATAATTGTTCCTGCCATAGTTATTCCTCCAATTTATCTCGAAAACAGGATATCGGCGCCCAAAGCCTTTTCAACCATTTTTCTCATTTTTAATGTTGCTAACCCTAAACTTCCTTTATGGGATGGAATAATGACAATTACCGGAAGTAGGGGAATACTCTTTTTTAAATCTTCCAATTGTTTATCAATTTTTTCAGCCAAATCATCGGTCATAAAAATGATTGCGTATTGATCTTCTTTCCTGGCCAGCCGAGTGGTTTCCTTTAAGGCTTGTTCTTCATCCTCTACAGGGAAAATATCAATCCCCATGGCGGTGAAGCCAAGGATGCTGTCACGTCCGCCTATCACAGCAATTTTAGGCATAAATTTCTCTTAACCTTTCCTCAACAATATTTTTTGGAAGACTATTTTGTTTGCCGACAAACACAATCCGCAAATTTTTAGTTTCATTTTCTTTGGTAAGAATATAGGAAATTAATGGTTCTACTCCAAAGGCAATATATTTTGCCTGACCGATATATTGGATGAAAAAATTATCCGCTAACCGCTCAAAAAGGGCCAGGCTTTTTTCCTTCTCATAATAGTTGATTCCTTCCTTAATTACCTGAGCATAGGGTGCGAAATTGAGACTTGATATAAGTTTGTCGTTCGGCTCTTCTAAAAAAGACAACATCTTTTCTTTGGAAATTTCTCCGCCCTCAAGTAACACTGATTGTAAAAAGGATGCCTCTTTTTCCATTTGCTTGACGCGAAGAAGTGTCCGGATATTAATAAGATCTATTTGAAATCGAAATAAGGTAATCAAGAATTTATTATTCAAATGCTCAGCCTGCCGGATAAGATAGGTATACAAGATATGATCCAACTGAATATCAATCCATTGAGAAGGGGGAGAAGATTTTTCCAGTTCGGTAACTAAAGAGGAAATTGCTTTGGCCAGATTTAGGGGAAGGGGTGAATAATCGCTTGAGGTGACCATTTGGCGTATTGCTTCCGGTCCGTATAATCCCAAGTTTATCAAAAATGAGTCTGCTTCCGAAGGTGATTGTCGCAGTTTTAATAGGACCTTTAGATTATGAAAATCATAGTGCAAGGCCAACAGATTGCAAGCTGAAGCAGGGTCCGGGTCAATGTCTTTAATCAATTGATAGGTTCGTTTTAACTCGGCATTCAACAAGGCTTCAAAATCAGCGCTTGCCGCTCCCTCTTTAAACAGATCGCCATAAGAAGTTTCTACCAAGAGGCGACCCATTTCCCGGGTATCTTTAGAATCAATAAGCCGTTTAAAAAGAAGACCATCCAGAAGCCTGGTTTCCATAGCTCTAATTTTTCCGACAGCAAAAGAATATTTAACGTCATCTTTCTGATTGTGGTAACTAATCGTTCTCATCTATTTGCCAACCTTCCGGTCAAGATTTTCCTAGGATTATCCTGGCTACATCTGCTTCAAGTTCATTTTTCCGGTATTTTAAAACAGAGGCAAAAGAGTTGTTTATTTCCACCCGATCTCCCTTTAAGATAAACCCCCCGGAAATTTCTCTCTTTTCCTTGGATAGTCTCAACTGAGCTTTATTACCATTTTCTTCCAGCGCCTTATTTACCTTGTCAATAAATTGCTGATTGATTATCCGGCTATCTTTTTCTGAGAAGATGACTTCGGTGATCTCCGGATTATAGGTGGATATAAGCATATTTTTTACAATATTTTGATAGTCTTGATCAGGAATCCGATTCAATTTTTCCATGGCGCCGTTAAAGCAATTTTTAATGGCTTTTTGTTTTTCGGAAAGGATTTCTTTGCGAGCAGCCAACTCAGCAGCTAAAATCATTCTTCTATCTTTCTGCTGAGCTGATTGGGTGCCTTCATCTATGATGCAATCGGTTTTCTCCTGAGCATCTTGTTTGGATTTGGCCAGAATTTTTTTCGTCTCTTTTTCTGCCTGCCGGATAATATCTTCGCCTTTCTGGTCGGCATCAAGCTGAATTTTTTCCAAAATATTTTTTAATGACATGACAGTAACTCCATCAATATTTAGAGTTTGATTCCCATGAGTAGAAGAATGGTGATCAATAAACCCAAAACAGCATAGGTTTCCACCAGAGCAGATAAAATAACCGCTTTCATGGATTCGCTGGGTTGTTTAGCGGCAACAGCTACGCCCGCGGCCGAAACCTTTCCCTGAAAGATACCGGAAACAAGACCGCCGAAAGCAACAGGAAGACAGGCCAAGAATATTTGCGTGCCCTGAGCCATGGTAATTTGAGGCACAGTTCCGGCCAGCAATCCCAATTGGATGATGACAAAAAAGGCGGCCACAAAACCATAAATCCCTTGGGTCCCGGGGAGTACCGTTAAAATAAGGATATTCCCGAAAGATTCGGGATCTTCGCTCAATAATCCGTCACTGGCTTGCCCCGCGATACCAATACCAACACTTGAACCAATCCCGGCCAGAATCACTGCTACTACGGCCCCGGCAATCGCTATAACTAAACCCCATCCCATACTTTTTCCTCCTTTTGAAAGTTTATATTTTTTAAAGGAATTAAAAAAATCTAGTTTTCTTCGATACTTATATATTTGGTTTTAATGGCAAATGGGACGAAGGGTTTGCCCCCCCCCTCAAAAAATTTGGTAAAGAATTCTATAAACTGTAATCTGCTGGTATGCACAAAAGCGCCCAGAAGATTAATGGCCAGGTTAAAAATATGTCCTCCAATTAATATACAAGCCATCATTATGATCCCTACATAAGGAATTTTCAAAGTTAAAAAAGCCATCTGATTCACCACATTGGCTATAACTGCAGTAGCCAGCCCCAGTGCCAGTAGCCGGCAATAGGATAGCATATCGGCGTAATAACCAACTATGCCATAGAGAGCAAGAAAACCAGTCCCCAATCTTCCAAAAATATTTTTCTGATTTCTTCCTTCAAAAAAGAAGAGCGTTCCGGCTGACAAAATTGATAACCATTTACCAAGGCCGGCCCACATTGCTCCTTGAAGAATGTTTCCCTGCGCCAGCAATAATACAATTATTCCAGGTAAAAGCACCAGCCAGGGGAATCGGGATAAAAAAGCGTTTCCCAATTCTCCTTCTTTCAAATCTTTATACATTTGTATACAAACGCCGCACCATACCTGAATAAAACCCAAAACAAGAGCAAATATCAAAAATTTTAATGGATCATTAATTGGGTCTAGAATGATTAAACTGTTTTTAAAATTTCGAAGGGGAGTAAAATAAGCCGGCAGGTAATTTAAAATATCACCGAACCATCCTCCGGTGAGAGCGCCGCAAATGAATGTGGAAATACCACATAAGAAAAAGAGCTGCACCATTTTTTTGCTCCCGCCATGTAAATAAAAATATCGAAGCGCTAAAACACAAGCTAATGAAAGAATAATCCCATAGGCTGCATCAGTGAGACACACCCCAAAAAAGAGGAAGAAGAAAGGAGCTAAGAGAGGCGTAGGGTCAACTTCCTTATAATTTGGCAAGCCGTACAGATTGGTGATCGCTTCAAATGGAGATACTATCGTTTTATTAAAAAGATCCACTGGAGGTACTTCATCGGCATCCGGTTCCTTAATAATAATATCAAGTTCATGGAATTTTTTTTCTAAACCATGAAGAATTTTTTGTTCATCTTTGGCCTTTAACCAACCGACAAGAGAAAATACCTGTTGGGTATGAGCAATATACTGGCTAAGTTTTTGCTTGGTTTGAAGATTTGTATAATAATCATAGAGCATTAAGCACTTTTCTTTTTCCTTGAGAAGGTCTTGCGCTTTATGCTGTAAGGTCTCAATGTCCTTTTGAAGTTTTTGCAATTGTTTTTTTAATTGCTCTAGAATTGCAGCCGGCTTACCTTCCCGGTTTAAAAATTTAATTTCTTGAAATTCATATTGTTTTAAAAAATCCGACAATCGGTCCTGAATCTCTTGATTGACTATGAACAAAAGATAGGATTTATTTTTTTCATGGTTTACTATGGTAACATCAACTTCCGGGAGTGTGTCCTTCAACTCTTGAGAAAGCGTCTCTTCAACGTCGGAACTGACTATTCCTGCAATTATAGTACATTGTTCGGTATGTTCCAGGTCCTTAACATTTGCCTCAATAGGATTCCATGGTTGCCAAAAATTAATTTCTGTTTTAATTTTTGCTTCTTCTGCGTGTGCAGAATTTAATTGTGATTCCAGTTCTTGGCATTGATTGTAATGATGAGAAAAATCAAAGGATTGAACAAGGCCGGCTAACTTATTAAGATTAATAATCTTAGGAGGTTCCCTTAGTGTCTCTATGAGGCCCTTTTTTTTCTCAAATTTTTTATGAAAGTTTAAACAGTAATTGATTTGCTGTAAGGTAATATCTACATCTTTGGTCTCTATTTCACGTATCTCAACTAAATCATCGGCAATTGAGATATCATTTTTAAAGTCAACGATTTGAACGATCCCGAGCTTTTGTAAAGTATTGATGACCTCTTCATGGAGGCTTTGATGCCCAAGTATTTCAATTTTTTTCAGCTTATTTACGGCCATCTAAATCTGTAATCCTTTCAATGATAAGAGAGATAGCTGGAGTATACTTTTCTTTAGCCTTTGCCTGAATAGCTTCTTTTTGCTTGGTAGCCCGGTCTTTAATGGCTTTGATTTTTTTTTCAGTCTCCTTTTCAACCATGATTTTGATTTGTTCCGCTTTTTCTTGCGCTTCCTCTATGGCCTGAGAAATATTTTTTTCGCTTTTTTTTCGGGCATTTTCAAGAATGGATTTGGCTTTTTGTTCTGTCGCGGAAATTGTTTTTCCGGCTTTTTCTTCCGCGTCTTTGATTTGTTTTAATTTTTGAACAATCAAATGTTTCATCCTTTCTCGACTGTATTTTTAATAAATTTGGTTTATTTATTTTTGATATGTTAAATCTTTGAAAAACAATGAAGGCAAAAATTGACTATCAATTCAAGAGTGGTTATAATATATTTCCCTCTATAAATAGTCAAGATTTTTTTTGGTTTTAGGGTATAAATATCTGGAACTTTTATTATAAAGATTAATAAACATGCAGTATTGGAGAGTATCATAATATAAGCATAATATCAGCATAATATAAGGATAATATAAGGATTAATGGATGAATAAAAAAAATTTTTATATAGCGGTTGTTCTTTTTTTAGTGAGCGCATCAATTTGGTTTTTGGTTAAAAAATTTGAGTCCCATGCGCCGGTTGTTATCCAAAATCAAAAAATAGAATTTTTAAATAAAAAACGAACCCTCGATTTTAGGGTAGAGGATTTGGAAACCGGTTTGAGGAGTATTACTGTTATAATAGTACAGAATAAATTTCAAAAAGAAATCTATACAGAGGAATTCAAGGGCAATATACTTTTAGGTAAAGGTGATACTAATTATAAAGATATCCAAATAGATTTTGACCCTGTGGAAATGAAATTAAAGGAAGGTTCGCTTGCCCTTATTATAAAAGTAAATGATTATTCCTGGAGAAAAAGATTCACAGGAAATGTTACAGTTTTTAAACAAATATTTACTATTGACCGCACACCGCCGAGCTTAACCTGTTTAAGCACTCAACATTATATTAACCAAGGAGGAACAGGTCTTGTTGTTTACCAAACCACTGATGATTCAGTGAAGAATGGTGCTTATGTCGGGGATATATTTTTTTCAGGCTTTCCGGTTACAGCCCCAACATCCAAAAATCTTTATATTGCCTATTTTGCCATACCCTATAATAAAAAAGAGCCAAGGATTGAATTGATGTCTCAGGATAAGGCAGGTAATGAATCAAGGGCCGGCTTTTATTATTCAATACGAAAAAAGGCTTTTCGTAGGGATTCAATTACTATTAGCGATAAATTCCTTCAAAGAAAAATGCCTCAGTTTTTTTCCTTTGATGAAACTCTCCCGGGAAAGCCCCTCATCGAATGCTTTCTTAAAATCAATAATCAATTACGACAGGAAAATAATCAAAAAATTCTTGAAATTTGTCGGCATCCGGCGCCGGAAGCATTATGGGAAGGGAGATTTTTACGACTGCCTAATGCAAAAACCTCAGCTTTATTTGCAGATCAACGGGCCTATTTCTATAAAGGGAAAAAAATTGATCAACAGGTGCATTTGGGAATCGATTTGGCCTCAATAGCTCACGCTCAGGTCCCGGCAACCAATAATGGAATTGTCATTTTTGCAGGCGAGTTAGGTATATACGGCAAAACTATTATCATTGATCATGGGCAAAATATTTTTAGTATGTATAGTCATTTAAGTACATTCAATATAACTCAAGATCAAAAAATTAACAAAGGCGATATAATCGGCACTTCCGGGGATACCGGGTTGGCTGGTGGAGACCATCTTCATTTTGCCATGCTGGTTGGGGAGGTTTTTGTGAATCCCATTGAATGGTGGGATAAGCATTGGATTGATGATAATATTATATTAAAATTAAATCTAATAAAATAAATGGTTGTTCCCAGCAGACATGGATAAAAGTGCTTTTAATAAGGAAAATTAAAAATGAGTAAGCTTATTCTTATATTATTGTTGATAGTTCCCTTACCGGCCTTTATATTGATATTACTTCTGGGATATAAAATTAATACTGATATGCAAAAAAGAAGATTTGAAAAAAAAGGTGGCCTTGTTTTGACCCGATCCAGAATCGGTGAAATTTTAGAACATTTGTCCCCATCCCAAGCAGTCAGGATTTTTAAGTCAGCCATCTGTGATCATTCGGAAGTGGAAGGATTTATCTATTTTACCAAGTACCCCTTTGGAGGAAGCCTTATCGTGGCTCACGATAATCATCGAAAGGCTTTCATTGCCCATGAGATCGGACAAATGTTAACTAAGGAAATAATTTCTCAAAAAGATATGGATGTATGCTTCGATGTTCTTTTTTATTTAACGGATCATTCCCGTGAAGCTTATTATACTCAAGCTATTGCCTGGAACAGTTTGAGTAAATTAGTAGATGTGCAAGAAAAAGCACTTGAACATATACAGATAGATTATTTAAAGAATTGTATATCGAAGGGGTTGGTAGAGGGGCTTGGAGTAGTTAAATTTGTTTTTGGCCTCAAGCAGTTTAAGGTTTTAGATGCTGTAACTGCAAATATTATCAAAGAGATTTTTTTCCATGTCATAAAGTTGGGGGATTTTAGCCTGATTGCCCTTTTGGTTTATAAGTTGAGTAAAAGTTCCTCTTTTAGTCAATCACAAAAAAAATTTTTTATGGATCGTTTGCCTAATAATACAGAGTTTAATCGATTTTTACGACATATGGAGATCCTCTCCTTTGGGTTTACCCATGATGAAGTAAGTGAAGGATTGAAGAGCTTTGGCTTGAAGTCCCCTCCTTATTCCAAAAAGAGCACTGAAGGTGAGATAGTCCGGTTTTTATTAACAGATTATATTGAAGAGATTTATGTCCCCATTTCCTATAAAAAGCACAGTTATGATGATTGGTCAACTCCTCGGGACCTGTCTACTGATTTTTTATGGCTTTATTAAATTGATACAATCTAAAAAGTCTCATCAGTTTGTCATTTCGAACAAATGTGAGAAATCTTTATTGCACAATATGCCGAAAAATATAAGATTTCTCCCGACGGTCGAAATGACAAATATGCCGGAATCGACTTCTTACGAATTCATCAAATTGAATTAAGGTAATCTTTAGCCTTAAAGGAAGGTGAAAAAGCGTTTAATGTTTAATATTATTCAAGATCCGACAGTGACTCCAAAACAGTTAGCTTTTTACTATAAAGAATTACAGGCCAAAGAAGAGAAATTAATCACTGAAAAAAAATTGTTTCATGAACAATTGTTATCTCTGCAACGTGATGTTCAGGCGGGGAAGATATCTGAACCTGAATCAGACAGTAATATAAAAAAGCAAATTGAGGAGAAAAAATCGAGGATCAAAAATATAATCATTGAATGTGAAGCTATCTTGGTTGATATGGAGGAGATTAGGACCCGCATGGCACAGCTTATACCACAGGCCGCTAAAAAGAGACTTGATGAGATTCGAGAGGCTGAATCCCATAGTTTTACTAAAAAAAAGAGGAAGATATTTCGAACATTTCTTTCAGCAGTGGCTCGGGCTGTAGTGATAAAGCAGGATATTGACGGGCGGGAAGGCTCAAATTACAATTTTGAATTCAAATTTAATAGTCTTGGGGAGAGGGACAAAAAATTTTTTATAAATGAAATCAAGAGAATACGTGATGAAGCGCTTGATGATGGTGAATCCGGGGAAGGGTCACCTGATCTAAATGACGAAATAAAAGAACTGGAAAAAGCTATAAAAGAGAGGCCTTTTGTTCAGGTTGACAAGCTTCTTAAAGAAGTTGGAGCTAAGGTGCAGAACCGTTGAGGAGGGTATAGTGGGTAGCACAATGTCCATTATCAAAGCAGGTAAGGAGAACAGCATGAAAATAAAAGCGATGCACATCCCGGCGCTATTTTTGCTCATTAGTATTGTTTTTGGTTTTTTAGTAATCCAAAGGGATTTAGCGGAGGCCGAAGGGGTAGTATGCACTGTTCGCCAGGAAATTTTAATGAGAGTGCCCACAGGTAAACAGAGAAAATTTCCCGTGCCCTTTCAGCACATTAAACATGAAATATATAACTGTACGCTTTGCCATCACAAGTTCTATGAAAGCTATACCATAGGCAGTTGTTCAGTAGAGGGATGTCATTTTGATGTCAAGAAAAGAAAAGGCCCCGAATCCTTCTACGCTGCTTTTCACAAAATATTCGATAATTCTGACAGAAGCTGTGTTGATTGTCACAAAACAGAAGGGAAAGGGCCAACTGTCTGCAAAGAATGCCATACGCCGAGATAAAAACGAAGAGAGTATGGAAAATGGAAATTCCGGAAAAGATGAAGGCCATGGTATTGGAAACACCGGGAAAGCCATTATGTTCTCAGCAGGCTAATAGTGTCCTGGATCGTCTTCGTCAGGGGAAAATCACGGGCGCTGCTGTTTTGAAAATCTATAGCTAAGGAGGGGTGAGAGAATGAAATTTTTTATTGATACGGCTAATGTGGATCAGATTAAACGGGCTAATGATATGGGTGTTTTGGATGGCGTAACTACCAATCCTACTTTGGTATCCAGAGAGGGTAGGGAGTTCATATCGCTGATCAAGGAAATTTGCGGCATTGTCCGTGGTCCGGTCAGCGCCGAGGTCATTAGTCCGGAAGCGGAGGGGATGGTCAAAGAGGCCAGGGAACTGTCGAGGATTGCTGATAATATTGTTATTAAAATACCTGTTTGTCTTGAAGGTCTTAAAGCAACAAAGAAGCTGTCAGCAGAAGGAATAAAGGTTAACATGACCCTTATATTTTCGCCTTCACAAGGGCTTCTTGCTGCCAAGGCAGGGGCTGCTTACGCAAGTCCTTTTGTGGGAAGATTGGATGATAATTCTCATAATGGTATGGAGTTGGTTGAACAATTGGTGGCGATTTATCAAAACTATGGGTATGATACCGAGATTATTGTGGCCAGCATCAGGAATCCTGTTCATGTTGTTCAGGCTGCTTTAATGGGGGCACATATTGCAACTATTCCATTTAAAGTTATAGAACAGTTGGTCAAGCACCCCTTGACTGATATAGGGATTGAACGTTTTCTGGCTGACTGGAAAACGCTTCAAGGGAATTAACCTTACAACGACACTTGTCATTTCGACCGAAGGGAGAAATCTTTAACTATTTTTTTATAATAAGATTTCTCGTCGCTTCGCTCCTCTATTATACATCTAAAATGGTAAGTGACGTTGTATGGTTAAAAAAGGAATGAAAAACAATGCCCATTTACGAATTCAAGTGCCTAAAATGTAAGGAGTATTTTGAAAAACTGATACTCAAGTCAAATCAGACTATATCATGTCCACAGTGCCGTTCGGAGGATGTGGAGAAGATGATGTCGGCCTGTGGTTTTAAAATGAAAAAAAACAGCGGCCAACCGGGTCAATCAAGCACATCTGCATCCTCATGTGCTTCATGTATAAGCCGCAATTGCAGCCAATGTCACTAAAGTAAAATGTCAAAGGAAAGCCTGGTAATTTGTCCGGTTTATAACGAAGAAGATACCATAGAGCAATTTTTTAAAAAGCTCCGCAAAGAGTATGTTCAAGACGTTCTTTTCGTAGATGACGGATCTACTGATAAGAGTAAGGATTTTTTCCTTAAAACAAGAAATGGCAGAACATTTTTACTGCAGCATCCTGAAAGGCGCGGCTATGGCGCCTCTTTGATTTCCGGCTTTCGTTTTTCCCATGAAAATGGTTATGAAAAAATATTGACCATAGACGTTGACTTTCAACATAACCCTGAACGTATTCCTCAATTTTTACAAGAACTCAATGAATATGAGGTGATTTTAGGTTCGCGGTATATTAGGATAGACAGATATTTACATGTCCCTCGCACCAGACTGCTCATAAATAGATATATAGCAAGGTTGATCAATCTATTATTCTCGGTAAATTTTAGTGACCCTTTTTGTGGTTTTAGAGGATACCGGCGTTCTTTTTTAGAAAAGGTCAATTTTGAAGAAACAAGCTACGGGTTAGCCATAGAGATTCTTTTGGAGGTAATAAGAACAAAGACCTTTTTTAAAGAGATACCTGTAGAAGTTATCTATAATAATCATTCACGGGAATTTTTAGACGGGTTGGATGATCCTCGCCGGCGATTACTTTATTATTTAGAGGTAATAGCGTGCAAAAGAGAGAAAACAATTCAAGGAAGAGAAAATTTTTAGTGGTTTCCCCTCACCCTGATGATGCGGAATTGGGATTGGGCGGAACTATTATTAAATTAAAAGAAAAAGGCCATGATGTTTTTATGGTGGATTTGACTTCCGGAGAACCAACACCTTATGGGACGCAACAGAAAAGAAGAATGGAGACCGATCAAGCCAGTAAGGTGTTAAACATTGATAAGAGGATAAATCTGGGATTACCGAATCGATATCTT
>DAOURK010000245.1 GCA_030625085.1 Pseudomonadota bacterium
TGACCAATCCGCGCAATAACCAATATGTACAAAAATTATGTGAGATCCTCAATGAATCTGAAGTCATTTTTCCAGGTACTAATTTGCGGATGGCCTATAGTATGGTATCAAATCAAAATCCTACGGATCAGGAGTTCTGAGGTTATAAAAATGGGTAAATTATTTCTTAGAAAAATATTTATATATTGGGGGAGGAAAATGAAATGCTTCAAAAATTAAAAATACAAAATTTTAAAGGATGGCAAGATACAGGCACTGTCCGTATGGCCCCAATTACACTGCTTTTTGGCACAAACAGCTCAGGGAAGTCGAGTATCGGCCAATTTCTGATGATGCTGAAGCAAACAGTGGAGTCTCCTGATAGAAAAGCTGTCTTTTATCCCGGAGGCAAGAACACAGCAGTTCAACTTGGCTCATACCAGGAAATGGCCTTTCACAGAGATGTCAAAAACAAAATTGCTTTTGAATACACGTGGGATTTTGTCGAAACAATGAAAATCAAGGACCCTGTTTCTGGTCGATCTTTTTCAGGTAATAGGTTGTCATTTAACGCGGTGGTTGGTTTGGGTGATAAGGATCAGCACTCTTTGATATTAGATAATTTAAAATATCGGCTATTTGAAAATGACAATAATGAGGGTTTTTCTATTGGAATGGAGCGGCGATCCAAACCGGGATACAAAGTTGAAGCAGACAACTATCCGCTAAGGCGATACCCAGGTCGCGTCTGGTATCCCACGCCTGTCCGCTTTTATGGTTTTCCTGATGAAGTGGTAGCCTACCATCAAAATGCTGACTTTGTGCAGGAGCTAAACCTCAGACATGAAAAATTTTTTCGATCGCTCTTTTACCTGGGGCCCTTGCGAATAAAAACGGAACGACTTTATTCCTGGACAGGGATCGAACCTGAGAGCGTTGGATACTCAGGAGAAAATACGGTCGCCGCGATTCTTGCGGCGTGTAATCGGAAGATTAGTCTTGGATACAAAAAAACAGCAAAACCCTTCGAACAAATCATTGCTCAAAAGCTAAAAGAAATGGGGCTTATTGAAAATTTTAAGGTTAATCCTATTTCTGATCAGAGGCAGGATTATGAAGTCAAAGTAGGCACCAAGGGATCAAAGGATTTAGTGGATCTGCCTGATGTGGGCTTTGGTATTTCCCAGGTGTTGCCTGTGCTGGTGCAATGTTTCTATGCACCCCATAATTCAATTATAATTATGGAGCAACCGGAAATCCATCTGCATCCAAGCGCACAAGCCGCTTTAGCTGATGTAATGATTGATGTGATCAACTCAAGAGAAAATGGTAAGGATAGAAACATCCAGCTCATTGTCGAAACACATTCCGAGCATTTTCTCAGGCGCCTTCAAAGAAGGATTGCTGAAGGTGTTGTTTCACAGGATAAAGTATCGGCCTACTTTGCAAATGTATCCAGGGTGCCGGCGAAATTGGAGACTATTCAGCTTGATGAATTCGGCAATATTCGAAATTGGCCGGAAAAATTTTTTGGTGATGAGATGGGAGACATAACAGCGCAAGCTAAAGCCGCGATGAAAAAGCGTAGGAGTCAGAGCACGATAAAGGGGGATGCTTAATGAGTAGCCTACCGAAAAAGTGTCTGGTGGACACTAATGTTCCAAAGACTGCGAACCTGGCGATCGATCCGGACAAAATACCCAATGAATTAATTGGGTGTGTGGACGCTTGCATAGAAGCTGTGGAGCATGTTGTCAAAAAAGGTGGATTGGTTATAGATGAAGGGGGTGAAATTTTTACTGAATATCGCCGCCAGCTTTCCATGAGTGGTCAACCAGGGGTCGGTGACAGTTTCATGAAATGGGTTAATGATAATCAGTGGGGGTTCCCTCAAGAGGATCGTGTTGTCATCTCAAAGGATGGTGATATCTATAACGAATTCCCCAATCATGATGAACTCTCCACATTTGATGTTTCCGACAGGAAATTTGTTGCGGTCGCCAATGCTCATCCAAAAAAACCACCTATTTTGCAAGCAATAGACAGTAAATGGTGGGGCTGGAAAGGTGCCCTTGCTGAGGTTGGCATTACAGTGAGGTTTCTATGCCCCGAATATACCAAGGCAAAATACAAAGAGAAAATCGGAACGTGAGAAACCATTTTTATAAATTCCCCTCTACACCTCACTTGGCAATTCTTGGTGATAATGAAGTCAGGGGCGATAAGGTCATGTCGGAATCTGAACGTGTTGAGTTTCTGCAACACGAACTTGTGGTTGAAGAAAAAGTGGATGGAGCTAATCTTGGCATTTCATTTGACTCTACGGGGAATATTAGAGTTCAGAATAGAGGATCATACCTTTATAATCCTTACATAGGACAGTGGAAGAAACTCTCTGCATGGTTGCGTCCTAAAATTGAATTGCTTTTTGAAAAATTGCTTGACCAGTACATTTTGTTCGGAGAGTGGTGCTATGCACAGCATTCTATCTTCTATGATCGATTACCGGACTGGTTTTTGGGATTCGATATTTTTGATAAAAATAATTTGAAATTTTTATCGTGTCTAAGACGTGATTTAATGTTTCGTGATCTTAGCATTTCTGAAGTGCCGATAATAACACGAGGGTACTTCTCACTAGAGGAACTTAAAAAATTACCTATAGTGGAAAAATCGGTATGTGATACCATAACTATCTGAAAAAAGTGTTATAATTTTCTGTTCCTAACTTAATTCAATTAAATTTTTACTCTCTGACCGATAAATTTAATCAATTCCTATAAGAAAATGACTTTATC
>DAOURK010000093.1 GCA_030625085.1 Pseudomonadota bacterium
AATACATACTGATCTAACTTTTGCCGTCTTTAGGAATTTAAATTTGCCATATCCCGTGCGCAATGAGGCTACTACTTGTATTAATACTTAATTAAATTATAATTTTTATTTTCCTCGGATTCCATAATTAGAACTGCTGGCTTTTTCTTGCCTTTATCTCCTTCATGCGCTATGATATTATCATCTTTTGATATGTTTATCTGCATATTGCCGGATTAATAAAAACCAACCCATAAGTGATGTTTTCGTAAAAAGTCCAAAATGGGGATATATATACAACATAACTTATTGAATTATGCAACCCAAATTTTCAAAAAACGACTTTTTGCGAATGCATCATAAGTGTTAAAAAAATATGATTTTAATTTTACAATCCACTCTGGAAAAGCAAAAATTATTTATACTTGAGTTTGAACATACAGAAGACCCGTCGGTTGCTTTTGACCCGGAAACCTTGAACAAAATTTTTTGGCTGTTTCAAGCAAGGCAGATCTCTCCCCACCAAGGACCTTTTATTGGCCCTCGAAAAGAAATGGTAACTCCCTGGTCAACCAATGCTGTTGAAATTTTAATAAATACCGGTATTTCCGGTATTAGCCGGGCTGAAGAATTTTGCTTGCCAAAAAATTCTTCCAGGAATATTGATCCCATGCTCCAGCAGATTTACCCGGAACTTACTACTCAATTATTCTTGATGCATATGAAGCCTGACCCTGTTCGACATATTAAGGACATAAGTGCTTATAATCGTGAAGCAGGCTTGGCCCTTTCTGATCAGGAAATTACCTATTTAAACGCCTATGCTAAAAAAAATGGTCGCTCTTTAACTGATGCAGAGCTGTTTGGCTTTGCTCAGGCAAATTCCGAGCATTGCCGGCATAAGGTTTTTAATGGTAAATTTAGTATTAATGGCCTGCCGCAAGAGCTTTCTCTTTTTGACTGGATTCGCCGGACGAGTTCAAAGAGCTCATCCAACATAGTCAGCGCTTATACAGATAACGTGGCTTTTTTTAAGGGGCCTTGCATAGAACAATTTTCACCCGATGAATCGTCTTTCTTTAAGACCCGGGAGATTGAATCCGTGCTGAGTCTAAAAGCGGAAACCCACAACTTCCCCACCACTGTTTGCGCCTTTCCAGGTGCAGCCACCGGCACGGGGGGAGAGATTCGAGATCGTATGGCAGGAGGGACCGGCTCTATTCCGGGTGTAGGCACAGCCGGCTATCTCACTTCCTATGCGCGGATTTCCGATCTTCCCTGGGAAAATGCTTTGCCTTCTCGCGATTACCTTTACCAGGACCCGGCTACCATCCTCATACAAGCTTCCAATGGCGCCTCAGACTATGGCAATAAGTTTGGTCAGCCCTTGATTGCCGGTACAGTCACTACCTTTGATCATCAATTTAATGGGGTTTTTTGGGGGTGGGATAAAGTAATTATGCTGGCAGGTGGGGTAGGGCAGGCGAATAAAAAACATGCTCACAAAAGGGGCCCTCAAAAGGGGGACCGGGTGATCCTGCTGGGTGGAGACAATTACCGCATTGGTATCGGCGGCGGTGCAGTATCTTCAGTAAATACAGGACACATGGAAAAGAAGATGGAGTTAAATGCTGTTCAACGTTCAAACCCGGAGATGCAGCAGCGTGCCTATCGGGTGCTTAGGGAATTGGCTGAGGATGCCGATCATAATCCCATCATTTCCGTGCATGACCACGGCGCTGGGGGGCATTTTAATTGTCTGTCAGAGCTTTTAAAGGATTGCGGGGGAAGGATTTTTATGGATAAATTGCCTATAGGTGACCCAACCCTTTCAGACCTGGAGATTATCGGCAATGAATCCCAAGAGCGTATGGGTTTGGTAGTACCTGAATCAGCAGTGCCCCGCATTATGAAAATCGCTGAACGAGAACGATGCCCTTGTTACGAAATAGGTGAGTGTACCGGAGACGGCAGGCTCATCTTCCAGCATAACGAAGGTCAAAAGCCGATAGATTTGGACCTTGAGTTTTTATTCAGTAATCCCCCAAAGACTGAAATAAGGGCGGAAACTGTAGAATTTCAATGGCCTTTGGTTAAAATTCCACAGGCCTCTTTAGAGGAACATCTGTGCAGGATATTGCGCCTGACTAAAGTGGCCGGCAAGGAATGGCTTACCCATAAGGTGGACCGTTCGGTAACCGGCCTGGTGGCTCAACAGCAAACCGTGGGTCCCTGTCAGCTTCCTTTAGCTGATGTAGCCGTCAAGGCGCTTGATTATTCAGGGGATCATGGGCTGGCCTTAAGTCTGGGAGATCGTCCAATCCCCGGTATTGTTAATCCGGAAGCAGGAGCGCGTTTATCAGTAGGAGAAAGCCTCTTGAACATTATCTGGGCCCCTTTGAGCAGGGGATTGGATTCTGTGGTTTTAAGCGCCAATTGGATGTGGCCATGCAATCAAGCGGGAGAAGACGCTAATCTTTATCAGGCGGTTCAGGCTTTAGGCGAGGTTTGTCTTACCCTGGGTATTGCCGTGCCTACAGGCAAAGATTCTCTGTCCATGTCCCAACAATATCCGGACGGCGCTGTAGTCAGGGCCCCGGGAACGGTTATTGTTTCGGCCGCCGGGTGGTGTAATGACCTCAAGGCTATTGTCACCCCGGACCTGAAGGGGCTGGAAAAGACAAGGGTGGCTTATGTGCCTTTTCAAAAATTGCCCAAAGATCCATCGCACTGTTTGGGCACGAGCTGTTTGGCTCAAGTTTACCATCAATTAGGCGGAGAACCTGACCGGGTGCCGGACCTCAAAGATGCTGGGTATTTTAAAACCTGTTTTAATGCTATCCAGTCTCTTATCCGGAAGGGCCTTATTTTGGCCGGGCACGATGTATCTGAAGGGGGCATTCTCACTACCCTGTGTGAGATGGCCTTTGCCGGAAATTGCGGATTGGAGATTAGCTTTCCTCAAGACAGACTTTTTTATGAGGGATTAGGAGTTTGTATTCAATATCAAATAGACAGGGAAGAGGAAATTCGGAGCGCTTTTCCTCAAGAGATAGAATTTTACTCTATTGCTGAACCGGATTTTGAGGACCTCACACTTCGGACTAAAGAAGGTGACTTGCGCGCCGGGATGAAGGAACTCAGGAAAATTTGGCAGCAAACATCCTATGATATGGAAAAGCGACAGATGAATCCGGCGGTGGCCGAAATCGGCTTTCGCCATTTCGATACTCCCATGAAAGAATTCAGTTTCCCCAGTGATTTTGATGTGATTCACTTTACTCGACCGACTTTGAAACCTGCTCCCCAAGCGGCCATCATTCGGGAGAAGGGAACAAATGGTGATCGGGAAATGGCCTATGCCTTGCATTTGGCCGGATTCAATGTTAAGGATGTAACTACCACTGATATCACCTCCGGCAGGGAAAGCTTAAAGGGAATCGATTTTATTGTTTTTTGCGGAGGGTTTTCCAACTCCGATGTCCTTGGTTCGGCCCGTGGATGGGCCGGCATATTTCGCTACAACGAGATAGCGGGAAGGGTGCTGAAAAATTTCTATGATCGGCCGAATACACTATCTTTAGGCATCTGTAATGGTTGTCAGTTAATGACCCAATTACATTTGCTCTATCCTAACCTTGAGGTGAGCCTGCAGCCCCGCATGACAGCCAATGAATCACAAATCTTTGAATCCAGGTTTTTATCTGTGGACATTACCTCATCACCATCTATTCTTCTCAAAGGCTTAGAAGGATCTACCCTGGGTGTTTGGGTTGCTCATGGTGAAGGGCGTTTTTCTTTTGCCGGGGAAAGAGAAAATTATAGTATTCCCATTAACTATGCGCAATCATACTACCCGGCTAATCCAAATGGTTCTCAATTTGAAGCAGCAGGCATTTGTTCTTTGGATGGTCGTCATTTAGCTATGATGCCTCATCCTGAGCGGGCTATTTTCCCCTGGCAGTGGGGATTTTATCCATATGAACATAAAAGGCGGCATAAAGTTACTCCCTGGCTTCTTCTTTTTTTGAATGCCTGCCATTGGATTAAATCACAAGAGAATGCAGGTTTCTCATGAAAGACTGCCGAAGAAAAAAAATGCATAAAAAATTTATGAAGGGGGATTATAAGATGAAAAAAATTATTTCTGTATTTTGTTTACTCATGGT
The DNA here is from genome assembly GCA_030625085.1 of Pseudomonadota bacterium. Taxonomy (GTDB): domain Bacteria; phylum SZUA-182; class SZUA-182; order DTGQ01; family DTGQ01; genus DAOURK01. The sequence continues at coordinate 4,149 of DAOURK010000093.1, forward strand.
ATGCACCTTTGTTTTTTACTCTTGTCGTTCTCAAAAGCCGGCAGCCCCTAAAACCTCGGAAATGGAGAAAAAAATCATAGGAAAGTGGAAATTCGTTTACACTGATGCGGCCGAGGAAATTCCGCCTGAGGACCTTACATACTCTTTTTTGGAAGATCATACCTGTGTGCTGGAATACACGGGTGAGAAAGATACAAAAGAGAAGATTGAAGTTACTTACGAAGTGAATGGCGATATAATTCGAACATTCAGGGATGAAGCGCCTTCAAAAGAGTTTCTAGTTTTATTTGAGGATGAAAATAGGATAAAGCTTACTGAAAAAGACAGTAAGAATGCTATTGTATTGGAGAGAGTGAAGTAAAGGGTGAAGTAATAATTTAATAAGTAAAATTTAATAATACAGGAACAAGAGTTTTTATTTTTTTAGGCGGATTGCCAGCAATTTTTTAGACAGGATAAACAGGATTGAACAGGATAAAAAAATCTCATTATAATTGTAATGAATCATGATTATTGATGTTCATACCCATGCCTTTCCGGATCATATTGCTTCAATAGCAATGGAAAAACTGGAGCACTCATCAAACAGCAAGGCTTATCTCAATGGAACAATTGCCGATTTACTTCGTTCCATGGATAAAGCAGGCATAGATGTCAGTATAATTGCCTGCGTGGCCACCTCCCCAGCCCAATTTAATTCTATCTTTACCTGGTGTAAAAGCATTGCCGGTCCCCGGATAATTCCTTTGCCTTCTATTCATCCGGATTCACTGGATATTTCCGGAGAAATGAGAAAAATCAAGGAGGCGGGGTTTCCAGGCATAAAGCTTCATGCTGAATTTCAATCTTTTTTTCTTGATGAACAGCGAGCTTATTTTATATATCAGGAGGCAGTGGAAAATGGCTTGTTTATTCTTTTTCATTGCGGCTATGATATCAGCTTTCCTGATTCCGACCGAAGCGATCCGGAGCGGTTAGCTCATATTCATAAAGATTTTCCTGAATTGAAAATTGTAGCCTCTCATATGGGAGGCTGGCGGCAATGGGATAAAGTAATTCGGCTTCTCATTGGCAAAGATATTTATCTGGATACCAGTTATACTATTGGCTATATTGATGAAAATTTTCTTCAAACAATTCTTACCGGCCACTCACCTGATCGGGTTCTTTTCGGCACGGATTCACCATGGAAGGATCAACGAGTAGAAGTTTCTTTGATCAATTCACTTGATATCTCTTCAGAATTCAAAAAGCAGATTTTAGGTAAAAACGCTCAAAGTTTATTTTTCTAGTTGATTTTTTTTAGGATGTTAAGGCTTTTTATGCTTGGATTTTAAAAATTGTTCAAAGCTGATTTCCTGGGTATGAGTAGTGTAGACGGCCTTTTCGACTGATGATTTATTTACAGGGGTTTTTTTACTTGCCAATGTATTCAGGGGATTTTGTTGTTTACTCTGTTTAATACCTAAATTTTTTGCCCCTGGTTTTTGTTTCAGTGCAGACCCGGCAACGGGGAAAAAATTACAGAGAGCGTCTTTCCCAAATGGCTTTGTGTTTTGGCTCATGGTTTTGACCCTTTTAGTATCAGGTTAAAAATTCCATCAATCGCTGTCCCCGCATTCTTTGAGAATAGGCTGATGGTTCATGTTGGTTATATACTTGAAATTGAAGAAAAATTTTGGGGTACTCTTCGATCACTTTAAGATAAAACTCTACAAATACAGCCCCATATTTTTTTTGAGATAGCGTAGTATAGTAAACAATAAAGTCAATGAAATCCTCCAATAAATCCTCTGAAATCTTTCCCCCAAATTCATTTTTCAAAGAAAGATATTTTTGAAAAAAATCTTGAATACGATCCTGCTCCAAGGTTATGGTATCAGCCTCAAAACGTATGCGATATCTCTCTCCTTGATATTTCACGGTATTTTTTCGCGGCAATGTATCCGAGGACATTGTATTTTGGGAAAACTCTTGTTTGTCAAGGCCCTGTGGCCTTATTGGCGGAGAAGTAACCTCGTTTGGCCCTTGTGGTGTTTGGGGCGGTTGTGTTGGTTGTGTTGGTTGAAATGGCTGGTGCGGCTGAGGTGTTTGGGTTGGTTGGAATGTTTGGGATTCTTGGGGCGGTTGTGTTGGTTGTGTTGGTTGAAATGGCTGGTGCGGCTGAACTGTTTGGGCTGCTGCTATTTCTGAAGGGGGAAGAGGTATCTCCTCTCCATCTATCATCCTTATGACAAAATCGGCATCTTGGAAAGATTCCATATCAGCATCGCTGTAAAATACAACGCGAAGTATTTCTTCCAGAGTAGTAATCCCCTGGGCAGCCTTATAAAATCCATCTTCCCGCATGGTAACCATCCCGGCTGATGTTTTGGCGATTCTTCGTATGTCGCTGGAGACCTTTCTGGTCAAAATGGCATCACGGATATCATCATTAACAATAAGAATTTCATGAATACCAATTCTTCCCTTAAAACCTGTATTATGGCAAAAATCGCATCCTTTTCCTTGTAAAAATGTATATTTGGAAACATCCACATTTTTAATGCCAAAACTGGCAAAAATAGAAGGGTCCGGTTCATAGGGTTCTTTACAACGTTCGCATACTTTGCGTATGAGACGCTGGGCAATTACGGAAACTACGGTGGATGAAATTAAAAATGTTTCTATACCCATGTCCATAAGCCGCAAGAGAGCGCCGACCGAGTCTTCAGTATGGAATGTACTGAAAGCCTTGTGCCCGGTCAGAGCCGCCTGAATAGTAGCTTCAGCAGCAATGTTATCCCGGATCTCACCTACCATGATCACATCAGGGTCTTGCCGCATCATAGAGGCAATGAAATCCGAATAACGCATACCGATTTTAGTATTTAATTGCCCCTGAATTACACCGTCCATAGTATACTCTACCGGGTCCTCTACAGTTATAATTTTATTGTCCATATTATTTAAATGATTTATAGAGGCGTAAAGGGTAGTAGTTTTGCCGCTGCCGGTGGGACCGCATACCAGAATAATGCCCGTGGGGCTTACGAGAATTTTTTTAAAGCGTTTCATGTTCAGGGGAGAAAATCCTAATTTATTCATATCAATTAAGATGGTTTGTCTTCTTAAGATCCTGATAACAATATTTTCCCCATAAACAGCCGCATAGACTGAAACTCGAAGATCTATATCATTATCCAGTATTCTGGCTTCAATCCTGCCGTCCTGGTGCTTGCGATGTTCGGCTATATCCATCCCAGCCATAACTTTAATACGGCTTACTATAGAGGCTGCCAATTGCTTGGGCAAGTCGGTTTTATGCTGTAATACCCCATCAATACGATAACGAATCCGCAAGTTGTAAGACTGAGGTTCTATATGGATATCACTGGCATCCTCGGCAATGGCCGAGGAAATGATATAATTGACTATTTTAATTGCATCATCTCTGGAATCTTTGGCATAACTTTCATTGCCAATAATCAAATCCTTGTCTGCCAATGAATCCATATCTTTTTGACCGTATTCAATTTTATTGAATAGGGCGTCGAGGAGTTGGCTGATGGCCGAGCGTGAAGCAATGGCCGATTCGATTTGGGCATCAAAATATTTTTTAAAATCATTAACAATATTTTCAGACAAGGGGTTGGCCATGATCAGGGTAACCACCCCATCCTTCTCAAAAGCCGGAACAGCCTCCTGTCTTCGTAAAAAGGCCTCGCTGCAGCGTTTAGCCAGGCCCTGATCAATTAAATGGATATCAGGATTAATAATGGGAATCCCTAATTGCATGCTTAAAGATTTAGTCAGTTGATTTTCAGTTATAAGTCCTAATTCAATTAATAATTCACCAATAGGTTTTTTTTCTTCTTTTTGTTTTTGCAGGACCAGCTCAAGCTGTTCTCCATTGATGATACCCATATTGACTAACAGCTCGCCCAGATACATATGCTTGCGATATTTACGCAGAATTTTTGTTAGATCAATGCCCGAAATATATTTCAAGTCAACACAGATTTGTCCCAAGGGGCTATAATCTTTCGATTCCTTTTGGACCTGTAAGGCTTCGGCGAGCTCTTCTTTGGTGATATATCCGTGATCGACTAAGATTTGGCCAATCGGGAATTTTTTTTGGTTTTCATTTTTTTGCATTTTTGGACTCAGTGGTGGCGGCTACGCTTTTCTTTGGGGCGGAACCGGATTTATTCGGGGTTTCTTTTTTATGAGAGGCTTGAGGACGAGGAGTATCTAAGGATGAAAAAACAGGAGAGCAGGCAGTTGATAAAAATTCTTCTGCATCGACTCCAAAGGAGGCGTCATATGGTCTAAACCTTCCCTGGATCTGTAGGGCTTCATTAGGCAATGATATTTCGTCCAAAAGAGTTTTTACGCGCTGATATACACATCGAGCTTGTTCGAGATTGGCTTTAAAAAGTACCAGAGCAAATCTGTTTTGTTCGATTCTGGCAACTATATCCATTTTTCGTATAGCATTGAGAAGGGCTTGATAAACTTTTTGGCGGAAATGAAAGGTCGCTTTCTTACCAAGAGAATTGGCCACTTGCGGAAAATTTTTTAGATTCAGGATAACCAGAGATAGTGGAATTTGAAACCTTCTGGACTGCTCCATATTTTGGGATAGAAGTTTCAGGAAAAAGGAGCGATTGGTAGCCTCCCGATGCACTGTATCAATAATAGAAAAAGGTATGGATTTTTCAAAAATGACTTTTTCTTCCAGCGTTTGCATGGCTTGCTGTAAAATAAGCTGAAAGATTCGAGCTTCTTCTTCAGGAAAGGTTTCGTGTTTCAAACCGTCAAAGGCTACATAACAGATAAGGCTGCGAAGTTTTTCTCCGGAAAAGATGGAAATACCCTCATCTTCAAATTCCTCAGATGCTTCGGCTTCCTCTTCAGGGGAGGTTGGCCCAAGAACAGTAAGAGGAATATCGTCCAGGGATAAATCCAGTCCTTCCTCTCGTTTTACATAGTCCAGTAAAGAAGCATATAATGTATCAAGGCGAGGTTGCCCCACTGGTTGCATTGATGAAAGTAAAAGGTCGGCCTTGGTTTGATAATAAAGAAAGATTGCAGCGCTTCGGTAAGAAAATAGAGAACCTAGAATAGACATCATAACTGAAACCAGGTCCTGCACTGTTTCCATCTCACGATTCATAGACCTTAATTCATTTAACAATTTTTCCTGAAATAGATGACGATCCATAAGATCGTTAGCTATTTTTAGGATATCCAGATCACTGGTATGTTGACCAATGAAGGGTGTCTGGAAAAAGAATTTCCGGGCTTTTTTATTCAATAAGAGTTCATTGACGATTTCTTTTAATTCATGGGCATTCAGTGGCTTGCTTAAACAATAATCCGCTCCGCAGGAGGTACCCCAAAAGCGATCAGGATTATGTTGAGAAGAAATAAGCAATATCAAAGGGATATCCAGGTGAAGCCCAAATTTAACCAGGCGGCAGAATTGATATCCATTGAGATAAGATAATGAATCATCAACGATTACCATCCTTGGAGATAAGGTGGCTACATCTCTAATGGCTTGAGTGCCTTGATTTACTTCTCTGATGTCCAGGTTCAATTCTTGAAGCAGGTATTTTAGATTTGTCCGTGTGGAGCTATCCCCCAAAGCCAGCATTATCATATCATTCATAACCTTACTCCTTTGATGTTGCCTCTAATCTTTTATTTTTGACCATATAGGGTTAGTCTTGGGCCGCAGACCAAAAATCCTGCTTATTGTTTCTGTGATACATACATCAATGCCATTAACTTAAGGAATTTCCCCTTGTCATTTCGAGGATCATTAGCGAGGAGAAATCTTTAAACGTAGAGCATAACAAGATTTCTCACTCCGTTCGAAATGACAAAGGAGCGCTGATCAGAGCTTAAATTAATGAAATTGACATATATATATTCATTTATGTTATCGGCACTGTTCAGTCGACAGATCAATGATGATACAGTAGTTTTGCTTTTTATTTTTTTTGACAGGATAAACAGGATTGAATAGGATAAAAAAGAAAAATCTCGTAAATCCTGTTAATCCTGTCTAATTTAAAGGGAATGTATAAGGAATTGAGAAGATGCGATGAAGAGGCATAATAATTTAAAGGAGGGCATTAAATTAAGATTAATAATCTTTATATGTATTCTCGACCCGTTGAAACTACCCATTGGTCTGCATGAAAGGGGGGAGCCTTGGGCTGTGATGGAACAGAAATCAAGAGGATATAACTGAACAGATAAAGGACCATGCCTGCTTGATTTCAGATCCTGAGCATCAATCCGTGCTACCATAATATTAGGCGGAATAGCTTCATTTTTCATGAAAAAAGTGTATGTTTTTTTTATCTGATCGAACCGTGCTTTATTTTTTTCCGCAATAATTGGTTTAGAAGGAAAATTTGTTTTTAAGGGATTAATAAAACGTCCATTTTTTTTGAGCCGGTAGTCTAGATGAGGGCCGGTAGAAAGCCCCGTGGTTCCCACATAACCAATTGTCTGGCGCTGTCTGACCTGGTCTCCTTTTTGGATTTGTTCAGCAAAACGGGAGAGATGATTATAAAAGGAAATGAATCCATCCTCATGTTCAATAAGTATCTGATTGCCATTGAAATGATCATGATTTTGGTAGATCACCATTCCATCAGCCACCGCCCACACTGGCGTGCCGAGAGGGGCGGCAAAATCAATGCCCAGATGGGGTTTAAAACAGCCAAGCAGAGGGTGGAGTCGATTATGGCTATAACCGGAACTGATAAGGGTGTAATTCAAAGGGACCTTGGGATTTAAGGATATACCTTTTGGAGAATAGTAGTCCTCTATATATTCATCTTCTTGAAAATAATAAGCTTTTTTCTCACCAATAAGAGCTCCTTGATACTCGGCAGCTAGAATTTTGCCGTAGCAGACAAATTCTTTTCCGCGATAATATTTTTCTACTAATAAATTAAAGTTGTCTTCCGGCTTCGCTTGTTTTTGAAAATCTATTTCCAAGGCAAAAATGTCAATAAATTGCGCAGCTATGTATTTCGCTTTGGCAATCTTATCTATGCTGGTGAAAACAGAGCCCCGGACTTTTCCGGATAAATGAACCAGGTATTTATCTAAAGTTACCTTTTCTTTGGTTGCCCGCCATTGTTTATTTATATCTTCTTGGAGACTGTATATCTCCAAAGGTGATGTTTGGTAGCGAAATGAAAGCAATTCTCGGCTTGCCCCCAGGATGATGGTATATTGATCTTTGGGTCTGCTTTTGGATTTAAAATCAAAAACAGGTTTCATATGCAGGATAATGTGTTGGATTATTTTTTGGGTAATACCCTTGCTGAGTAAGGAAGTATACAGGCTTTGTCCAGGTGATAGAAGGCCGACACAGGTGAAACTCTTTTTATCTTGATCCTGGAAGGATGGTTTTGAATAATCATTTCCCGGAATGAGATTATTTGCTGTACAAGAAGAAGTTCCCGAACTAATAGCTGTAAATAGATTCGGCACGGGTTGGCTAAAGGAGACACTGACCCAAAAGGTTATTATCATTAAAAATGTGCCGGAAAGAAAAGTCCGCTTCATATTATGTTCCTGTTAATGTCCCTGTTAATGTCCCTGTTAATGCTCCTTTAATATACTTTTTTTCGGTGAATACCCTTATTTAAATCTATATGAGCGATAATTTTTATGATAATGATTTGTTTTTAATGTGATACGCAATATTTATACCAAATTGCTACTAGGAGGCTTTCTAGGACAGCCTCCTAGGGACTCTGTAGCTAAGATATTGTTGCAGGTTTATTAAGTATGATGAGAATTGCTGCTTACCAACCAAGCTCGATGAATTGGCAGCCGATATGGTGAATAAGGGGATGAAAATAAAAATCCTGTAGATCCTGTTAATCTTTTCTAACTTAATTTGAAATGTAATGACAATGTCATTAACTTAATAAATGACTCCGTTGATTTACTATGATTTTATAAATTTCCTGAAATTGTATTTTGATGGTCTCGTAAAAAGTCCAAAATTAAGGATATCGCACGAGGTTACTTATTGAATTTATGTACCCCAAATTTTAAAAAAATGACTTTTTACGAATTCATCTATTTTAATAAAAACAAAATGTTATGAGTGCTCTTTTCGCAAAAAATACTCAATTTTGGACTAAATCAACAGAGTCATAAATACTATGAATCTTTTCAACTTCCCTCCCTTGGTGGGAGGGACTGAGGGAGGGGGAATACATAACAGTCACCCCCACCTAACCTCCCCCATCAAGGGGGAGGAATAATTGTGAGTAAGCTCTCCCATCAAGTGGGAGGGACAACTGTAAGGAGCTCAAGTTGTATATTAAAAATGACTCTAATACAGTTAATGATTCTAATACAGTTAATGGCTCTAATACAGTTAATGACATTGAATGTAATGGTATAAGTGACAGCTTAAAATGTGCGGTATATGTGGTCAAGTAAATTTTGATCGGACAAATAGAGTAAATTCCCATCTTCTTCAGGATATGATCAATGTTCTTCAGCATCGGGGGCCTGATGATGAAGGAATATGGATAGAGCACAATATCGGGTTGGGGCACCGAAGGCTGAGTATTATTGATTTAAGTTCCACCGGCCGACAGCCTATGGCCAATGAAGATCAGTCCTGTCACCTTGTCTTTAATGGAGAAATCTATAATTATCGCAAACTTCGGAAAGAAATGGTGGCCTTGGGCCATTGCTTTCGGTCGGCCACTGATACTGAAGTGATTCTGCACTTGTATGAAGAATTTGGAGTGGATTGTGTTCGGCAATTGCGAGGGATGTTTGCCTTTGCCCTGTGGGACAAAAGAGAGCAGCGCCTTTTGCTGGCTCGCGACCGGGCGGGGCAAAAACCCTTATTTTATGCCCTGACTAATGAAAAGCTTCTCTTTGCCTCGGAAATAAAGTCAATTCTTCAGGACCCTGATTTTGTCAGAGAAGTTGATGAGGAGTCTATTCACCACTTTTTAACCTACGGCTATATTCCCAGTCCTCGCTCTATTTTCCAGGGTATCTGTAAATTACCCCCGGCCCATATGCTGGTCTGGCAAAAGGGGCAAATTAAGATAAAACGCTATTGGGATGTAAATTACCGGGAAAAGTTGATTTTGCCGAATCAGCAGGCTTATGAGGAGCGCTTCCTGGAAATTTTTAAGGAAGCTGTGCGTATCAGACTTCGCAGTGATGTGCCTTTGGGGGCATTTTTAAGCGGGGGACTTGATTCCAGCGCCACGGTGGCTATGATGTGCCAAGAGCTTCAGCAACCTGTCCGCACCTTTTCTATCGGTTTTGAAGAGCGGGCTTATGATGAACTGCCCTATGCCCGGCAGGTTGCTTCACTTTATAATACAGATCACCGGGAGTTTATCGTCCGGCCGGATGCAGTGGAGATCCTGCCGAAACTGGTCTGGTATTATAACGAGCCTTTTGCCGACTCTTCGGCCATTCCTACATTTTATTTAGCCCAATATACCCGCCGGCATGTGACCGTTGCTTTGAACGGGGACGGGGGTGATGAGTCTTTTGCAGGATATGAGCGTTATATGGCGGACCGGCTTGCTTCTATCTGCAATTTTTTTCCCAGGTTTATTTCTGCTAAAAGGTTGCAGGGGATAGTGAATTCCATTCCCGGAGGGGCTGAGTATAAAACCTTTTCCCGCCGATTAAAACGTTTTATGTGCGCGGCGGCTGATACTCCGGAGCGCAGATATGTTCGCTGGATGTGTTTTTTTGATAATGAGGCAAAACTTGATAATAAGACAAATGTTTTATATTCGGACGACTGGAAAGACCGGTTTCAGAATCTGGATTCAGTAGATTTGGCCACCGGGTTATATCATCAGGCTTTGGCCGACAGGCACCTTGATCGCACCCTGTATGTGGATATTCACTCTTACCTGCCCGATGATTTGATGGTGAAAACGGATATAGCCACTATGGCTAACTCGTTGGAAGCCAGGTCGCCTTTTTTGGATCATAAACTCATAGAGTTTGCGGCTTCCTTACCTACCGAGATGAAGTTGAGAGGATTGAAAACAAAATTTTTACCCAAAAAGGCCCTGCGCAGATTACTGCCCAAAGAAATTTTAAACCGGCCTAAAATGGGTTTTGGTGTGCCCATTGACCGCTGGCTTCGAGAAGATCTTCGCCCCATGGCCTATGATCTGTTGTTGGATTCCCGATGTATCCAAAGGGGTTATTTCAATCGGTCTTCAGTACAGCATTTATTGGATAGCCATGTTTCCGGCAAGAAGGACCATAGTTATCGAATCTGGGCCTTATTGGTGCTGGAAATGTGGCATCGGATGTTTATTGATCAGAAAATGGTAAATTACTCATGCGCATTCTCTTTGTAATTACCTCATCACATATTGGCGGAACTGAAAAGTTTTTATATCAACTGGTTACCCGCTTAGATACGGCACGTTTTCAAGCTGTAGTCTGTAGCTTGAAAAAGCCCGGCTATTTTGCCCGGTGCTTGCAGCAGCAAGGGATTCGGGTGTATAGCCTGGATATGCCCGAAAAGGTAAATGGATTGACGCCTGTATATTTTTTGCTGGGATTTGTTCGTTTGCTCTATATCATAAAAAAAGGAAAATTTGATCTCATTCACTCTTTATTATATCGAGCCAACCTTTTGGCAAGATTGGCCGGCTCTATGGGAGGGGTCTCTCAGATAATTTCCTCTGAGAGGTGTTTGACTCGCCATAAACATCCCCTGGCCGTATGGTTCGATAGATGCACAGTCCCCATGAGCACGTATGTGCTGGCCAATTCAAAGGCTGTAGCCGAACAACTCAGGGTTCGAGAGCGGGTGAATCCGGAAAAAATTCGCATAATTTATAGTGGTATGGATCAAAAAGAGCAACTGAGTCAAGAGAGGATTACTGCTCTTAAATCTTCTATCGGTATATCTTCACAAGAATATGTTATTGGTTGTGTAGCCCGGTTACATCCTGATAAGGGCCTGGAGGATCTTTTGCGGGCCGGCGCCATTATAGGGGGAAAATTTTCTTCTTTTCGTATCCTTTTGGTGGGAGACGGACCGCAAAGAGCTTATCTGCAAGAATTGGCTCATAAACTGGGAATTGGGCAACAGGTTGTTTTTACAGGGTTTCGAAGTGATGTAGATTCACTTATCCAGACCTTTAATCTATTTGTTCTCCCCTCACTTGAGGAGGGATTTTCTTTGTCCATAATGGAAGCTATGGTTTTTGGCATTCCGGTAATAGCCACAAGAGTGGGAGGGATGCCGGAAATTATTATATCCAACAAGACAGGGGTTTTAGTTCCTCCACACGAGCCGCGCATTTTAGCCAGGGAAATTCTTAGGCTTATTCATAATCCCGGCCTGGCTCAAAAGTTAGGAAAAGCAGGGGAACTTCAAGTGAAAAACAAATTTTCTTTTCCTCAGTGTTTAGAGCAAATAGAGAACTTATATGAAGGAAAGATTTCTCCCTTCGGTCGAAATGACAAGGAAGAATTCCTTAAGTTAATGGCATTGATATTTAAAATACTATCGGTTTTTGGTTTTGAAAAGCTATTGATGAAAAAATGCAGATGAGAAAGAGAGAATAGAAAGAGGGAAAGAAATAGAATGGTTACAGCCATACTGTCTTTTTTTATCGCTTTTATCCTATCCTGGCAGATTACTCCTCTTATCCGGGATGGGGCCTTAAAACTTAATATTATTGATTGTCCTGATGGAAAATTGAAAAATCAACAGGCCTCAGTCCCTTACTTGGGAGGTGTGGCCATTTTTATCTCGTTTCTATTTTCTCTGGCGCTCACCTTTTCAGATTTCGATCGCCAGGTGGTGGGGCTTCTCCTGGGGGGGAGCATTGCCGTTATGTTAGGCCTTATTGATGATATAGGCTGTTTGCCACCGGAGGTAAAACTCATGGGAGAAGTGATTGCCGTCCTGGCTCTGATAAAATCGGGTATTATCATCCGGCTGACCTTTCTCCCTGTAAGTGTGAGTATTTTTATAGCCTTTATATGGCTGCTGGTTATGACCAATGCCTTTAATTTAATCGATATTATGGATGGCCTTTCAGCAGGGGTGGCCTTTATAGCCTGCTTCTTTTTGTTTATTATAGCTCAGTGGAATCATAATCACAGCGTTGCTGTATTTACTCTGGCCCTGGCCGGAAGCTTGCTCGGGTTTTTACGCTATAATTTTTCTCCAGCCAAAATTTACCTCGGTGATGCCGGCAGCTTAATGCTTGGTTTACTGTTGGGCGCACTTGCCATGATCGGCAGTTATACTGAAACAAGTGTCCTGGGGTTCTTTACGCCCTTATTATTATTAGGTGTGCCGATTTTTGAGATGCTGTTTATCAGTTATATACGCCATCGCCGCGGTATGTCCATTTTAAAGGGGAGTAATGATCATTTCGCGCTCAGGTTACGTAAATGGGCCTTATCAAAGCAACAAACCGTTCTTTTGACCTATGGAGTGTCAATAAAGTTAGGCATTTGTGGCCTGCTTTTGGTTAAGGTACCTTTTGCCTGGGCCATTTTTATTCTCCTGTTTGTCATCACTTTTTTTTCTCTGGCCGGCTATTTATTGAAAAAAATTGATATGACCTTATGAAATATATGCGTGTTATTCATATTATCACTCAATTGGAATTAGGTGGAGCGCAACAGAATACTTTATTTACCTTAAAGAAATTGGACCCATCAAAATTTGAGCCTGTTTTAATCACCGGTAAAGAGGGTATTTTGGTACCCCGGGCAGGATCGCTAAAAGAAGTGAGATGCTTTTTTTTATCAACACTCCATCGCCGCATTCATCCTGTTTGGGATTTAGCCGCCTTTTTTCATCTTTTGGTGATTTTACACAAGGCCAGGAAGGAAAATCCAAGAATTTGCGTTCATACCCACAGTTCCAAAGCCGGTATCCTCGGCAGGTGGGCGGCTTTTGCAGCAGGAATTCGCAATATTGTCCACAGCGTTCATGGATTTGGTTTTCATGATTTTCAAAATCCTTTGGTAAAAAAGATATTTATTTTTTTAGAGAAGATCTCAGCCAAAATCAGCTCACAAATTATTTTTGTATCTCAAACAGATTTTACCCGAGCCGTGCAATTGGGGATTTGTAGGCCGGAAGGGCAGGGGAGAGTGATTCGAAGCGGCATTGACCTTAAGCAATTTTGGAGGGATCAAAATGCTTTAACCAAACATCGAAAAGCGATTGCCGGGAAGTCTTTTCCTCTTGTTGGTATGATCGCCTGCTTTAAACCCCAGAAAAGCCCATTAGATTTTCTGTATATGGCTTCCCGGGTAAGCCGCGTATTTCCGGAGGCTCGATTCATAATGGTAGGCGATGGGGAAATGCGCCCTCTGATACAACATCTGGCCAAAGAATTATCTCTTCAGGATCGCCTCATTTTGACCGGCTGGAGAAAAGATGTAATGGAGCTTCTCCCTGAATTTGACGTGCTTGTGTTAACCTCATTATGGGAAGGGTTACCCAGGGTCCTGGTGGAGGCTACAGCCTTAGGCATTCCCATTGTAGCCACCAATATTAATGGTAATCATGAAATTATCCGCCAAGGGGTAAACGGCCATCTGGTGCCTCCTCGAAATCCTTCAATTATGGCGGGAAAAGTGATTTCCCTGCTGCAAAATCCCGGACAATTGTCTTACACGGAAAAAAATCGCCGATCTCTTTTACATGGCTTTGATATTGATTCTATGGTCGAACAGCAAGAGCACATGTATCAAAAATTATTTCCCTTTCAGATCAAGGAGAGAGCAAATAAGGTAAAACAGCGACCAAAACCCTTTCCGACGTAATTTTTCTATCAACCCATGTCGTTGATTCAAATTTTTTCCCATTCCCACATTACCACCCATTCTCTCATTCGTGCCCATTCCCACATTCCCGCCCGTTCTCTCGTTTGTGCCAATTCTCTCATTCGTGCCTATTCCCATATTACCACCCATTATCAGAACATACATTTTGTTGGCTGTTTTATAAAATTTTAACAATTTTGTATTTCTTTGTCGCCATAAGCTTGGCTGGTGTTTTAACCTAAAGTCGGGATAGTCTTCAATACCAGTCACTATTCCCAGTATGTTTTCTTGGATGCATAATTTGGGATAACAGTCATTATCTCCCTTTTCCCAAAAGTAAAACTGATTTTGTCCCCAAAATTTTCCGACGATTCTGTGGATGATTAAGGAATGCTTTTTTAAGATTACTATTTCTCCAATTTCAAGGTCGTCAGCGATCAAGTCTGAATTGACCGTTACCCGCAGCTCTTTTCCATCAGGAAAGAGTCCTTCCATACCTATAATAAAAAAATTCAGTTGGAAAATCCGCAAGTACTTCTCTAATAAGGTTCTTCAAATAATGGCAGTTTTGTATAATTCAGCCTGTCCGAGTATAAGTAGATCTAAATCCTCATGATTTAAGCATAAAATTAC
>DAOURK010000137.1 GCA_030625085.1 Pseudomonadota bacterium
ATAAAGTCATTTTCTTATAGGAATTGATTAAATTTATCGGTCAGAGAGTAAAAATTTAATTGAATTAAGTTAGGAACAGAAAATTATAACACTTTTTTCAGATAGTTATGGTATCACATACCGATTTTTCCACTATAGGAATTACCAGTGAGACCGGATCGTTGGATAATAAAGATGAGGCTTTGCCGGAGGTATATTTTGACTGGGTAATCAGTAATTATGGGCATATTGATGCTGATAAGCTTCAGGGCAAGGGCCAGGCTATTCCTCTAAAGCTGCCGGAGATATTCATACCCCTTTATGCCCACCAGACGGCACCAGGCCCAAGTCGTAAAACATATCTAAGTGAAGAAAAGCAAAAACCCGTTGATATTGAAAAAATTATCGCCAAAAATGATGTGCTTCTTATTGAGGGGCAGGCAGGCTCCGGCAAAACTACCTTATTAAAACACCTGGCCTATTGCCTGGCCCGGCCAAACAGCAAAGATTTTCTTATTGAAGGGCTGGATAATTTTTTGCCTGTCTTAATTTTGCTAAAAAGTGTTGAAGAATTTTTCCATGACCCGGAACAAAAGCAAAAGAAAGGGTTTACAGCGGAGGATATCCTGGAATGGTATCTTAAAACCAAAATGGGGAATACTCTTCATCTTGCAACCATACAGAAGCTTTTAAAGATCCAAAAGGTTATTTTTCTTTTTGACGGCCTTGATGAAAGCTCGCCGGATTGGAGGGACATGGTTGTGAGTGCCTTTTCTGATTTAATAATTAGAAATAAGGGCAATCATCTCGTTTTTACCGGCAGGCCCCATGGTTTGGAAGGGGAGGTAGTTAAAAAATATGGATCAAAACAGGTAAGGATCTTGTCCTTAACTATGGAGCAAGTCAATCTTTTTATTAAAAAATGGTTTACCTATCTATATTCCGGAAGCCTGGGCCTGGGCGGGAAAAATGCAGAGGCCATGATAGGTGAAATTAAAGACCATCCGGCCATTGATCAACTGATAGATAATCCCCTGATGCTGACGGCCATTTGCATACTCTACCATGATGGGAAAGAGCTGCCTGGACAGAGAGCGGAACTGTATAAAAAATTTATTGATAACCTCTTATACAGAAGATTCAAGGACCCTGAGATGGTTCATGATTTTTTGAAGACCCTCGCTTTTGAAATGCAGGAGCAGAATGCCCGTTCTATTGACAGAGCATTTGCTGCGGAAATTTTAAAAAGCAGTTATAAAATGAGAGCGGACGAAACAAAAAAAGAATGGAGAAAAAGGCTTGAAAAGGTATTTGACGATATTGAGCCAAAATGTGGGTTGTTGAAATTTGAAAACGGCCAGTATACTTTTTGGCACCTCACCTTTCAGGAGTTTTTGGCTGCTCATTACCTTGTGGACAATCACACTGATTATGATCAGGCTATTAAAAGCTACTGGGATGAGGAGCGATACAAAGAAGTGGTCGAACTTTTTATCGGCTATTTGAGCATGGAAAATAAAAAATGGGCCAACCGGATCATCAGCCAGGCTTTGCAGACTGCTGATAAATCTCCCTTTAAAAGGTGGCGGCTGGCCTCATGCTCACTTGTTGATATGCACCGCAAAAGAAGAGAAGAACCGGTCCTTGCTCTGGCCAAGAAAAGGCTCCTTTTGGTTATGGATACCAATGATACACCGCCAAAAGACCGGGCCGATGCGGGCGAAACACTTGGATGGCTTGGTGACCCGCGTAATGTAAAAGAGTTCGTCAAGGTTAAAGGAGGGAGTTATAAATTGGAAGGCTTCGGGGCAGTTTCCATAACTCCCTTTGAGATTTCAAAATATCCGGTAACCAATAGCTGGTTTGAAGAATTCATCAAGGCCGGCGGATATAAAAATAAGGATTTATGGACGCCGAGGGGACGCAAATGGCTTGAATATACAAAGACAAAATACCCGGATTCGTGGAATGCCCGCAAATGGCATTGTCCTAATTTGGCAAAAAGATACGTCATGTATTTAAACCAAAAGAAATTTAAGGGCTATGATGACTGGCGGCTTCCCACCATACCGGAACTGATGTCCTTATTGTCGCCGGAGAAGGGGCCAAATGGTTTATACATCAATCCAGTGTTTGACGCCAAACAGCACTTGTGTTGGAGTGCGGATCAGTGGCAGGGAAGAAGAATTCCATCGGCGGCGTGTTTCGTCTATTTCAACTTCTGTGAAGTGAGCTGGGACGTCCTTTACCACGGCAATGGTTTACTGTGTGTTCGTCCCTGATAATTGAATAGTATAGGAATTTTCATTTTTTTATGCGGCTTCCCAGGCGGTTTTAAAATAAAGTTAATGATTGCAATAAGATAGGTGCCTGTTTATAATACACAGGTTATGGAGGTTCAAGAGAGGCAGGATTGGAACGTATATAAGCAGATATTTTTTGATCATTGGGAAGGATTTAAGGAAAAAAATTCTCTATATGATCAGGCGTATTATGATAATTTGGTAAAGAAGATGTTAGGTTGCGGAAATCCTGAAGATATGGGGTGCGTAGAATATCGGTGTTTGAATTGTGGAGGGGGGCGAAGGTTGGTATCAATGAGTTGTAAGTGTGCGGTGTGTTTGCGATGAGGGAAGGTATATGTAGATGATTGGGTAAGCCAGATAAGCAAGATGTTGCATGGGGGAGTAATTTATCGTCATATAGTGTTGACCACATCAAAAGTTTTAAAGGATATTTTTTATAATCATCCCGAGTTATTGGGGGTGTTAATGCAATGTGGAGTAAAGTGTTTGGATGATTTTTTTAGTACAGTAAGGGGTAGGAAGTTAAAGGGAGGATATATTGTAGTATTGCAGACCCATGGGAGGAATGGGCAATATAATCCTCATCTTCATATCATAGCAACGAGTGGAGGAATGGATGAGGCAACCCAGAGATGGGTTCATTTAAATTATTTACCATATCCAATGTTGCACAAGAAGTGGCAGTGGTATTTATTGGAGATGTTAAAAGAGGAGCTTGATACAGAACAGGTCGAGCAGATAGTGGATAAATGCTATAAAAGATATCCGAAGGGATTTGTAGCCAATGTACAGAAAGGAGATGTACCGGGCCGGTATAAGAGTTTAGCCAAATATTTGGCCAAATATGTAGTGAGTCCGCCGATTTCGGTAAGGAGAATAGATGATTATGATGGTGAGATGGTGCCCTATCATTATCGATCCCATAAGACAGAGAGGGTAGAGCAGGAGACAGTTGGTGTGTATATCTTTATAGGAAGAATGATCCAGCATGTTTTACCCAAAGGTTTTAAAAGAATTAGGTACTTCGGGGTACAAGCGACTAAGACATTTGAGAAGCTCAAAGAGATTATACAACAGGCCATGGCAAAAGTGACAGGAGTGGTAAAGGGTGCCATAAAGGTTATCGCCAAGAAAAATTATCGTGAAAGATATAAGGAGAGTAGCGGGAGCGATCCTTTTGTCTGCCCTCGTTGTAGATCACAGATGAATATTTGGAAGGTATGGCATCCTGACTATGGGGTGATTTATGATGAGCTTGAAGAGATGAAGAAAGGTAAATATGAGTGGAAAGGCAAAGATGCCATTGCCAAAGAAAGTAATGGAAGAGCTATTCGGTCCCCCACCAAGAAAGTACAATTACCGCTGTTCGGTGTGTGGAATGAAGCCTCTTATTAATGAAGCAGTTGTTGATGTAGGAATTGGTATGGCTAAATTTCACAATGAGTATTATGGAGGCTATATGCCACAAGTTGAATGCCCAGGGTTTGGTAACTATACTATGGAGTGTATTGACCAAGACTAAAAGTCCGCCCGAAGGGCGCTAAGTTCAAGAAAAAGAAATACATCTAGAAGTTAGATTAACCAGTTACCGAAAAATAATATACCAAATATTTGAAAGGTTGAAACAGAACTGGTATAATGTTATACAATATAAAGAAAGATTATTTTATTTTAAATATATTATAGAAAAATAGGAGGAAAAGATATTATGAGTTTAAACCCAGAAACTTGGACCATTGTAGCACTTGGTTTCTGGAATAGAATGATCTTCACCCCACAATGGGTTAGCGATGAAATATTTAATAGTAATGAGATTGAAAGACTTATACCCTTTGATCCAGTAGCCCCTTTAATTTATCGCGATAATGATTTGGCCTTACAGATAGAAGATCGACGTATCCAATTAAGCCTTAGAAAAATAGTAGATGATGCGCAAAAAAAAGCAGAGGGTATGGCTTGTAAGATTCTAGATCTATTACAGAAAACCCCAGTTTCCGCAGTTGGTGTAAATTTTCAATTTACTGAAAATTCTCCTGAGAAGGATCTTTTAGATCTTTTTAACTTTAAAGATGATGTTGAAGTGGATTCTTCCTCACCATGGGAAATTGAATCAAAAACAATTTATCGTAAATTTTTACAAGAAGAAAAAAATTTAAATTTAAGACTTATATATAACGTCAGTTCGTCGGACGTTAAATTTAATTTTAATTATCATCATCCTGTCAAAACAGCTATTGAGGGAAGTGAAAGAATAAAAAATAATACGGCCGAACTTTATAAAAACGCAATAAAATTCCTTGAAGAAATCTACAATCTTCATTTGGAGGAGGTAACAAATGAGGGATGAAACAGAAATAATAACTGATACTTCTTTACCATCAAGCTCTTCTTCAGTATCGTCTTCTTCAAATTCGCGCACATCTGGCTCAAGCAGTTCAACAGAAACAGACGCCACTAGCGTTGTTGAATATTTATACCCTAAATCCGCCGGGATTCAGGATTCATTAAAGGATGAGGAAAATATTGAAAATCTGTCGAGCGACGAGGAAAATATTGAAGATGATATTCACGAAGTAAAGGTTGTGAGAATTAAAGCAAAAAGTCCTATTAATCAAATAAGTTTTAGAATTGATGCTAATGAAATCAAAGAACGTAAGAGAATACAAGAAATAAATAAATTAATTTTAAGAAAAAGCAAGTTATTTTAATTCTTATGCTTCCTGAAGAAAGATCAGACCCTAACCATTATATCTTTGATAAAAATCTTGATAATTGTCTTTATCAAGGGGATGTTTTACAAGAATCGCTCTCACCTGGATTTGCCGAGCTAGTAAATAAATACTATTCGCACCACGATCGTCAATTTCAATGTAATTATTTTCTTGTATTAACACAAAGTTGTGATTTAATCCGTAGAGGCAATGAACCACCAGCAGCTGAATACATCGGCATTGCACCTATTTTTCCTGTAAAAAAAGTTATTCTAAAAAAAGCACAAGAGAAACAAGAATGGTGGCAGATAGACACTAGAGTTATTGATCATAAGCACTTTGAGAGTTTAGCGCTATTTGTGGGAAAACTACTAAATAATAATATATCTAATTATTTTTATATTCATGAAGATATATCACAAAATATTTCTGGCTTTTCTTGCGCTATTTTATCTTTATCAATGGTGTTTCATATTGAATATTATGATATTTGTTTAAAAGCAAAGACTGCTCAAATACAGGATATATATCGAGCAAAACTTGGATGGAATATTGGCAATATCTATAGTAAGGTTGGTACAGAAGAATGGGATATATTTTATCCCCAAAAAAAAGTAAGTACAGTAGCAAGTTCATTATTAAAAGATGTTTTCATAAATATAAATAAAGAGCAAATTGAAAAAGGGAAGAAGAAGCTGACTGAACATAAAAAATTGTCTCAATATACATCTGAAGAAATTTTTGAAAATATTAAAAATACAAAAATTATTCCCAAAATAAAGCAATTTACTGATAGAACAAATACCTTACTCAAAGATCTAGATTTAATTAGTCCTATTTGTAGTAGATTATTAGAAGAAATTACAATGGATAAAACCTTTAAGCAAGATTTAGAAGATTTATTAAAAAGCGACGTCAAACGAACTGATGATCAATTACCAGATAAAACAATTAAATTATTTACAGAAAAAGTTCTAAATATGGTAAAGGAGAAAATAAAATTTATTGAAGATCAAAAACAAGCCGAAGATCAAAAACAAACCCCGCCTTTAATAAAAACTGAGCAAAAAATTATTGGTACTATTAATTCAACACTGAAAAGTGATACTGTAATAAAGTCCCTTCTTAAATAATTAACCTAAATATAATAGGTACATGAGCAGAGTGAAGAGCAGTGTTTACTGGAAAATTTTGTACTAAGAAACCAGAGGTATACATTGGGATATTTAAGGATTTTTCAACTGAATATTTTACAACGAATTAACGTTTTATTCTTTTTCAGAGTTTTTAGAAGGTAATGCTTCGGGTTTAATCTCTTTTGTAGATTTTTTAACAGCTACAGGCCATGAACCTGCGAAAATTGATACTAAAATACCAACCAAACCCAGAGTGACATAGAATAAAGTCTTAAGAGAATCTATTTCCCTTATTATGTCATCCTTTTCCATAGTTTTAGATAGGTCATCTTTTAACCCGGAATAATCTAAACAGTTGGATATTGTTTTTTGGATTGCCCCTAATCGCTTGGCAACCCTGTTTTGAGGGATTCCAAGCTGTACATCCTAAATAGCAGCCAAAAATTTAAATACTACACTTATAACACGAGTTATAAAATTGGATTATGTTTCTGCCAGAGAGTTGGCCAAACTGCCCCAGAATAAACAAGAGCGGACTTATCGATTAGCCAAAAAAATGGCCGAGCAGGCTCTTAAGCACCTTAGTTATTTCTCCCTCAAGGGATGGAATGTCATTTTTTGCCGTGAGCCAAACCCGGATAATATCTACACCGAAATAATCATGGATGAGTTTGTCACGCATTCCGACAATGTCCTGCCAGGGAATATGGGTAGTTGAATCTTTAGTGATTTTGAAACTAGTCTGAAAATATACGTTTTTTAAAAAATAAGATATTTAATTTTTACAAAAATCTTTGTCATAAAGTCCGTTTTCGATAGCTATGAATTTCAGCATCAGTTTTTTAGTAAGATTTTTTAATTTTTGTTGGATCTGCTCAGCGCTCATATTCCCAAATGTTGTCCTATATGTAATTTGTACAAAGCTTACTAGCTCTGATCTTAACATCCTAACTAATTCCTTATCATACCTATCTAATCTGTTATTATCTATACACTCTAAAAGATTATAACCGTTTTGAAGCATCTCACACACGCATGAAAAACTTAAATTGTTAGAAGCTATACATCTAAAACGATAAATATTTTTTATAGCTTCATTCATATTCACATCTTCTTTTCCGGTTAAAAACGCTGATCTGAGTTCTGACAAATACTCATTAACATCTATTTTTTCTAGTGTTTTATCAGCCATTGTAATAAACCTCCTATTAGTTAGCAGTTTTTTAGCTTCAGATTATAAGTTTCAGTCATTTTAATTAAATTGTCTACAGCTTCGTCTTGTGTCTCCAATGCTTTGCGACACTCTTCATCATCTTTGGCTTCCAAGGTGTTAAGAGCCCGCCTTAGTAAAGGCTTGATATCGTCCTTTAGCTGCTTAAGCATCAACTCAGTAAGACTTTGCAACTCTTCCCGCCTCTGTAAGTTATTATCAAGAGGTATACCTGCTGTATGGACAAGACCTTTTAGCTCTTCTTTTAATGCGAGCAGTAATTCTTTGTCGTATCTTCTGTGAGTATTATTACTAATATAAACTAGCGCTATTACATTATTAATCATTTCGTGATTATCTGGAAGATCAATTTTATCTCCGCCTATTTTAATACTTTTAATAGTTTTAATAGTTTCGTTTAGATCTACTTTCTTGTTCTTGTCTAAAAATTTTTCATAAAGACCTTGTAAATATTCGTTAACATTCAATTTTTTAACATCACATTCCATAATAATACCCTCCATTATTAATATAGAATTATTATATTAGCATTAGATTTTACATACATTATATTTTTTTAAATATATTAATATTATCGCTGCTTTTATTTAAAGAAATCGGTGAAAATTTTTATTGATGGGGGAAATAAATGATTTATAAAATTAGGAAGTACTTGATATTTATAAAATAAAATACTATACTTATGAAATTAGAAATTTTAGTTATAGATACTGTTAAATATCAGAAATAAGGATATGGTTATGAAATTAAAATCTCTTTTGATTATTCTTATTCCATTATTAATTCTACCGTGCCAAGGGTGTTTTTTAATCAAAGAGCGTGTTGGCAAAACAGATGATTATAATTGTAAGGAACCTCCGCCAGATGTTTTTACATCAGTAGGTATTGATATTAACTTTGCGAAATCCAAATTTAGTAAAGTTGTTACAGGTGATATTGATGTAAAAGTTGAGCCTGAGGTTATCTCTCTTGCGAGTAAAGCCGTTACAGACGATAGAATAAGAAATTATTTACAATGCTTATCGAGGCATCGGGATGGTTTTACAGTAGAGCAGATAGGTTATCAAACAATATTAGCAGCTTTTATGCAAACTAATCCTAGTCCAGAGCTGTTTTTAGAATGGCAAAAAGAGAATCCTTTTCCTGTTTTTAAAAATTTGGAAATTGAAGATCCTAATCACTCTACTGATCGAAAAATTTCAGAAGATTCTAACCAGTCGGATACTCAAGAAAAAACTAAAGAATCCCGAGAACTTATATCCTCGCAAGAGCTTAATCTTTTAAATCCAAAGTCGAGGGTCATTGAAACTCAAAAAGGTTTCTATAGAATCTATAGTGATACAATTCGCCTTTCCTTCGCACAATACTTCAAAATCTTTTCAAAATTTGGAGATAGATTTTTAGAACAGGAGGAGTTTGGCGCTAAAGTTAGGGGTAAAAAAGTGGAGTGGAAAGGCTATGTATATTTTGTCGGCAGTATAGCTGATCGTATTAGACTGATTATCATACCAGATAATCTTAATATGTCATCAGCTCCAAAAGCGTCTGTTTACTATGATAAAACTTTGGAAAAAAAACTATTCTCTCTTCGCAGAGGAGATGAGGTGGTCATTTCAGGAGTAGTCAGTGCTAGTGGTGAGCATCCAATATTAATAGGAAAAACTTTTGAAGTTATTATATAAAAGCTTATTTAGATAAAATTAGGAATCCTTATGAGTGATCAAAAAAATAGTAGAAAAATACGAAGAGCTGCAAGGAAGATATATTTATATGACGAGACAAAAGTTCACTCTTCTTCCAGGTTCTTGGGATTCTTTTAGCATAATACTAAATTGGCGAAGAATTCCAAAAAGAGAGAAAATAGATATTCGTTTAATGTCGGAAAACTGGTTTCGAGATTTTCCTTTTATAATTGAATATCAATAAAAAAATTCTAGCAACTTAAAGATTATTAGCCTTCAATTGAGCTTCTTCTAACAATTTATACGCTCTATCTATAGCTTCCTGATCCATCTCATTTTGTATTAATTCACGGCTTATTTTCTTAATCTCTAAAGTATCCATAATCTCTAGGTTCTTTAATTCCTGCATAAAATAAGCTATTTTTGCTATTTTTTCCCGTTTTTTGAAAAAACATCTCAACATACAGTCCGATATCCATTGTGAGGAAGATCAACTGGGTTTTGATAAATATATTGAGACCCTCAGCGGCATGATCCTTGACAAAGACTTCAAAACCCCTTTTTGTATAGGCATCTTCGGGAAATGGGGCAGCGGCAAGACAAGCTTTATGCACCTTCTCGAAAAAAGGCTTTCTAAAGATGAAAAACCTCCCTATGCAGTGCCGGTATGGTTTAACCCCTGGCGGTACCAGAATGAGGAACACCTGATTATCCCCTTCCTGAAAACGATAGAAAACAGCATAAGGAAATACAACAGAAAAAAGCTTCCAAAGAAAATCGCAGAAGCCCTCAATGGGGCAGTGAAAAGAATAGGTGCCGCTGCTATGGCCTTTGCCCATGGAATAAAGGCGGAATGTAAAATGGGCGGCTTTGGCTTTGAGTTCGACGTCGCCAAGGCGGCAAAGAGGGAGGAAGAGGTTAACAGAAGGCGGCTAGATGAGGCGAAAAGGCTTTCTGACCAACTTTCTTCGATCTATTATGACATCGTGGGCGCATTGAGGGAGGCAGTGGATGAGAAGAGCTTCAGGATCGTAGTATTTATCGATGATCTCGACCGGTGTCTGCCGGATAAGGCGGTTGAGCTTCTTGAGGCAATAAAGCTTTTCCTTGATATAGAAGGCTATCTGGTAATAATGGGCATTGACAGGGATGTGGTGAAAAAGGGGATCTCTTACCGTTATCGCTTCTTTGAATTCAAGGAGGAAAAAGGGGACAAGGACCTTATTATCTCGCCGGAGGCTTACCTGGACAAGATGATACAGCTCCCCATCGAACTTCCCGGCATTGAGCGGGGGCGAAGGGGCAGGTTCATCACCACTCTTCTGGGTGATACGGAGGGATTCGCGGAGCATACAAATATTATAGAACTCGGCGTGGGAGACAATCCACGGACCCTCAAGCGGTTTATCAATCTCCTTGCCTTTACGGTGAGACTTGCAGAGACGCTGAAGGGGGACATCATTGGCGGCAGGGTTGAGCCGGAGGAAAGCGAAGAACATAAAAGTCTCCTTAAAAAATACTTTATCCCTCTGATGTATATAAAGTGGACGATCATCGTCTTCCGTTTTCCCAAGGTATATAACACCATCAAGGGGAATAAAAATAAACTGGCTGAGCTTCAGAAGGCAGCGAGGAGTGAAGAAAAGGCCAAGGCTGATGAAGGGGATAAGGGAGGAGATAGGGGCATTCAATTCGATGAAAGGCTCCGGAAGGTGCTTTCAATCGGAGAATCCTTCCCACCTGATGCTTGGTTAATAGATCGGTTTCTTTTGCTCACAGAGTCAACCCTCATCAGCGGTCAGGAAGGGGTCACCTCTGCGGGCTTCAGCCAAACCTTTGCTTCCGGTGATATGGTCACAATCCCGAAAGGGAAATTTCTCTATGGCGATGAGAAGATAGAAAAGGAAATTGACTATGATTATGATATTGATGTGTTTCCTGTGACAAACACGCAATATAAGGAATTTCTTGATGACCAAAAAGACAAGGATGTCCCTTTTGTAGAAAAAGACTGGGCAAAACCCTTTAATTGGGACCGGGAAACACGAACTTATCCCAAGGGGATGGAAGACCATCCGGTGGTGCTCGTGTCCTTTAATGACGCGACTGATTACTGCCAATGGCGGTCGGAAAAAGAGGGTAAACAATACAGACTCCCCACTGAAGAGGAATGGGAGAAGGCCGGCAGGGGAACGGACGGCAGAATATACCCCTGGGGGGATGAATTTGATAAAGAGAGGTGTAATACAATGGAGGCAGGGATCGGCAAAACCACCCATGTTAACGCCTATCCTAAAGGTGCAAGCCCCTATGGATGTCACGATATGGCGGGCAATATATGGGAATGGACGAAGAGCGACTACGCAAAAGGAAGCTCAAAGGTTTTTCGCGGCGGTTCGTGGATCAACGAATCTGGCTACTGTCGGTGCGCCTTTCGCGGCGACCTCAGCCCGTTCGACAGGAGCGACTATGTAGGGTTTCGTTGCGCCAGGATTTAAGCTTTGCTCTTTTACCCTTTTTCGCCGCCCAAAATGGCTGGGGAAAATGAAAAAAAGAGGTATGCGGAAAGGTATAAAAAATTTATCAACTCCTTATCAACTATTGTTCAAAAAGCAAATCTATCAACTATCAACTATTGTTCAAAAAGCAAATCCTTATCAACTCAACAAAATTTAAAGCCAAAGGAAATAGGTTGCTCAGGTAAATTTTCCTCAATAAAATCAAGCCCGGCCCCTTTTCCCACTTCATTTTCAGGATTGATTCGATACAAACAGCATCTTGCATTCATCTTTTTATACTTTTTATAATCCATTGGAGGTAAAAAATATGTTATCGGCAACCTTGGATAAAATAAGAGAAAAGGGAAGAAAAGAAGGAAGAAAAGAGGACGTTATTGGTCTTTTGAAAATATATCTTTTGGCTCGTTTTACTGATGCGCCGGAGGAAATTATGGAGGCGTTGAGGATGAGGGAAAATATTCAAGAATTAGAAAGCTTGGCTACGAAAATTTATCAATGTCAAAGCCTGGAAGAAATAACCAAGGTTTTATAATCAAACCTTCTAGTCGGCCTAAAATTATGATCGGTAAAGATTGCCAATCAATACCTGCTGCTTATCCCTCCTTTTTACATCACCTTAGAGGCACTGTAGATGTGTTCCTCATTTAAGGTGCCCTTTTTTTTCAGGGCTCCTATGGTCAGGGCCTTCCATCGGGCAATCAATAAAGATAACTCTTAGCATTCTGAAAAAAAATTCCTTTAAAAATGATCGAAGCCATTCAGTACTGGAGACTGGATTGGGATTATCGCTTGATGAGGGGATATTTTCTTCCAAAGGGGGAGGGGAATATTTCTCATTTGTCCAATGTCAAGGTCAGACCCCACCTTCGTTTGTCCAATGTCAAGGTCAGACCCCACCTTCGATGTCAAGGTCAGGCCCCACCTTCGCTAACTATGTTATGATGGCCGGTTCTTTAATAAATTGGCTTTTCAGTCGCTGAATTATGGAAAATTTTTAAATATTCACTTTGGCAATGTCTGCTGGTTCAAGAGACACCCAAATACTGTCTTCCTCAATTTTCGTTGGGAAAATCGGCAATGGTTTTGATTTGGAAAGGGACCCCAATATTTTGCCTAAACCTGGCGGGAAAGGCGCCCACTTTTTCACTTCACCGGTATTCAGATTAAAACTGCTATGATGCCATGGACACACAATCGTTTCATCCTCTATTTTCCCTTTTTTAAGGGGTAACTTCATATGAGGACACAAATGAGCAAGAGCATAAATTTTCCCTTTATTGTTGATAAGTAACATTTTTTTTCCCTCAAGCGTAATCAACCGTTTAGTGCCTAAAGGAAACTCATCTAAAGTACATATTTTTATCCATTCCATAATAAATCCCCATATTTTTCTCTTCACAGTACTTTTTCCCGGCGGTGGTTATGAATTTTATAATCTCAGAACTCCTGATCCGTAGGATTTTGATTTGATACCATACTATAGGCCATCCGCAAATTAGTACCTGGAAAAATGACTTCAGATTCATTGAGGATCTCACATAATTTTTGTACATATTGGTTATTGCGCGGATTGGTCA
>DAOURK010000068.1 GCA_030625085.1 Pseudomonadota bacterium
CGCACCAACCATCTTGGTAAGCTCACACACACATTTTTCTTCCCGCGACAATTCATCTATCACAAAAAGACGTGTCGGGTGTGCGATAGCCTTGATGATTTTAGCCCGTGCTTCGAATCTGGCTTTTGTTTTAGTGTCCATATGATATCCTCTTTTTATCAGGTTTGCCTTCTTGGTCAAATACCAAACTTGCCAATACTTATTTGTACCAAATTTATTAATCTTTGTCAATCATCATGAACACGTAAAAAATCGTTTTCGTTAAATTTGTCATTTCGACTCCAAGGAGAAATCTTATATTTTTTCAGCATCTTGTGCAATAAAGATTTCTCACAGGAGTTTACACTGAATGTAGTGAATGTGTTCGAAATGACATGTTGGGAAGACTTTTTACGAGATCATCAATCATCATTTTAAAATTATTTAGATAATCAACGTATCCTGATAGAACAGTCAGCCGTCATCAATGAAAAGGATAAACGCTGCAAGGAGCCCGGCTTTTCCCTATACAAAAGAAAAACGAAAGGTATACTTTTTAAGTATGAATCATAGTCATTCTCATTCGTATCAGATTCATAAACAAAATGTTTCGCGCTTAATCATAGCCCTTATCCTGAACTTTATCATTTTTTTGACTGAGTTAACGGCCGGGCTTTTTTCCAACAGCCTTGCCCTTATTTCTGACTCTATTCACAATCTTAACGATTTTGGTTCAATTTTAATCACTCTGAGCGCACATAAATTGAGTTTAAAAAAAGCTACTCATACTAAAAGTTATGGCTTCAAAAGAGCTGAAACCATAGGAGCCATCCTGAACGTGGCCATCTTGTTAGCAGCGGCCTTTTTTCTTCTTTATAAAGGTATTACCCGCATTCACCATCAGGAACCGGTTTCCGGGAGCATTATGATCTGGGTCTCCATTGTTGCACTTATAGCCAATTCAAGCGCTGTTCTTCTTTTGCAGAAAGGCGCAGCTTCCGATCTCGGCATCAAGAGTGTGGTGGTCCACCTTATGGCTGATGCAATCTCTTCCTGTGGAGTCATTATCACTGGAATCATCGTGCATTTTACCCACAGCTATATCCTTGATCCTTTTATTTCGATAGTGATAGCTTTTTTTATTCTCTGGAATTGTTGGGGGATTTTAAAAGAAGCTCTTAATATCTTATTGGAAGGGGTGCCTGGCGATATTGATCTGGAACAGATCAAAAACAGGCTTGAAGACATTGAAAAAATTATTGATGTCCACCATATCCATGTTTGGGGCATTTCCAGTAAACATATTAATGCATCCTTCCACATACTTGTTGACAACTGCCCCTTGGCCGAAGTGGAAAAAATTATGGCCCAATGCAGAAAAATCCTCAATGATGAATTTCGTATCAATCATGCCACCATCCAACCGGAAACGCGCAAATATGAAACCGTCGCTATCCTTTGCCAGAGTCTCTGAAAAATTAATACCCAAAGTCACTTTTATTGGGGGTCACCCATTAAAGTTTTTTTCAAGACTCCAATTTCAAGGAAACTTCACTTCCCTTTGGCAAGTTTTTTTTATGAAGAACAATGGCTCTTCTTTTAATCTCCGGATGATAATAAATATGATGGCTTCCTTTGCCCTTTCTATCCCTTCTTCTATTGTATCACCGAAAGTGACACAACCTGGGAGATGGTGTTTCAGCTTGACATAAAAAATCAAAATTAATATTATAGATTAATAATGATAGTTATCATAAAAAATTTATTTTATTGACGCTTTAAAAATTTATTTTATTGACTTTTTTTATGGAACAATAAGGCATTATTTATACTGCATAAATCATTTTGGCAAATCCATAATAATTTTTTAGCTTCTCAAT
Source organism: Pseudomonadota bacterium (assembly GCA_030625085.1). Lineage (GTDB taxonomy): Bacteria > SZUA-182 > SZUA-182 > DTGQ01 > DTGQ01 > DAOURK01. The sequence goes on from DAOURK010000068.1 coordinate 1,860, forward strand.
GGGCATCCTTCATTTATGCCCAAAAGTAGTTGACACTTTTTTAAATATTTTTCACCACAGAGACACAGAGTTTTTATAGTTTTTCTCCGTGGTGATTTTTTAAAAAGAAAGTGTAAACCGACAAGTAAAGGTTGCTTCTCAATGCAAGTGCGGGTTAGAAAAAAAATTTAATGTTAAAAACATAATCAGGACAAGCCGGAACCAAAAAGGTTTATAAAAATTTTCTACCACAAAAAACATAAAATCTAAAACTAAAACCATAATACTCGGAGGTGGTAATGAATAAACGAATAATTCCCCTATTGCTCTTAATACTTTTACCGCCATTATTTATAGGCGCGTGTGCAGGCAGTAAATCCTCAATGGGAAAAAAGCAATATGATATAGGAAGACAACTCAGTCAATCGGGAAAATACAAAGAGGCTGTTACGTATCTGGAACAGGCCATTGCCAATGAACCGGATAATGCACAATACCACCAGTCGCTGACAAAAATCAAAGAAGAAGGTATAGATAAATATTTGGCGGAAGCCTCAAAAAAACTTAACACTGGATCATCCTTAACATTAACCGATTTTAACGCGGCCAAGTCTGTGTTTGCTAAAGCCCTGGAGATAGATAATCAGCATCCCAAAGTGATTGATTTTTCAAATAACCTTAGCGAACAGGAAAATAAATTTACCACCGAAATAAACGAAATTTATTCAAACGCCAAACAATATGCCCAGGCTGAGGAATGGCTCAAGGCTTTTTTTAATTTACAGCAAGTTCAAAACCGTTTTCCAAATTACGAGGATTCTCTTCAATACCAAACGGATGTCGTCAAGAAAGGATCGGAAGCCTTCTATGAAAAGGCCAATATCGATTTTACCAATGAGAATATGAAAGGTACCATAGAAAATTTACGTAACGCTCTTTCCATCAGGGGAGATTATCAAGAGGCCAGGCAATTAATGTCCCTGGCTCGTGAACGCGACAACAAAGAATATTTCATTCAGCAAGCTGAAAGCGCTGTTCTGGAAAAAAAATATGACAAAGGGATAAAGTATTATCAACAGGCAATTACCTATAATCCGGAGGACGCGGACTTAATAAAAATGTTAACGGATGCAGAGCAGAAAGCCGGTCATTATTTTATTAATAAGACTAAAGAAGAAATAAATCAAGGTCTTCTCGCCCAAGCGTTTGAAAGCTACGAAAGCGCCAAAAAATATCAAAGGAAATCCTCTGCTCATACTATTATCGAATTGAGAGATGATCTTTGCAGACAGATAAACAATGCTGCCGAATTGCTAAGCGAAAAAAATGAATTCGGTTCAAGCTGGTATTTGTATCAAAAAATAAAGAATATAAATCCTGACTATCCTCAGCTTTTTTTTCTTATTCAAAAGATGGAAGATGAAATTACTAAAAACGTCAGGAAATCTATTGCCGTATTTGATTTTTCCAGCCCGACAAGTAATCCCGATGCAGGCATAATTGTGGCCAATAACCTTATAACCTTTCTTTTTAAAACCGCCAGTGGAGACATTAAAATTTTAGAAAGGGAAAGCCTCAAATCCATACTTGAACAAATCGCTTCAGGGCAAGCCCGGGAAACTGTTGTATCCACCGGTTTTATTGAAGAAATGGGGCAAAAGTATGGAATTGATATAGCGATTATGGGAAGTATGCTTCTCTTTAAGGTGGATGCTTCTTCATCTCAAGGCGTAAAAACAGTCCGATATAAAGTGGGCACTAAAATTAAGGATAATATTGAATATTTGAATTGGATGGCAAAACATCCCACCCCCACTCCGGAGGAAATAACTGAGGCGCCCCCTGCTAAAATTATGGCCCCGGATTACGCTGAAAAAGACTATCAAATCTCGCATAACAAAAAAATAGCTTTTATACAAATGTCCTTTCGCATCACAGATGTTTCCACAGGTAAAGATATACAGGTAAAGACCCTCGAACGAAAATTGACCGTTGAAGATGAGGGAAAAGCAGGCGTTCCCGAGGCAAATATCTCCTTTGATCCCGTTGAGATGCCCTCTGACACTGAACTCCTTCAACAGATTACCAAAGAGGTGGTAGCCGAATTAGGAGACGAAGTACTCAGACCATTACAAAATCTTGAAAATAAATATTTTCAGGAAGGAGAAAAGCATATGCGGCGCAAGGATACTCTTCCTGCTGCTGAAAATTTTATCAATGCTCTATTCGATGAAAAATTAAAACGTATTCAGGATTCTCCCCTGACCATACAAATTTTAAAAAATCTTGATACAATTTTCTTGAATTATAAATTCGAAGGAGTGGAATAATTTATGTTTCGTTCAAAATGGTTTTATACGCTGATCATAAGTATCTTCATACTCATGGGAAGGCCGTCTTTATTATGTGCCCAAAAAAACCTTCTGGCCGTCTTTAACCTGAGGGCCACAAATATTGAAGCAATGGGCTATAATGGTGATATTCTCTATGTCCTCAACACTTCTTTAGGAAAAGAGGAAGCCATCAGCTTGCTCCCCCGGCGAGAAATGGAAGAGGTCCTTTTGCGCCATGGCCTTGCCCAAAGTGATAACCCGGAGACAGTACTTAAGGCAGGAAAAGCTCTGGATATAGATTTTATTCTTTTCGGACAGGTCACCAAAGAGAGTGATAACATATTAGCCGACTTAAAGCTTATGGATATAATACAAGGCAGGGTCATTAGCACATGGTCTTTGACTTTTTCAAGACGTGAAGCCATATCAGAAAAAATCCCCTCCTTTGTAAAAGAGGTGATCACCGCAGTTTCAAGCCAAAAAATAGAGCCGGCCTCTCCCGCTCCCGCACCAACCCTTGAGTCGAAAATTGTTATCGAAAATTTGCGAACCCACTGCAGCGATGATAAGGTGACCATTCAATGGGAATTTGATGCGAGTCAACCGATTTCCTCTTTTCATATCTATAGATCAAAAAAAGAAAAAGGTCCTTATCAGTTTTTAACTAAATCGGATACAAACATATTCGTAGACAGTGACATAAAAAAAGGAGAATTTTATTATTATCGTATTGGTATTTTAGCTGATTCAGGAAAAGAGATACGAAGTGAACAAACAGTACAAGTTCGCTATGCCGCTGAAAACTCCCCTCATCCTCCCCTCATTGTGGGTGCCAAAGGAGGTATTGGCCGGGTGGAAATTAAATTTGTTCCCTCACTGCAAAATACGCAGGGAGGTTTTAAGATTATTCAATATAAAATCTATCGAAAAAAAGCAACCAATAACAGTTGGGAGCATACGGCAGATATTGATGTTAAAAAAGACACACAACTTACTTTTACCTATAAAGACACCAAGGATATCGAGGATGGGCAAGCGCTCAATTACGCGGTCTCTTGTCTTGATAAGGAAAATTTAGAAAGTCCCCTATCAGGACCGGTATCTGTTAAATCCCTTAAACCTCCCACTCTAAAGGTTGAAAAGGATAACCTGCTAAAAAAAATAAACCTGGCTTGGGAGCCTATGGAAAATGTAACCGGATATAGTATTTTTCGAAAATCCGACACTGAAGAATGGAAAAAAATTGATAAGGTAAAAGGCGCTGAAAAGTATTATTATACCGACGATAATGATCTTGAAGATGGAAAAAAATTTTATTACTATATTACTGCTTATGATAAGGAAGCCGAAACCGGTCAGTCCAACACAGTTCAAGCTAAAACAAAGGACCTGCCGCCGCCGCCTGAAAATTTAAAAGCTCAAAGCCATATGGTTCAATCAGCCCTCCTTAGCTGGACGCCCCTTGATGACCAGGATATTGGCGGTTATGCTATTTATCGAGGGACTGAACCCGCACGACTTGAGCTGATTACTGTGGTCAAAAAGAATACAACAGGCTCATACCTTGATAAAGGAACTAAATCCTCCCCCCTTGAAGATGGTACATTGTATTACTATGCTATTGCAAGTTACAGCACTTTCAAAGCTCAAGGGACCACTTCAGCGGCAGCACAGGCACAAACTAAACCAAAACCAACCCTGGTGAGTAATTTGAAGGTCAGGGCTCAAGAGGATACAATATACCTATCCTGGGATAAAAATCCTGAGCCTGATATCAAAGGGTATATTATTTATAAAAGTAGAAATGGAAAAAAATGGAAAGAATTACAAGAAATGCCTGCAGATCTGAACAGTTATAATGATAAGGATCTCAGACCTGAAGACAGTTATACCTACAGGCTCATAGCTGAAGATAAAGACGGCCTTATGAGTGAGCCGGCTGACAGCAGCCCGATTTTAAGTCAAGTAACCACAGCTTTAAGGATGGTAAAGGATAATCAACTCAGACAGATAGATCTGGCCTGGCTGCCCCTTCAAAATATTAAAGGCTATTACCTTTACCGAAAATCTGAAACAGAGGATTGGGAAAAAGTCGCCAAAGTAAAAGGAGCAAAAAAATCCGGCCATTCGGACAAAAAAGACCTACTTGATGGTAAAACCTATAGCTACTATCTTACCACCTATGATGAAGAAGGCGAGACAAGTCCATCCAATGAAGTGACCGGCAAAACAAAGGACCTGCCGCCAATTCCTCAGAACCTTCAAGCTGAAAGTAACCTGGTTAAGGCAGTTTCTGTTTCGTGGTCTTCCATAAACGATCCTGACATAGGCGGCTATACCATTTATCGACGAACCGGGGCAACCAATCTTGAACAAATTGATCAGGTCAAAGGATATGAATCAAATTCGTATAAAGATAAAGGGGCCATGTTTAAATCTCTTGAAGACGGCACTGAATATTACTACGCTATACGCTGTTTTAATCTTTTTAAAGCCGAGGGTGAGCTTACTCAGGAAGTCAAGGCGAAAACCAAATCAAGGCCACAGCCCGTCCAAGAATTCGTTGTCCGGGTAAATGGAGAACAACTTCTGGTATCCTGGTCAAAAAACCCTGAACCTGATATTAAAAACTATATACTCTATCGCAATAAAAATGGTGGGAGTTGGTCTAAAATTAAGAAATTGGAACCCGAAGAAACAACATATACAGACAATAATCTCAAACCTGAAATTTCCTACGGCTATAAGATTATTGTTGAAGACCTCGACCGCCTGAAAAGTGATCCTGTTGAAAGCAACACCCTTAAAAGCCCTCTTGTCAAAAGTAAGTAAGGTTATTTCTCTAAATAATCAATGAGAACCCCGCTTGTCTGGCGCAAGCGTAAGCTCAAAGATTTGGCAATCTTTAAAACCAGTTTTAACCCAAGGCGAGGGGTTTCTTCCATAAGGTAAAAAAATTTATCTTTGGTAAGTACAAGCAAGATGGCGTCTTCATTGGCGATAATCGAAGCAGACCTGGAGCTGCCGTCTATTAGTGACATTTCACCAAACACGGCTCCCGTTGCCAAAGAGGTAATTAATTTCTTATTTCGTCCAAAATCTTCCTTCATGATTTTGACCGTGCCCTCAAGTATTAGACACATGAAGCTTTCGATCGCCCCTTCACGAGAAATGATCATTCCTTTTTGTGCTTGGCAAAAAAGCATATGTTTTGCCAAAACCTTAATTTCTTCCCAGCTAAAATCATTAGACCAGCCTGTCTTATCTATCATTTCACACTTCTCTAGAGAAGTAAGATCTATCTTTACCAGATTATTAATCCAACATGTTGTATCCATAGTATCCATAGCATTTACATGTTTTAATTTCGTTTGGAATATGTGTGCTTTTTGCCATTTGCTGCTCTTACTTTCATTAATCGCTTTTTCCAGCTTGATGGTTCGGGTATTCGGCAAAAAAAAATGAACGCGAAGCTATTAAATCAGCAGTAACAGCGTTAAAAACCCAATTCCCTGTGAATAAGGTTATTTTGTTCGGATCAAAAGCACGTGGAACTGATAATAAAAACTCAGATGTTGATTTACTCGTGATCACTTCCCGTATGCGCAACTGGAAAGAAGAAAAAGACAGTTGGTTTTAAAAGATGTGGCCTACACTTAGATAAAATTTGCCGACAGGTCCTTCGGGCCTGCGATCCGCAAATGGCGAGATGTTAAGAAAATTCTACAAGTATAATAAAAGTGTAGTATAATAGTAAATAGTACGAATAGGATAAGGCTTTTTATATGGTTTAATCTTCTAAAATAGAAGAGGTAAATAGGAGTTATTATTATGGCCCGGGCTGCTGTAGAGAAGAAAAAATATACCTATGAGGATTACCTTGAAACTCCTGAAGATAAAAGGTATGAACTCATAGAAGGGGAATTACTTATGACACCATCGCCTGTTACACTTCATCAAAGGATTTCCGGAAAACTTGGGTTTGAGTTAACAAGGTTTGTCGTAGAAAATGATCTTGGTGAAGTCTTTGATGCACCTTATGATGTCTATCTGGATGATGAAAATGTAGTTCAGCCGGACATCCTTTTCATTTCCAGGGAAAGGTTAGATATTATAAGTGAGAAGAATGTCCAGGGCGCCCCTGACCTGATTATTGAGATAATCTCGGAGAATAGCGCTTATCGAGATATGGTGCAGAAAAGAAGGCTTTATGAGAAATTTGGCGTAAAGGAGTATTGGATAGTAATTCCGAAAGAAGGCTTAGTAGAAATTTATACCCTTAAGGATAACTTATTTCAGCCTTATAAGGCATTCCATAAAGATACTGTCCTTGAATCACCCTACCTGAAAGATTTAAAGATACCTTTACAAGGGATATTCTAAGGGGTCACCTACAAAATACAGTTAACTGCTCCTTAAATGTATATTGTAGGTTTGACCCTGTTGGTTTTAAAAGGTGTGGCCTACACTTAAGTAAAATTTGCCGGCAGGTTCTTCGGGCCTGCGATCCAATATCCAACCATAATCCAACCTGATAGGCCCCACCGGTGTGATGAGCCTGAGCCCAATCCCCGCACTGGCCCGCATGGAGGTTTCGATTTTATCATTCGTTTTTGTTTCGTCATCTTTCGTGCTCCACACATTACCAATATCATAAAACAAAACTCCTTTCAATCGCCTATAAAGATTACGTCTTAACTCAATACTCCCTATCAATAATTCCTCTCCTCCCAAAGGGACCCCATCCTCATCCTTTGGCCCAAGAGAATCTTCTTTATAGCCCCGGACACTATTTAATCCTCCGGCATAAAATCGTTCCTGAATGGGAACTTCCTCATCCTTGTAGGTCCATGCATATCCCCCGGTGATTCCAATGCCAAATACCAACTTTTTGGATAGAGGGAAAAAATTGGCCAGTTTAGCCGTGAGTTTTGAAAAATCGCTTTCTCCTCCCATAGCCCCCCCAGCCAATTCAACTCCAACCTGAGCAAAAACACCACGACTGGGGTCAAGAACATTATCGCGCGTATCAAAGGAAAGCAAAGGTTTAATACTGCTGATAGTAAGGTCTTTGTCTTCAATATCTATTACCTCAATCTGCATTATATCATCCAATTGCGCCACTTCTAAACGATAGGTAAAGGAAAGCCGAGTAGTCCGGTGCAAGGGTCTTCCCACACGAATTTTTAAACCTGTTTGCTGAAGATCATAGCCATATTTTTCTTCAAAAGCAGTAAACAAATCCAGGTTCCCCTCTATTTTATATTTAGGCAACAGCAAAGGGTCCCGAATTCCCAGAGAAACCTTTCGTAAAGAATGGACCTCATGAGAGAGATCATACTCCTTGCCGATCCCGGAATATTCACCTCTTAGTGAAACCCCAAGGGCTGTGCCGTCAAAATTGTTCTCGCGAAATTCCAGATATCCACGATATCCTTTTACCGAATTAAACCCGATCCCAAAATTAACTCTCCCCGTTTTCATTTCTTCAACCTCTACCAATACATCAATATCTTTTTCCCGTGCTTCCAGATTAACAGGCTTTACCCGAACAGTATGAAATATACCCAACTCATTGAGTTTATTAGCGCTGTCAATAATCTTCCGGTAACTGAAGGGTTCTCCCTCGGAAAAGGCAAGAGAATTTTCTATTACAGAAAAGCGACTCCTTACGTTTCGTTTAATAATATATTTACCAAAAAAAACTTCCTGCCCTTCATCTATTGTGTAAGAAAGAGCCACCGTCCCTTGTTTCCTCTGAAAATTTGCCTTGGGGCTGATAGGGGCAAAAACATAACCATGGTTAGAATAAAAAATAACCAACTTCTTCCTGTCTTGCGTCCATTTTTTTTCCGAAAAATAACTTCCCGGTTTTAATGATATTTGTTTCATTAACCGAGAATCGTCAAAAAGCTGATTGCCATGAAAGTTCACTTCATTTACCACAACCCGCTTCCCCTCATTAATAATTATCTCTTTTGAGATTAAATTTCGCACTGCATCAATGGTAGTTTTCCCCTCCTTAATCTCAACCCATGGATATCCGTTCATAACATACAATGCCTTGATGGCCTTCAAATCCTCTTCATAAATTACCTTATTAAAAACATTCCGATGGAATGGAGTTATTCGTTGAAGAATCAACATTTGACCGCGCAATTTTTTGGGGGAAATACCCTTATTTCCCTTAAAGGTAATCCGATCTAAAAAAAACTTTCCCCCTTCTTGAATAAAAAAAGTAATCTGAGCTTCATCTTGATCCAGTACCTCTTTTTTATAGGAAACCTTGACAGAAATAAATCCTCGCTCAAAATATATCTCTTTAATATCTTCGACGCTTTCTTGTAACGTAAAATCAGCATACGATCGATTCTCAAATAAAGAAATTGTACTGCGCAACCGCCCATCACTTAGCTGATCATTTCCCTGAAAAAGGACCTTGGTTCTTGGGCCTTTTTTTTGGATAATAATCTTCAACACAGCATAATTATCCGGTAAATGAGTTATCTGATGGAGAAGATGGACCTTTAAATATCCCCGATAAATTAAATATCTTCTTAATTGCTGTATATTTTTATTCAACTTAACTTCCCGCAAAATATTCTTCGGATACATTTTCAAAATTCTCTGAAAAGCCAAATTATCTTCAACAGGTTTCCCATCCTCTTCAAATTCCACCTTCTGAATTCTTGTCCTTAATCCTTTCTCAATCCTAAAGGTAACCGAAACGTCCTGACCCTTCTTTAATTTCTCAGTCCGGATTAATACTTGTACTTGATAATAGCCCTCTGCCAGATACAGCCGTTTAATATCATCAGCATTTCGTTGTAATATTTCAAGATTCAAAGGCTCCCCTATTCGAGCGCTGATGACCCTTCGCACTTCATTCTTAAATAATGGATAATTCCCTGAAATAGTAATTTGTTTAATGACCGGCTGCTTTTCTATAGTTATTTTTATATGTACACCCTGAAGCTTTATTTTCTTTTCTACGTGTATAGAGGAAAATATATCTAAAAACTTTAATCGATCAATCCCTTTATCAAGCTTTTCCTGATTAAATTTTTCGGCAATCCTTATGCCCAATAAATAATCAATTTGTGATCGCAATTGGTGATCGAATTTCATTGGCTTCTTTGAACCCGGAGGGGTAATAATAATTTGAAGATTAGTTATGAGTTTATTTAGAAAAGGAGTTCCTTCTGCTGCTGAAAGCAAAGAGGGCCGGATAATAAAAACAAAGAAAAGGAGTATACTCATAAGAAAAATTTGCACTAAACATAATACACTATTTTTTCTTCTTACAGGGATCACCTAATAATACTCCTTAAAAATTTTAACCTCATCAGCTTAAACATGGGAGGCCATATTTTAAAATTCCAGACTAAAATTCAGATCCAGAGAATAGGTACCCAAATCGTCCTGAGAACCAATTAACCTGATATGATCAAAAAGCTTATAATCAGCTTCGGCAATATCTCTTCCTTCCTCCTCGGTTTCACTAGCCGGAATAGAATATTTAAGTTGCAATCGCTTTGTAATATCCTTGCCCACAGTAATCCTCTCTACAACCCCGGTTTCCTCACCTACCTTCAATTTAAAAAGATCTAATTGAAAAAGATCTTTATTCAATAGCATGGTACGAAAAAGATCAATACCCGAAGCGCTCGTTAATTCCTGACCAAAGATATCGGCAAGTAACGAACTGGTGGCCGTGGCCATTTGTCCGACTAATCCTTCTCCTGCCCTTCCATGAGAACTTATACCCAGGGCAATCATATTCAATATGTCAGACTGTGGAAGATAGGGCGTGGAGGATAATCGAATCTGAGGATCATCCACAAATCCATAGATATTGGCTGTGATTTGATAGGCATCTATATCTGAGACCGCAGAAACATCCAGAGAGGGAGATTGCTGTTCCGGGTCAGTTAATTCCAAAAGACCGGACATAATTTGAAACTTGTTTCCTCCCAACAAAATATTGCCGTTTTGTGTACGAATCTGTCCCTCCGGATAGGGTCGAAAAAAATTCCCTTTAATGGCAAACTGTGAGGTAGAAATCTCCATGTTAAAAAATGTACTGGTTACCCACACATTTTGCGGAATATATACCTGGATGTTATAAGAAAGATTATTAAGCCATTCAATATTTTCCGGTTGTAAAGCGCTCAAATTTTTTCCATCAATTTCAGTTTTACGCCGTTTCGTCAATAACGATTGAAGGATACCGACATTTCGATTATATATTCCCTCCCGTACATTGATAGTTCCCCCTAAGGTAGAACGTTCCCTGTTGCCTTGCCAATGGAGATTTCCATCAACCATAAATTTATCTTTCTTTGAATAGGTCAACAAAATATTTTCTCCATTAAATTTAATATCTCCGGAGGTAATTCCCACGGTATTTAAATTTAACCAGCCCGATAAAACAAAACTCCCATCATCAAATTTACCGCTCATATTGACAATAGAAACAGTATTGTTATCAATGGAAAAATCCGCCTGAATGTCCTCTATCCTTCTTTTTAATTGACTTAGGCCAAATGCGCCGTCTGATAAGCGAAAAGTGCCCGAAAATTGAGGCTCATTTAAAGGCCCTGCTAAAGAAAGGTCAAAATGAACATCTCCTTGAGGCTCAGTTAAATTGGAATATTTTTTTTGCAGAAAGTCCATGATGAAAGTTCCATCCGAAGAAATGTCCAGGCTTTTACCCCAGTCTGCTTTTACGCTCAATTGGGCGTGCGCTTTTTCTCCATAAAAAGTATTGAACGGCATAAAAACCAGCCCTTTTTGGTAAGTAATGGTAAAGGGCTTTTTTGCAGAAAGAATATGAAATGGAGTATGAATATGAGCTTCCTTAACCTTAAATTCACCTTCACTTTGCCTGAAATTACTCAGATTGCCGGAAGCCTCAATTTGACCGAACAAATCAATAGATATTTTTGCTGAATTGTCCTTTTTTTCCTTATCCTGATCGCGGCTGTAAAAATAGGACGGGTCCCTTTCTATGGTAAATTGAGAAACCTGACCGGCCAGTTGATAAGAGATCCCATTTTCCAAATTCCCCTTAAATGATAATACATTCTCCCCAACTTCAGCCTCTCCCTTATAATCATTTGCCTGCATGAATAATGTAACCACAGCTTGATCCCAGGAAAACCCCTTATATTCAGGCTGTTGAACTGATACCTGCCATTTCCAATCCCCATGCCCAATCCTACCCTGCCCCTGAACATGGAAAGATGATTTACCCTCCAAGGGAATCTTTTCAGATTGGATAGTATCCAGCATGGAAAGATCAAACTCTTTTGAGGTGAATTGATAAAAGGATTTCAGGTCTAAATCCTTCCTTCTATTGGGAATCGTTAATTCTGCCAAAACCTTCTGCCTGCCGCGAACACCTACTGTCTGAAAAAGATGAAAGATGTGAGTATCAACCTCAAATTGGCTGGTCACAGAATCAAAATGCTGTTTTAAGAATGGTCGTTGCTTATCAGCAATTGACCACTCCCCGGTTGTAATTTGACCTAAGCCATAAAACTTTTTCTCAGTGTCCGGCAAAATGGTAAACTCGGCCCGGCAAACCATTTTCCCCTCAATTACAATCGGAGCATGAAGACTGAGGATCTGCTCCAGATCATTATAGTAAATCGGATCAGCTTTCACTTGCAAAGCCCCTTGCCCGGCAGGTAATGAAATATCTCCATCCATGGTAATATGTGTTTGATTTTGCTTTAATAAAAAATCAGAGAAAAAAAGATGCTTTTTATCATAGCGGAGCCTTCCTTCAACCTTTTGGGCGCGGTATTTTTTAAAAGAAGCCTTTTGCCACTCCAATAACCCTCTAGCGTGAGGGTCAGAAAAAGAGCCGGAAATTTCACCCCGCAAGGAAAGATTTCCTCCTACATTCTTTTCCTGTAAAAAGGGACATATTCCCACGACTTGAGAAAAGTCGGCTAATTGTAAGGCAAAATGAAAATCCTCAAAATTTTCAGTCTCCTCAAAATCTAGGCCCCCGGCAAAACGTATAAAATTATCTTTCCCTAATTGCAGTTTAGAACCGATAAATTGCACTCTCTTATCTTTCAAAACAGCTAATTCCGCCTGCCAGGAAAACCAATGCTCGGGCGAAGGCTGAAGAGAATCAAAGCGCAGATCTATAGTTCCATTGCCCTTTACCTGATTATCCTGAAGAATCTCCCCCTCAAAAGAAACCTTTCCCCCACATAAAGGATACTTTTCTTGAATGTTTGTTAAAAAGGATTTCTCAACACCAGCACCAGAGGAAGATGAAAAAAATGGAGATAAAGGTGCAATTTTGAGTTTATCCGCCGAGGCAATAACTGAAAATTTCCTCTCCGGGGAAAAAACCTTCCCACTGCCTGAAATCTTTCCTGATAAAAGAGAAAGAGAAAACCGGTTGAAAGTAATTTTTTTTTCTTTATAGATATAACCAATTCGAACATCCTTTATTGGTGGCCATCGTTCGTCATCAAAGCTTAATTTGTCCAGGCGAATTGATCCTTTCACCAGAGGATTTCGAATATCCCCTCTGATTTGTCCTGAAAACACTAAAGCTGAGTCGTGAAAGGGGAGATGAGGAAACAGAACTTTTATCCTCGCAGCATTAAGGTCTCCTTCATAAGCCCCTTCAATAACAGGGAACTCACTAAAGGGGTAAGAAATTCGGCCGTGCATACTTATTTTTTCTCTCGTTGGCTCTGAAGACAGAGAAAAGGAATCAATACAAAGAGCATTTTCTGTTAAACGAAATTCAGCTTTAGGCAAAGAATACCATTCATTTTGGCCGACACCGCTTACCTTGATTTTTGGAACGTGCATTTGCATGGCCAATACATTTTGAGAAGAAAAATAAAAGGATAAACCAACCTGCTGAAAATCTATTTTCCTATCCATCCGGGGAAGGCTAATTTCCCATGCTCCATCACGCACATAAATTTTTCCAAAAATCTTATCTGCCTTAAAAAGGATTCGCCGCCATAAGTCTTTATTAAAAAAAATTCCTTTAAAGGCAATGGATTTATCAACATCCCCGGAAAAAGAAGTAGATGATTTTCCCTGCAAACCCTCAAGATAAATACTAGGGAAAAAAAGCTTCCGGGAAATAAGAAAAGGAATTAGACTATAGCGAACACGTATCCTTTGGGCTGATAAAGGGAGGTTATAGGTATCTGAAAAAAATGATATGTCTTCAAAAATAACTGTATTGGTAAAAAGATTCAGTTTACACTGTTTCCATGTAATAGTTCCTGAAACATTTTGGGCAAGTTGGGTATTAACTATGGTCACTAATTTTTTTTTACAAAAATCTGTGCCAACCCTTATTCCCCAGAAAATACACCCAAGAATAACCCCAAGAATAATGGTGAAAATAATTGCTTTTTTTGATATATTCATAACTAATATAAAATTTTTGCCGGACTATACTTGTAAGTTCAAATAATATCTAAGTTCACCCGGTTAGTCAATCTGGTAAACGCCAATACTGCTTTTGGCCCTAAAAATAAAAACCTGTTTAGTAATTATAAAACTGATTTCTTCTCACAGGGCTAAAGACCTACATTACAGAAAAATGGTAAAATAAAAATTAATGATTTTCTCCTTGACTTTATTATTCAGGTTTAATAATATCAACAACTGAATATAATAACTAAATGATTAATTCATCATTTTAATTGTTAATTTTGAGAGGGGGTATAAAGTATACAATGGCAACTAAAAGTAAATCACCTAATAAAAAACTAAGCATTTCAGCACCCACCAGATCAGCACCCACCAAGTCAGCAACAACCGGATCAGCGTCCACTAGATCAGCAACAACCGGATCAGCATCCACTAGATCAGCAGCAACCAAACCAGCACCGGCGAAAAGAAGAGTTACTTCTCTTCAACCCAGAAGAAGAAGAATAGTCTTTTCTTTTTCTGCACCCGAAGCTCAAAATGTTTCTTTAGTAGGTAATTTCAATAATTGGGATTACACCAAAACAATGAAAAAAGATAAAGATGGCCTATGGACATCACGTGTTGATCTTGAACCAGGTAAATATGAATATAGATTCCTAGTTGACGGTGAATGGCAAGACGATCCCAAGTGCCAGATCAGACAAGAAAATACATTCGGAACACAGAACTGCATTTTAGAAATCTCAAACTAGACGAAACAATTTCGACCCTTCTAAACAATCCGAAGCAAAGCATAAAATTAAATAAAAAATGCCTTCAAATTTTGAAGGCATTTTTTATTTAACCATTCACAGTCACCTCAACTCCCGTCGAGGGAGGGGGACTGAATGCTTATCTCCATGCCGAATGGGGTGGGGATAAAAGATTTCTTAAATTGGCGATTAAAAAAATCATCAGTCATACCACTGATAAAATCAACCACCATTCTTACTGAAGAAGTATTATCAAGATAAATTGGCTCCAGATGACTGATAAAAAACTTGTGAATAGGGGAATTTACGCGCTTATTCCTTAAATCATCCAGATATTTTTCGAACAACAGTTCGAACATTCTTTTTATCTTATCATTCTGCCCCTTAATAAGGGGGTTCAAATAAATATTTTCATAATTGAAGGCTTTCAATTTTCCCAAAGCACTAAAAACTTCATCACCAAAAGCTAAATAATTTTTATCAAAACTGTTTTCAATAAGATCCAACGCTAACCTGTTAATAATCGTATCATTGCGGTTACCCAAAACTTCAACCACCTCACAAGGGATATCTTCCCTGTGAATTAATTTAACAGTTATCGCATCTTCAATATCTCTTCCAATATAACCAATAATATCGGCAACTCTCACTACCATACCCTCCAAGGTCATAGGACGAATTTTCTTATGGTAATCCTCTTCCTTAAAACAGAGCCGATAATCAGTCAAAAAGGAATCCCAGTCTTTTTTATAATCAGGCTGTAAAATTTGATGGGTCATCTCGCCATTATGGGCCAGTATTCCATCCATCACTTGAAGAGATATATTGAGGCCCCGTCCCTGATGTTCAATTTCTTTCAGCCACCTGACACTTTGCGCATTATGATAAAAATGACCGATTCCATGACGTATGCAAAGTTGATCAAGAAAGGTTTCCCCATCGTGGCCGTAAGGTGCATGACCAATATCATGCCCAAGAGCAATCGGTTCAATTAAATCTTCATTTAATCTGAGACACCTGCCTATCACTCTGGCAATTTTAGAAACAAATTGAACATGTAAAACACGATGGGTAATATGATCATTTTGAAATAAGGAAAAAACCTGGGTCTTATCAATATACCGGGTAAAGGCAAGAGAATGGATTATTTTATCGGTATCATGAAAAAAAATGGGGCGGATATTCAAATGGTCGGCAATTTTTTCTCGTTCCGGCTGCTGACGAATTCCGGAATGATTTTTACAGGCATATGGGGATAATATCTTTTCTTCTCTTTCCCTATTATTATCAATAATTTTTTGATAAATGGGAGATACCATCACCAGGACAATTCTTCTCGATGAATTCCTTTAACCAGAGTAAGGGGAACCACAAAGAGTAACCCCGTACCGGGAACATCAAAATCCAGAACCTCATCGATTAAAGCGATAACTTGTTTTAACGTCTCATCATTCTGAACTACAGAAAAAATCATTTTGTTATAGTCTGATGTTTTGATGGATTTCCTCAAACCGGCAAAAATAGGGATATGATAAGCCAGTGTTTTCCCCATCCCTACGCTATCAACAATAGTAGCTCCGGTAATACCAGTCTCAATAAAGGCCTCCAGTATATCATCCAAATATTCTTCTTTATTCAGTACAATTACTAAAAGATGCATTCACAAACTCCTCAAATATTGCCTGCTTTACTTCCCACCTTTTACATTTCTTTTCTATTATTTTTGATATTACCCACTCGTCAAATTTACTATTTAAAAATCTGTAGCATAAGTTATATTTCCAGTATATTGAATTTAATGATACCTTGTCAACCGGATTGTAAAGGTAAGGTTAAAGTCTCAAAATTTATTATCTAAAAATCTATAGGAGGTTGCCCAAAAAATCTATTTGGGTCAATAATTTTTCAAAAAGCCTCATGGGGCTTTAGCTGTGGCCAAAAATTAGTACAAATAAATTTTTGACATTTAATAATAATTATGTTACTGTACTTACGAAAAATATCATTAAGTTACTCTTTTTAAGTAGTTTCAAGTGTGCAGCACCACTATCCCAATCTCAATAAAGGTGTTTCTTCAAAAAAAAATAACGGCTCCTGAGAGTATAAAACTAAAGCAGTATAAATAATTTAAATGGGGCAAAAGGATCATTTAATTTTTTAGGGGGGTTTGATTATGCGAATAATAGCCATTGCCAATCAAAAGGGGGGCTGTGGAAAGACAACCACGGCTATTAATTTATCAGCTTGTCTGGCTAAATTAAAACAAAAAGTATTGCTCATAGATATTGACCCACAAGGACATAGTTCATTAGGGTTCAATGTTTCCCCATCAGATTTTCAAACCAGTATTTATGACCTGCTTTGCCCTGAAGATGGGAAAAATATCCCCACCCGCAAAACCATTTTACCCATATCCGAGCATCTTGATTTAATCCCTTCTGAGGTTATACTCAGTGCAGTGGAGCAAAAGTTGGCAGGGAAGGAAGGGAGGGAATATCGGCTACAAACTGCTCTATCAGATTTACATAATGCATATGATTATGTGATTATCGATTGTCCCCCCAATATCGGTTTATTAACCTTTAATGCTTTTCTGGCGGCCTCAGAGGCTATTATCCCAATTGATATAAGTTATTTTGCCCTGCACGGGCTGGGTAAGTTGCTGGAAACAGCTCATATCATTAATAAAAAATGTAATCACTCACTCATAATTAATGCCCTGGTCACTAATTATGATAAAAGATTGAAACTTTCCGAAGAAATTCTAGGGGAAGTTAAAAGACACTTTCAGGATAATTTTTTCAAAACCTGTATTCGAACCAATGTAAAATTAAAAGAAGCTATCGGGTTTGGAAAACCTATTACCGAATACTACACTTACTGTTCAGGATATCGTGATTACACAGCTCTATGTGATGAGGTTATGGAAGGGAAATATCTTAATCAAAAAGCTCAACTTGAAGATCAAAAACCGTACGCTCCCAGACAAGTAAAGGGAGGTGTTCTCTTTTCTTATTATTCTTCTGATGCCCTATCGGTTTATCTTACTGGAAATTTTAATAATTGGGCCGCCGATGCAGAACCTTTATTCAATATATCCGGCAATGGACTATGGCAAAAAGTTGTTCCCCTTCCTCCGGGAAAACACCAATATAAATTTGTAGTTGATGGGGATTGGCATTTGGACCCGGCAAATCCCAACAGCAGTTCAGGAAAATTGGGGAATAACTCTGTTTTTGAAAATAAATAGTGATGAAGCTGCAAAAGTCTCTTTAAAGTGTCATTTCGAACAAACGTGAGAAATCTTTAGTGCATAACATGCTGAAAAATATAAGATTTCTCCCGAAATTTACACTGAACGTAGTGAATGTGGTCGAAATGACAGATTTGCTAACAACAGCTTTTTACAATCGTATCAAATAGTGCCTGAATAAAAATCAGGCGAAATCGTCGTAACGACAAGGGGGGTCGTTCAAGCAAGTAAGATCGGAATTAACAGCAATGGATAAAGGCAAAAAGCTTGGCAGAGGGTTAGAAGACATATCGCACTTATTTCTTTCCTCAGCCCCGGCCGATCCATCAACTCCAATTGATCCTTCAAAAAATTCGCCACCCGACGCGCCCTCATCCACAGACAGCACATCAAAGCATACAGCACCCAACGCGCCCTTATCTCCAGACAGCAAATCAAAGCATGCCGCACCCAACTCGCCCTTATCTCCAGACGATCCATTAAACAAAACAGGCACTAATCTTTCCCCAACCACAGAACCCCCATCAAATCATGCGGCATCTGATGTGTCCCCAGCCCCGGCCGATCCATTAAATAATTCAGTGCCTGATGCGTCCCCGGCCTCAATTGGTTCAGAGGTCCCTTTGGTCTTTGGCATATTTTGCTGCCTATCTTTAAAAATCAAATCCTTTTTCTTATGCAATCTTTCCCTGGAGATAGCCAAATATAACCAAACAGTATCAGTAATTGATTTTGGCTTAACATATCCAAGCGTAAGATATCTTATGGGAAATTTGGTTGACCTGCAAGATGATTTCCCGACAACCAACACTCATCACTTGGATTTCAAAGCTGAAAGTATCAAATTATATGGTTTCTCAAAAATCACCATCTTTTCCCTGGGTGTGCCACAAGAACAAATTAGATCAAAAAATATTACTGAAAAAATCTTTGCTGATGAAAGAATACGAAAATCTCATATTGTTTTGGTTAATTCACCAGGCGATCCTGATAATCTCATTCTACCCAAGCCATTTTCTCATCTTCAAAAAAGCATGTTTATTATGGACTCTCAAATTCAATCACTCTTAGAAACCTATTCCCGGATCAAAAAGCTTTCCCCTTTTTGTCAAAAATATCTTATAGGCACTATTGTGCAGGAAGGTAAAGATCTTTTCTTATCCAGACAACATATGGATAAATTGGGCAAAATAGCCCCGAAATATATCGCCGGTGATTTTGATATTTTGACAACCATGGATATCCCTATAGATCAAGAAGCTATTGACTCAATTAAACTGAGAAGACCTCTGGCGCTGATGGAACCAACTTCAGCCTCGGGTAAAGCCATGGCCAAACTCTGTAAAAATTTATTGGGAACAAAATGAGCCGTATACTTCAATCCGGACAAATCGACCACCCCCAACAATTGATGGAAATCGTTGTTGACGGCATTGATGAAATTCAAAAAGGCGCCATTGTTCTTGACACTACTCTAGGCAATGAAGAATATGGATATATTGATATAGTAGCGGCTAATGAAACAAAAAGAGGAATGTTTTTCTTCCTGAATTTTTCAGGGCATGAGGCTAATTTTTTCAGCGCAATTAAATGCTTACAGTGGGTTCGAGAAAACCAATCTATTTTTCACAAACTTTATGCCGGTAAAATCGATTTTGACCACCCTGCCGATATTCTTTTCATTTCCCCTCATTTTACTCCATGCATTCAAAAAGTGCTCCTTAATCTAAAGGAAGGCCGTATTGTTCTGTTAAAATACAACTGCTTTCATTATGAAAAAGAAACAAAAATCGTTTTAGAAAAAATTGCGAATTCTTTAAAAATTGCTGATTCTTTAGAAATTGCTGATCCTTTAGAAAATGAAAAAAACGAAAAAAATCATCGTGTCACAGATCATATCACAGATAATGCTAACCCAAAAATCCGGCCGGAAAAGGTGAAACCTTTCACCCCACCTAATAAGCCGGCCATAGACCTCGATAAATTCCGCCAAGAACTCGACATTGATATTTCCAACATTTCCGACGAGGAACTCTCAGCACTCCTTGAATAAAGAAATGGGGTCAAACCTACAATATACATTTAAGGAATAGTGCGCTTAAATGTATATTGTAGGTTTGACCCCACGGTAGCCCCCTCCTTAAATAATATGGGGACCCCATTAAGCCACTTCTTCAAGGAGCAAAATTAATGGTATTACTTTAGCTGCCTAACCAAAAGAACCATCCAACCCACCTAAATATGAGGTATTGTGATATAATGAAGGAAAGATAAAAGAATAAAACTATGTAAAACTATGAAAATATGAAAGGAATGGTGAGTACCATGAAGGCAGCTATTATTTTTACAGGTACAGGACCAATTCTTATTGTTACCACCTATGAAAATCTTCTTGATGAAGAAATTTCCATAAAACTGAAAGCCAAAGGGATAAAAAAATATATCTTATCTGAAATTTCCATAGATCAATGCAAGACACTCTACGGGAATCATTTTAATCTGGTAACTGACGACTTGGGCCCCTCAAACGATATACGAGTATTAGATTATGATGGGCATCATATATTCTTAAGCTTTTCTTTTCATGATATGGGAGAATTTATCCGGATAGGACAATAGACAATAGGAAAATAGCGAAAATTCTCGCGCATCATTATTTATTCATGTGAAATTATATGCAGACTAATCTGTTTTAATTAATTGATTTATTGTTGAATTTGGCTAATATGCAACTGTTTTCACTATAACAAGAATTGCACCCGGTTTCATGCTCATAAATATATTTTATTCATATATTAACTATGTTCTTAAATAGAGGTTGGCATTTAAGTTGCCACGGCTAAAAACAGTTTTTCTATCTTATCCGGCATTTTTTCTTTTTTTATCAACTTCTTTGCATCCACCGGTATTTTTCTATTATGTGATTTCATTTCTGAAAACTCTTCTAAGAATAAACAGCTATCAACTTGTGCGAACCTTTCCTCTAACCCGCTCGTCCCATCAAGCAGCAGCTCAAGATATTCTTCGTTATAAAGATTTTTAATCAATACTGTGCCGGGTAACATTGCGGTTAAGGATCTTTTCACTGAAATGTTGCCACCTTTTTTCCGTAATAATCTTTTCAGATACCTAAAAAATTGCTCCATCACATTATTCGTTCGTTGAGGTTGAAT
>DAOURK010000051.1 GCA_030625085.1 Pseudomonadota bacterium
TTTCCATACCTATCATCCCCTTTACCTCCAGTATCTGAGTTTCTATCTCCCCTATGATACTAGAAGTTTTTTCAGGGGTGGGTAAGTTTTGGGCTGTCACAGACCCTTTAGATGGTCAACTTTTAGGCTATCATAATTAAAATGTTGAATAGTAATAAAACCAGGCATAGTATTAAAACAACAATCTTTTTCATTATTTTTCCCTTATTATGAATTAAGTATTTATAAATATAGTAATACATATTTAATTAATAGTCAAAATTATTTGGTGAATTAAAAATAATGGAACATAAAGCTTGACATACAGATAAATATAATGTAATATCTATAAAAAGTATACAAAAACAATAAACAAGGGTGATAAAAATGATGCAAGAAGTATTAACTACAAAAGAAGCTATGGAGTATCTAAGGATTACAAGGCCGACGATATTAAAATTAATCCATGAAGGGAAATTAAAAGCCTTCAAGACAGGTCAATCTTATCGGATTCTTAGAAAAAATCTGGAAGAGTTCACCAAGGGAAAGGAGGGATAAAGCTTTAATGAAATAAAAACGGGTAACAGATAGTCGTAAACTATCCATTACCTTAACAATTAACCACAGGCGAGCCGAAAGGCCCTCTATTTACTCAAGGAAAGGGTTGGTGAAAATGGGAACAGGTACTATTTATTTGAGAGGTAAAACTTATTGGATACAATATTACAAACGAGGTAAACCATTCAGGGAATCTACTAAAAGCACTAAAAAGATGGTTGCCAGGACATTATTGGGGAAACGCTTGGGGCAGGTAGCCGAAGGGAAAGCGTTAGGTATTAATTTTGATAGTGTATGGTTCGAGGATCTGGTAAAGGGTTATTTAGTGCCTGAACGAAAACCCCTCTTTTTGTCATTTCGACTGAAAGGAGAAATCTTTGAACTGCAGTATTTCCAATGGCATAAGATTTCTCGCTCCGCTCGAAATGACAATTTTGGATAGTTTTCGTTCAGACACTATTTAAATGATTACGAGATAAACGAAAGAAAATCAATTGATCGCGCTCAAATATGCGTTAACCATTTAAATGAGGATTTTGGAGATTTAAGAGTACCGAAGATCACAACTACCCGAGTACATGCGTACATTAAAAAAAGGTCAAGTGCAGGGGCGGCTAATGGCACGATTAATAAAGAGCTGAATGCATTAAAAAGGATGCTTAATTTAGGCGCGCAACAGACCCCTCCCCTAGTTGATAGAGTGCCATATATCCCTACACTCAAAGAAAATAATGT
Organism: Pseudomonadota bacterium; assembly: GCA_030625085.1. Taxonomy (GTDB): domain Bacteria; phylum SZUA-182; class SZUA-182; order DTGQ01; family DTGQ01; genus DAOURK01. Next base: position 1,273 of record DAOURK010000051.1, read on the forward strand.
GAGGAGTGGATTTTTTGAGCATGGGGATTTTTTAGCGCTCAGGGAAGTTTTGCCGGATCACTTAAAAGGATTGGTTACTTTCGGTTATAAATTCGGCTGGCGGGTATCTGAGATTAAAAATTTAACTTGGCGTCAAGTGGATCTGAATGAAGGTATTGTTAGATTAGAACCAGGGACCACTAAAAATGATGAAGGCCGGACTATTTATCTTGATGACGAGTTGCAAGGTCTATTAAGCCAATTGAAGGAAAACCGTTACAAATCGTTACAACCTTATGTATTCCTAAATGAGGATGGAACCGATAAAATTAAAGGTTTTAGGCGGTCCTGGAGCACAGCATGTAACAAAGCTGGCATAGGGAAACGATTATTTCATGATTTTAGACGAACAGCAGTAAGAAATATGGTTCGGGCCGGGATACCTGAAGGTGTGGCAATGAAGATATCAGGTCACAAAACAAGGTCAGTTTTTGAAAGATATAATATTGTGTCTGATAGAGATTTAAAACAAGCTACACAGAAGCAAACAGAGTACCTAAAAACGCAAACCACTACAAAAACCGTTACAATCTGCAATTTGAGCACAAAAAAAGGATTAAGCAAATCAGCTTAACCCTTTGATTTTCATATGGTGGGCGATACTGGATTTGAACCAGTGACCCCTGCCGTGTGAAGGCAGTGCTCTCCCACTGAGCTAATCGCCCTTTCCTTGTATGGATTATTATATGTAACAAATCTGCCATATTATGTCAAGAAATTGATGGATACATTAACGATTTTGGCAGGGCTAAAGCCCTGCGCTACATGTTAAAAAAAATCTACATCTCAAAAAAATATAGCGTATGGAATTTACTGGATAAAAACCTTTAGAATCCTCGGGTTGCCTAATATAGTAAAAATAAATACTAAAAAAAGGATGAGAGCCTTTTCATGAAGCTGTTAATTATGCTATAGAATTGTGGTTGAGGGGTATGATAAGATTATATAAATGAATACCCTGACAGGAATCTTTATAACTTCGTTCTTGATTACCTTCTCCGGTGCTATGGCTCCCGGACCAGTCCTTACCATAACTATCAGCGAGACCATGAAACGAGGATTCTGGGCAGGGCCGCTCATTATCCTGGGGCATGGGATCCTGGAACTAATTCTCTTCATTGCAGTTATTTTAGGATTTAGCCAATTTTTGACCCTGCCTTTTATCAAGGGGATTATTGGCTTTCTGGGAGGCATCGCTTTAATTTGGTTCGGGGGCGAAATGGCCGTAAAATCCTTTCAAACCCAATTTTCACTCGTTGATGCTCCATCAAAACAATCTTTACATCCTGTCCTGGCCGGAATTTTCTTCAGCATCTCTAATCCTTATTGGACCATTTGGTGGGCTACCATAGGATTAAGTTATATTGTTCTTTCGCTGCCCTTTGGCCTTCAAGGCTTGACCATATTTTACTGCGGTCATATACTGGCTGATCTTTCCTGGTACTCATTCATTTCCGGCATAATCGTTATGGGAAAAAAAAATTTATCCGGCAAAATTTATCATCTTATTATCTTTGTGTGCGGAATTTTTCTTTTTGTTCTGGGAATATATTTTTTATATTCCGGATGGCAGTTTTTCATGAAAAAATTGTAACTGCCCTTCATTCTCTTCAGGTGATAATCTTCTTGTTAGTTACTCTATATCTACAATAAAAAATATACTTTTTCGCTTACCATTCTCACTTTATTTACTCAATTTTGTAAAATTATTTACAGAATCCCTGATTAAACACATCAAGTAAAAAATACTGTTCATTAATAAATAGCTTGAAATTATCTAAGAAATAACTAAAAAAATTAAACAATTACTTATATTTCAGCTACATATAAATTAAAATGTTACTAAGAAAAAACCCGATTTACAAACCCGAATATTTTTTATGTGGTGTCGATAAATAAAATGCAGCATATATCTGTATATTTTACTTATTTTATGTGTCTAATTTTCTTCATTTAAAATCTAAATTAACATTTGATATATGCATAAATAACGTATTAAAAATTTCATTAAAAGGAGGGGGCCAATGTAAAAACTGATTAAAGGGTTCAGAAGGCTACTATCATTTTAAAAAGAGCGCAAAAAGCGAGCTGAAAGCAAATTAACAGAGAGTGAGAGTGAAAGCGAAAGTGGATATTCAAAAATTCGTTAGTGTGCGGAATTCGAAAATTTGATTTGAATCTAAAATTCATCTGAAATCTAGCAAAGGAGTACAAAATGCGTTACTTAGCCAAAATGAACTTATCCCGAGTGTCAAAAATAGTTTCTTTCTTTCTTTTCGTTTCTCTCCTCGCCTTAACAACCGCATCAACTACACTTGCAGCTTCAAGACCCGATGGAGCAGATTACCTTCATAATAGAGTCATTAAAAGCAGCTATGGTAGAGGCGCCACCAAATATTATCTTTATGAGCCTGCTGACCCGGTTCCTGATATGGCTCCTGTGATTGTCTTTATCCACGGATTTACCGCTACCATGCCAATGACCTACAAGGGCTGGATTGACCACATCGTAAAGCAGGGTAACATCCTTATCTACCCTGTTTACCAAGCCTTCTTCATCGCCTCACCGATAACTTTCCCATCAGATACAGTAAAAGGAGTACAAGATGCATTTGATGAATTATTGTCCGGAGACCATGTATACCCTGATCTGGATAAATTTGCTGTAGTAGGACACAGCATGGGGGGCGTGTTGGCTGCTGATGTTGCCGCCAGAGCAGAAGAAGCAGGATTGCCTGAAGTAAGGGCCATCATGTCAGTACAGCCGGGAAATATTCCTATGCCTAAACTTGATGATCTTTCAGGCCTATCACCTGATACATTACTCCTCTGTGTGGCAGGAGACAGGGACTTTATCGTGGGGAGCAAAGACGCTAAGAGAATATACGAAAGTGTTCCTCAAATTCCCGAAGAGAATAAGGCCTATGTCGTACTGAAGGGGGCCGGTCATTTTGCCCCTATTTCTTTAGGCAGTTTTATGTGCAACGATCTGGACTTTTTTCTCTGGCAAGCATTTGATGAACTTTGTGAAAGAGCTTTCTAATATCCTTTTCTATTTAATTTTTAACTAAAAAAGGGGGGCTGATACGCTAAGTTCAGCCCCCCTTCTATTTTCCCTTTAATACTTCGCACTTTTTGTTTATTCTGTTGTAATTCCAAAATTCTTTTTTAACACATCCAATAATTCCCACATATCATGAATAACGTAATCCGGTTTGGTCTTACCCTGCACATCTAAATATTTCCCACTTCGCCGGTTTAAAACAGTAACCATACCCACTGAATTAGGGGGATCAATATCTGTAATCGAATTGTCTCCTACATACATACATTCCTCAGCTTTCAAATGAAGATTTTTATATGCATTCTTATAAAGTTTGACATTCGGTTTGCCAATCCCCATTTGATCGGTGATAAAAATGGCATTGGGCGTTAAATATTTTAAGATATTGAGCCTGACCAGTTTTTCCGCCTGTTTGTTCATTAAACCGGCTGTAATAACTCCAAGAATCAATGGGGTTGAGGATAAAATGCGCAAAACCTCTAAAACATCTTCATAAGGTTTGAGACTTTTATACTTTGTTTCATGGTAAGCAACTACCCCGGCGGCTACTATAACGGCCGGATTTACATTCCCATATTTTTCTTGAGGAATTCGTAAAAGAAGCCGATCATAATGATTGCCAAAATTAGCCCCAAATTCTGCAATAACTTCCCGTAATTCATCAAAGCAATCAGTTACACTTATCTTAAGACCTGCCTCAATCATGGCATAAACGCTGTTTAAACGAGCTGTCTTGGAAAACTCAGAGGTTGAATAAAATGTATCATCAATATCAAAAAATATTGCTTTGAGACCCATTTATTTCTTCCCTTTTTTTAAGACAATACTGGTTTATCCACAAGGCCACACAACCCCCCATTACAGCGCCAAGGCCGTCAAAAATCAAATCATATACATCGCCATGTCTCATAGGAACAAAAAGCTGATGTAACTCATCAGTCAATCCGAATAAAACAGCGACAATAATAGTCAGCAGCAAGGCGTATTTATTAAGGTCCGGGTTATCGGAATGAATAAAAGCTCTGATAAGAAGATAACCCAAAATGGCGAATTCCACCAGGTGGCATATTTTATCGAAATAAGGTATATCTGGTGGTGATAAAGGAAATGAAGAACGTGATGATAAGAAAAAAATTAAGGCCATATAACTAAAAACAGGAAACCAATAAACCAAAAACCCAGTTGCTCTCTTGTCGAAAGATTTTATGTGCATCTTAATTAATTGCCGGCCTTTTTACATTTCATATTTTCCAAAATCTTCCGGTTTTAATTTATCCAGCCATTCCCGCAATTTTTCCTTATCTTCTATAATTTGCTCCCCCTCCCCCGCCTGGGTCATGTCAATAGTTTTGGCCTTTTTTATAACTTCATCAGATACCATAATCGGCACCTTTACACGCAAAGCCAAGGCAATGGCGTCACTTGGGCGAGAATCAATAGACACATTCGCGCCATTTTTTTCCAGTTCTATAATAGCAAAAAAGGTATTGTTTCGTAAATCATTCACAATGATTCTTTTTACCTTTGATTTTAATCCCTCAATCATGTTTTTTAATAAATCATGTGTCATAGGACGAGGTGGGGATAATTTTTCCATCTCCGAAGCTATGGCGTTTGCCTCAAATATACCTATCCAAATCGGCAAGGATTTATTATTCTCCAGATCTCGCAAAATTATAATCGGCATATTTGATACAGGATCTAAGGTTATTCCACGAACTTTCATCTCCACGAGCGCCATGATAATTAACCTCCTCTCTTAAGGAATAACTTTTATCATATAAAAACCATACTTTATTATATATATTATACTATCATATATAACAAAGTCTTATCTTTTTCAAATCATACCGGATCTTTACTTATTTCAAGATTTATTTCAAGATTTATTTTTTTTCATTAACTTTCAATTTATATAATAATATTAACACTTCGCTTTGAAATAAATCAAGTCCCATTCTATGAATAATTTCAGCCGGGAATAAATTTTAATCCCTTTCTGAAATTAATGCGCCTTCCAGATTAAATCTATTGGCTCGAATGATTTCAGCCTCCTGCAAAGTACCTAAAAGCTCCGGCGGACCAATAAACTCTACAATCTTATTCAATCTTGTTCTTCCACGCAACTTATTATTCGATCCAAATTTATCTTTGCCGGCTATTACTTTTTCAACCAGTACCTCCTGCCGGGTTCCCAAAAGCGCTTTATTTCTCTCAGAACTAATTTCATTTTGCATCTGCAGCATAATTTCGAATCGTTCTTGTTTTATATTAGTCGGTACTTGATCAGAAAAATTTCCAGCCGCCGTCTGAGGTCTTATGGAATAAAGGAAAGTAAAAAGTCCGTCAAAGCGAACCTTTTCAATGAGATGCAAGGTTTGCTGAAAATCCTCTTCCTTTTCTCCGGGAAAACCGACAATTACATCGCTGGTAAGAGCAGCACCGGGAATTTTGTTACGTAATATTTCAACTTTTTTTAGATATTCGGACTGTGTATATTTTCTGTTCATGCTCTTTAAAATTTTATCCGATCCGGATTGGAAAGGCAAATGAATATGTTCACAAACCTTAGAACTGTCAGCTATCGCTTCTACCAATTCAGCAGAAAAATCTTTAGGGTTGGAGGTAGTAAAACGAATTCGCTCAATTCCTGAAATTTTTTCAATCGCTCTGAGTAATGTTGGAAAATTCACCTCATACCCTTCAGCTTGACCATATGAATTAACATTCTGCCCCAATAAGGTCACCTCTTTATATCCTTGATCAGCCATCTGTCTGATTTCGGCTTCAATATCCTCAGGAGGTCTGCTCCACTCCCTGCCTCGCACATAAGGAACTACACAATAGGTGCAGTAATTATTACAACCCTGCATAATAGTGACCCAGCCTTTGAACTGCCCCGCTCGCTCTACCGGACAACGAAATTGCTCCGGACATACAGCATCATCATGACAAATTTCCACCACCCTTGCCTGCCTTTTACACATCTTATACATCTTTTCTACCAGCAAGGGGAGGCGATGGATATTTTTTGTGCCGAATATTAAATCTACATAGGGCGCTCTGCGAATAATTTTTTTCCCTTCTCTTTGGGCAATACAGCCGCCAAAACCAATTCGTAACTGAGGCTTTTTGGCTTTCAAGGCCTTTAATCGCCCCAGGGAACTAAAAGCCTTTTGTTCCGCTTTCTCTCTAATGCTGCAGCTATTAATCAGTAAAAGGTCTGCATCTTCTTCCCGCAAAGCCTGCTTAAATCCGGAATTCAAAAGCAAACCATACATCCTCTCGGAATCATGCTCATTCATCTGACAGCCATAGGTTTTAATATATACTTGTTTCCTTCTTTTATTATCAGTACTTGGATCACAGAACATTTTATTTCTCTATTTCCTCAAACCCTCTTAAAATTTTCTCATTGGTTTATATAATCTATAAATTTTCAGATATTAAATTTCATACTGTAGCGCAGGGCATTAGCCCTGCACTACTTTTGTCTAAATATCGATTATTAAATTATTTTTATAAAAATCTATACCTTGCCGGATTCTTAGTTTTTGTTTTTTAATATATGCCTCTATTATAAGGAAATAGAGAATTGCGTCAATAATTACCTGACAATTCTCAATATACACTTTTTGTGGAAAGCATACTTATCAGAAATAAATAATAAGGAAAAAAAATTGTTGGTTATTACCTGAAATATTTTATTCACTCTATACCGATATGTATAACAATCGAAACCTATAAATTACAAATATTCAAAAAAGGAGGACTTTCAATGATGCGCAAGTATTTTCTCGCACTATTGATTATATTTTTTATGATTTTGGGAGTTAATTCCCTGACAGGTGCACATGAAAAAACAGAAGGATACCAGATTCCTATCATTGGCCAAAAAGCACCATCTTTTATTGCCGAAACAACACAAGGGACAATAAAATTTCCAGAGGATTATCAAGGGAGTTGGGTTATTCTTTTTAGCCATCCAGCGGATTTTACGCCCGTATGTACGACAGAATTTATGGCTTTTGCTTCAATGCAGGCAGAATTTAACGATTTAAATTGTAAACTGATCGGACTTTCAATTGACAGCATCTATAGCCATATTGCCTGGCTGCGAACAATTAAGGAAAAGATAGAATATAAGGGCATGAAAAATGTAGAAGTCACCTTTCCGGTGATTGCAGATTTAAAAATGGACATAGCTAAAAAATATGGAATGATCCAGCCATCTGCAAGTGATACACAAGCAGTAAGAGCGGTATTTTATATTGACCCTGACGCAAAGGTGCGCGCTTTAATTTATTATCCTCTTTCTAATGGAAGAAATTTTAAGGAAATAAAAAGGCTGCTCATTGCTATGCAGACATCGGACACATATAAAATCGCAACTCCTGCAGATTGGCAGCCGGGTGAAGATGTTATTGTGCCTCCACCAGGCAGTTGTGGATCTGCACAAGAAAGAGTAGAAAGCGCTGAGCAAGAAAATTTAAAATGCCTTGATTGGTTTCTCTGTTTTAAATCTCTTTAACCAATTATAGGCTTTAAGATATTACATTCTATGTATTAACTTTATTTATAGCTATAAAGCAGGGTTATAGCCTTACATTTTAGTACAGGTCCATTTTATTAATAAATGGATAAGTAAGTTTCTTTGTGCATGGATACATAACAATAGCAAAAGGCAGAAGCGAGAATCGAATGCTTAAAAAAAATGATCAAGCACCGGATTTTGGGGAGGGAGACAATTTCGTAGTCAAAACCTTTAATGGCGAAAGGTTTAATTTATCTACTCTTGCAGGCACAGGACCGGTATATCTTGTTTTTTTGCGCGGCTTCGGGTGACCTTATGCGCGTAAACATCTAGGACAGATGCGTGATGATTTTTCTTTATTTCAAGCTGCAGGGACGCATATTGTAGTAATAGCTCGACATAGTCCCGATCAAATGCGTGAATATTGGGAAAAACACCATCTTCCCTATATAGGTGTTCCGGATTTAAACGGCTCCTTAGGTAATCTCTATGGACAAAAATGGCACCTTCTCAAATTGGGCCTTATGCCGGCCCAATTTATTATAAGTACCTCTATGCAGATCGTCTATGCACATTATAGTTCCAGCATGGCTGATATTCCAAAAAATAAAACTATCCTTGATGAGCTTCAATCTCTAAATCTTTAAATCTCTAAATCTTTAAAAATTTGGACTCTTATTCCCACCCTGACCTATTTTTCTGCCCCCTCCCCTACTGTTTAAATTAGCATTTTTTTTAATTATCATTTTTATTAATGGATTCTATAGCCTTTATGAACATGAGCTCAAATTTAGCTATTTTCAGGAACATGCGAAACTTTTCTTCCTAACGTCCGATATTTGCAATAAGGAATAAATATGATTTAACAATACAAGTTGACATAGATAATAAAGAGTTAGTATATTATGAACACTCATTCAAACTAACTCTAACTTATTGTAAAAAATATAAGAGGTTTAAAGATGAGTATAAAAAAAATCATAGGAGCCATTGTAGGAGCAGCGGCAGGATTTGGATTGGGCTACTTCAGCAGGTGCATCGGAGCAAAGGGCTGAAGCATTACTTCGAATCCCTGGTCAGGGATGATCTTAGGAGCCATCATCGGTTATTTATTGTTTCCGAATTAAACACTCATGGCCCTCTTTAGCCACCACGAATTATGAAAATGGTACTTTTCAAATTATTATATGGTTATTTTCGAAACAAAGCATTCAATCAATTTTTAGATCTGCCATAGGCAGGCTTCTATCACAAATACACGAATCCCTGCACATCAGATAATTCCTGCCCTTGCTCTGTATATTCAGTATATACTGATTATTCAAAATCATAAGAACAATCTCTTTTACATAGCAACTAAAAAATGTGTAACTGAAAAAAGGCAGGATAAAAAGAGTGAATATTATTATTGCTGTTAAATTAAAAAACCGCCAGTACTAAAGGCTTCGCTAATCCACCTTCCCAGGCAGAAACCGCTTGACTTTCCAAATACTATGCCCAGAAAATCAAAAGGTTTCAAAACCTCCAATACTGACGGCACATGTCTTATCGGATTTCTTTTTAAGATAAACGACAAAAAGTTTTACCAGGGGGAAAAAGTTATCGTTCTATGCTACTCCTAACACTTTCTTCCAGAAAGGTCTTTTTAGTTTATTAAGTTCTTTTTGAAAATCGGATAACTTTTTTTTATCTGCAAATAATGAAAATTTTTCTGTCTCCAAGAACTGTACTCTATGGAGTAACTCTTTTTGTTTTTGATCATTTATATTATTGATATTCTCTTCTTTTAGGGAAATAACCTCGCGTGACAAAGATTTTACTAATTCTACCAGAATCTGTGTATTTTTCTCGTATGATGCGAGTTTTTGTTCATAGAATGCTAATTGATTTGGCTGGGATTCAGATAACACTATCGATGTCTTTAATTCTGTGGTCTCATCTGTGCTATTTATATATCGAGTCATATATCGAGGAAAATTACATAACAGTTCCTCAGCGGTTTTTTTTGATGTTTTACCCGATCGTAATGAACGTGCAATAAACCCCAATACCCTCACTGCCTCAGGCCTGTATCTTCTCTTTCGACCTTCTCCTTCAAAAGGAATATATTCTAAAAATTTATCCCTATAAAAGCGAACGGTGCTTTCAGGGAGACCCAACTCTTTTGCTATTGATATAATGGTTAAAAAATTTTCTGACATAATATCCCCATTTATATATCTTTAAAAGAGCTGTTTGCCATTTTTCGTTCTTTGATTTTTTTTCGCTCTATCCTCCAATAGCATAAACTTTGCCATATTTCTTTTCCGGAAGTATAAAGTCTGCTAATGCACGTTAAATTATATAGTGAATCGCCATTTCATCTATGAGAAACAAACTATACTCATGACGAAATTCATAAACTTATTGAACATTTTAGTAGCCAAGATTGTTCAAAAATTGATAAGCATATCAATTTTTTCTACTCGTTTTAAACATTTACTTACCCATCCAATATCCATTTCCATAAGGGAACATAATAGCCCATTGTCAGAGCAGAAATCATAAAAAAAGAGAAAGCGGTAATCCATGCAGATACATCATTAGGTGATCAGCGAAATTTTATTTCACAGTTACTTTAAGTTCTTTTCCTATGGCATGGGCAAATTTTTCTAATGTTGATAATCGAATATCTTCAGCATGATTTTCAATCCTGGAGATTGCCGATTTTTTTGTATTAAGCTTTTGGGCAACTTCCTCCTGGGTAAGTCCGGCTTTCTCTCGCGACTGCTTGAGTATTACTCCAATTTTAAAATCTTTATATCCCTCTTCATAATTATCCACAAATTCGGGGTCTCTCTTTTTTCTCTCTTTTATATATTTCTGAAGATCACTCATTTGTTTCTCCTTCTTTTCAGATAATCATGCTTTCTTTCTTCAGCTAGTCTGATTTCTTGTCTGGGCGTTTTTTTAGTCTTTTTCTGAAATCCATTAGTAAGTACTACAAATTCCATTCCCTCCTGAAAACCAAGCAATCTGAAAATATTTTTGCCAACCTGCACCCGGACTTCGAGAATACCACGTGTATTGACGAGATTTTTTAAATAATTGCTTGGGATATAATCCAGTGCTTCAATAAGTTCTAAAACCCAGACAATTTTCTGAGCCTGTTTTCCGGATAAACTATCAAGGAACTCTTCGACAGGAGACCTTCCTGAAGATAGCCTGTAAAATATAATCTTTTTCATAACACAATGTTAACATATATGTTAACATTAGGCAAAAAATTTGTTAAAGCCGTTTCTCTGTGATTATATCTACGAGTACTGATAGAGTGCCTTTTAATTGACTGCTCTTTGGTTAATTATAATACGCTTAAAAACCCGGCAGCTTAAATTTCATGGTAACCTCTCCTGTTTTTTTATCAATCCGAAGCATAGGTTTTTCATTATCAGTATCAGTAGATTTTATCTTTTCCCCTGTGGCCATTTCTAAAAGGCCGCCAATAAATTGTAAACCGGCGTTAAGGACCTCTTCCAGCTTCTCAGGCGATTGGCCGCCCATAGAAAAAACTTGTTCTTTTTCAGGAATATCTTTTGTCTCAAGTGTTCCTGGATGTTCGGTTTCTCTTGATGAATTTTCTAATTGTAATTCACCATCATCAACAGCAACACCATCAGCAACACCATCAGCAACAGCACGATCATCATCACTATCATCATTTTCTTCTTCATAATAAAGACATTTTTTTTCTTCCTGTAACACCTTGGGATTCAGATAATGCGGCGTATCTTCCGGTATTTCTTCTAAATCTCTGCTCTCCGCTCTTGGAACTTCAGGCTCTTCCCCCATCATCTCACGAAGTTTATTGAGCAGTTCGGTTCGTTTCTCCTGAGAAAATTCTACAGTATCAATTCCCCCATCAAAAACACCCTTGAATAAATCAGTTTTTATTTGGATACTGGCCAGAATTTTTTCCTCTATGCTCAGCTTGGTTATTAAGTTGACCACATTGATACATTTACTCTTTTGCCCAATACGATTTACTCGTCCTATACGCTGATTCATCTTGGCAGGGTTCCAGGGAAGCTCAAAATTAATTACACAATCAGCGGCTTGAAGATTAAGGCCAGTGCCTCCGGCATCGGTTGATAGGAAGACTTTACACTCAGGATTATTGGTAAATTCGTCAATAAGAAGCTGTCTTTTTTGCACCGGCACCTTTCCGGATAACTCTACAAACTGAATACCAGCTTCAGATAACTGCTTGGCAATCAGAAAAGTCATGGTTGTCCATTCACTGAAAATAACTGCTTTTCTTCCATTTTGCACAACAAGCTCATCAAGAATTCCTCCCAGTTCTTTTAATTTAGGAGAAATATTGGTTTTACGATCTATCAAATAGGTTGAATCACAGACCATACGCATCATTAAAAGGAGGGTTTGAATTCTTTTAATATCAACGGGGGTAAGAAATTTTTTATTCAAGAGAGGAAGTAATGATTGCAGGAATCCGGCATGAATCTTTTGCTGTGGTTCTGCCAGATCAAGAAAATAATTATTCACCACTTCATCAGGAAGGTCCGACAGCACCTCTTCTTTTCGTCTACGAATAACAATGGATTTTAATCGTTTATTGAGGTGATCGAGATTTCTGTAGCCCAAGATCTTTCCCTTCTTATCTCTACTGAGCATAAAATATTCAGCCGCGAAATCCCATAGAGGTGATAACATATGAGGATCAAGGAATTGGACAATAGAATAAATATCTTCAAGTTTATTTTCTAAGGGGGTGCCGGTAAGTACCAGGGCGTGTTTTCTGGGAAGACTTTTTACCGCCTCTGCCGTCTTAGTAGTAAAATTTTTGATACGTTGGGCTTCATCCAATATAAGCAGGTCGGGCTTAAATCGGGAGATAATGGTAACATCTCGAAGCACTGCTTCGTAATTGGTAATTTTAAAAAGAGTATCTTCCTGGTTATAACAGGCTTGGCGCTTTACCCGGCTACCCGCAATAATTAACGCCTTTTCATCAGTGAATCGCTCTATTTCTCTTTTCCATTGTTCCTTTAACGAGGCCAACGTCACCACTAATACCTTGGTAAAGCCAAAAATTTCTTTCTTTAAAATTCCCAGAGCAATTGCCTGTAAGGTTTTGCCAAGGCCCATTTCATCGCCAATGAGAGCTCCTTGTTTATACAAACCAAACTCTATTCCGACTTTTTGATAGGGATACAGATTTGTTTTGAGCACATCCATTGTCGGCAAGGATTTATGGCTGAGTTCTTTCATCTGCGCTTTAATGAGATGATTATCCAGTCTTTTAAATACGTGCTCTTGAACGCGAATCTTTTTATGTCCATTGAGATGAGAAGCAAAGGTTAAAAATTCAGTCAGATTATTTTTAGAAAAAATTCCGGCGTCATCAAAATATTCAGATAAATGCTCTTGGATATCGCTTATCTCCGAAGCAGGACGCTCACAAAAGAGACGGGGTTTATCATGAGCAGAATCCCAATAAATATCAATAAAAGGAAAAGATTCTTGAGCGATGCGTTTTTTGAAGTCCTTATTTTTTTTAATATGCTGATCAAGATAAATAAGATGTTTACATGTGTTTAGTCTATTGGTAAAAAAGTCGGGGCAGGAACAGTGCCCCCGATTATTTTCAGGATCGTGCAAGGTGATAACATACTGTTTGCCCCTGTTCGTTTCAAGTAAGTGTTCCCCCTTATACATGTCTCCTAAGACAACTTCAAATTTTTCTTGACCTGCTCTTTTCCTTCTATCCTCAAGGGCTTGATGTTTTATTTCTTCTTCTGTAAGATAAGGCTCCGGCGGCTCAAGACTATCCATATCTATATTTTTTAATTGAGGCTTGAACCCTTTTATCCTATCTTTAATATCTAAAAGCACGGCAACTATATGTTTACATCCCTCACCCGGATAGGGACAATCACAGGATAAGTCAACTCCATCTTCATGCAAATGAATCCGTGCAGTATAGTCACCATATGTGCCGTCAATGTCATATAAAAATTGCCCCTTTTTATGATCTGCCTCACTGCAAATATATGAGCCATATTCATAGATTTTGATTCCTCTTTGATAAATAACCGCTGAATCTGCAATACAATCCCTGATGTATTCGTTGGTTAACAAAACCATAACCCTATGCCTCCTTGTGATTAAAATTTTTGCATTACGCATTGCCTATATTTTTACTGAACATGAATAAATATCCTATATAATTTTCTTCTACAAATCAATAAATTATTATTCAGATCGCTAATGCTCATTTTACTATTTTTATGTTGTAGAACAGAACGTTAGTCCTGCAAAAACAATCTTTTTTCTCAAAAAAAAGCAGGGCTAAAGCCTTGCACTACAGTAAATATTTTCAAACAGTCTAAAGCTACAATATGTATTTCAGGCCGGCAAAAGCTCTGCTTTACAATAAGCGTTTTCAATCTGAAAGATCAAAATAAGAATAGCTGTTATATATAATTGAAAAAAATATTGAGGTCTGTCCAAGACAAGACAAAAAAAGATGGGGTGAATGGTATTATGCTTTTTTATTGTAATTGTCTTTACAATATAATAGGATAGCAGTAAGTTAAGCGTTGCCAATGAGCGCTGCAAATGCTCATTTTAAAACTGACAGGTCATTACTAAAAAATTCTGATAATTCTCTATTTAGAATTTTAGATATTAAATTTCATACTGCAGCGCAGGGCTAAAGCCCTGCGCTACTTTTGTCTAAATATCGATTATAAAATTATTTTTATAAAAATCTATATGTAAACCTGAATCAGGGAGATATATCGAGCTTCATGGCATTCAATTATGTACTTAAGCGAATTCTCTGGCTCTTTCCTATCGTGCTGGGAGTAATTACCCTTGTTTTTTTTCTCATCCATTTTATCCCCGGTGATCCGGTCGATATTATGCTTGGAGAAAATGCCAGGCCAATGGACAAACAATTGCTCCATCATGAACTGGGTCTTGATAAGCCCCTCTTTTCCCAATACATTAATTTTTTAAAAAACATCGCCCAAGGGAATCTTGGAGAATCCTTACATTCAAAGCAACCGGTTTTATCTATAATCCTGAAAAAATACCCTGCCACTATGGAACTTATGTTGGCCGCTATTATCGTGGCGCTAATTATTTCAATGCCCCTTGGCATTCTATCCGCTTTGAAGCAATATTCTTTTATGGATAACACCTCACTAATCATATCCCTTTTGGGTATTTCCATGCCCAATTTCTGGCTGGGGCCTCTCTTGATCATTCTCTTTTCCTTACAACTCGGTTGGCTGCCAGTCTCAGGTAGGGGCGGGATATCCCATCTTATCTTACCGGCCATAACCCTCGGCACTGCTATGGCTGCCATTCTTACGCGCATGATTCGCTCAAGCTTACTGGATGTATTGGATGAAGAATATATCACTACCGCCAAAGCCAAGGGATTGCCCTATAAAAGAGTCATTTTGAAACATGCTCTTAAAAACGCTCTTATTCCGGTTATTACTATTGTGGGTTTGCAAATTGGGGCGCTTCTGACCGGATCAATTATCACTGAAATGATTTTTGCCTGGCCGGGACTTGGCAGGCTGACCATTCAAGCTATCTATACCAGAGATTATCCACTGGTTCAAGGTTGTGTTCTGGTGATTGCTATGAGCTATGTTTTGGTAAACCTGTTGACAGATATTGTCTATACCTTTATTGATCCTCGTATCCATTACAATTAACAGGTAAAATCTTTGGCTGGTTTTAGCCCTTTAAAAGGCGATTAACTAAAAGATGTGCCTGTCGTGTAGGCTCCGGCAAACGATACTTGCCTGTACAGGCCAGGACAATAGTAACTGCTGTACTCAAATCAATTTTATGACCTACTGAAATAAAAATAGGCTTAACTCTGGTCCGGGTCCTCAAGACCATACCAATAATAGTTCCCTTATCCCTTAAAGGACTTTTATCCCCTTTATTTTCCCCCGGTTCGGTATATTCTCCTATTAACCTGCTTTTGGCACAACCTATGGCTGGACGCCCCAGCACAACACCTATATGCGAGGCTAAGCCAATGCGGCGATTATGAGCGATACCCTGTCCGTCAAAAAGAATAACGTCGGGTTCAATCTTCAACTGAGCGAAGGCATTCAATAAGATTGGGGCTTCTCTAAAGGTAAGAAGTCCGGGAATATAAGGAAAATCGGCTTTCCCCTCAGACCATACCTCTTCAACAATGCTCAGAGATGGGAAAGAAAAAGAAAAAACTATCACACCGGCAATCAGACGATTATTTTGGGTAGAGTAAGCGACATCCGCACCCGCAATATGCTTCACCCTTTTCCCCAGGGGCAGGGGCTTAATCTCAACCATCCGGCTTACTTTTTCCTGGATGGCCCGTGCCTCATCATAACTGACCTTCCAGGGATGAATATGCTGAATTTTCATCCAAAAATACTCCCTATCCCCTCCTATTTACCTCCTATAGATTTTCAGAAAAATAATTTCAATATCGACATTTAGACAAAAGTAGCGCAGGGCTTCAGCCCTGCCAAAATGCGGGGCTGAAGCCCTGCGCTACAATATGAAATTTACTATCTGAAAATCTATATTATCTTCCTTTCCCCTGGTAGGATGTGTCGGGGGAAAATCCACCCACATTTTCTTTAAATTCTTCAGATTTTTTGTGAGGATTGTTCAATACGCGGAATTATAAGAGGAATTACATTAAAATCTTTTGGAGAAATATTGAAACATATCCTCCTGAGCCTCTTCCAAAGAGACAAGCGTATTTTTCAAATCAATTTTTACATTAAGTTGTTGAGCAATGGTCGAAAATAAATTGTGCGTCTCTGCCCTTTTAACCAAAAGTGACCTTGGCAAATATTTATCATTTTCTATTGTATTTAAAAATTTCTCAAAAAATTCCCGCTCATAGGTTGTATGATTTGTAATATGAAAATTTATAAGTTCCTGGGAATCATGATCCACAATAAGAAATATAAAAGGGAAATAAGGCCGCTCTCCTTCATTAATTCCAAAGGGAGAATAAAAAAAATCTAATTCCCATATTCTGTGACTTTGTCTGATATTTTTTTTAATTCTTCTGAGACTAAACTCGTCTAAATCCGGATAAGCTTTTTGTTTTGCTCTGAGATGTTTGGGTTTATACCACTGATCATTCCAACAAATTACCCCACCCTTTTTGCAGGCCGTGCGCACAAAATATAATCCCTTCTGAGGAGGGTTAAATAATTTTTGATTTTCCTTAAATTTCTGACAAATATCTGTTGCCTGTTCCAATACCAATGTCAGATAGTTAACCTCATCCCTCTGCAAATACCATGGGTGAAAACCCGGCTTGTAATTTCTAAATAACGGCCATTCATTTTTTCCACGAAACTTTAATCCCAAAGCCTTTATTATATCCAAATCTTTTTTGGCAAGATAATCTCTATTTTCAAATGAAGCCATTAGACAATCTTGGAAATGTAAGGCATTCATGTCATTGGGATCAATTTTTCCACTCGATGTTTTTAAATATCCCTCAAGCCCCTCGCTGCCTAGATAAACAGCTAAGGCAAATACCTCTCCTAAATTCCCCATAACACAACAATAGCCTATCTGCCCATTTTCCGGATTTTCTATACCAAATATATCCGAATCATACATCCATTCCCAACACTTGAGAGTTTTAAAGTTTGAGGCTGCCTGGTATAAATTCTTTAATTCACCTGAATAACTATTCAGCTCACTCATTATGAAATTTTTCCCCAAATACTGTTCTTATATAAATTTTAAAAATATCTTTATAAATTCAGCAAGATAGCCAATCAATCATTAACATCATTGAAGTATTAAAATACTATCTTCTCCTATGATTGTAAAGAAAAATTTTAATAAACCATATATTGATGAAAGGGAGGGGGACTGAATGGTTACGTTGGAAGTATTCCTTAAGAGAAGACAATTTTAGTGGGGAGAAAATAGGCTTAAGTTGCCGATTTATAATTAGAATTATGGTTTATATAAACATTACTTATTGATTTTTTGTTGTTTAGGTAAAAAATAATAGGCTAATACCTATTTTTATGAACTGGGAGAAAATAATGGCGCAGGCAAAAGTTGGCGATCAGGTAAAAATTCATTATAGCGAATCCTTAAAGGATGGCAGTTTTCTTGACTCTTCACTGGAAAAGGAACCGCTGGAATTTACCCTTGGAGATAAAATGGTAATTGCGGGGATTGAAAAGGCAATAATCGGTATGTGCGAAGGTGATTTAAAGACTGTCACAGTCCCTCCGGAAGAGGCTTATGGCATATATCAAAAAAATCGTATACTTGTTATCAAAAGGACCCAAATTCCGGACCATATTGATCCGCAATTAGGAATGATATTACAAATTCGTTCACAAGAAGGGGCAGTTAACAATTTTATCATAAAAAATATTCGTGAAAACACGATAACGCTTGATGGAAATCATCCGCTTGCCGGAAAGGAGCTTACCTTTGAATTAAAACTTATAGAGATTGTTTGAAGATTATTTTCCAACCTTAAGCGCCCCGGACACACTTTTAAAGACTAGTATCCGGGGCGCTTGTTGTTTTTGGGAAATAAAAAAATCATCAGCTAAAAATTTAATTAGTGAATTTTTAGGAAACAGCAATTATAATAGCAAAAAATAAGATTTGTAATTTACTATCTTGATACTTATAGGCCATAGTAAGATAACGTATTAAAAAAGAAGAAGCCGAAAGCAAAATGAACACTACGCGCGGAATTAACAATAAAAAAGGATTTCTTAGCAACAACAAAATTTTTGGAATTAACCCAAGAGCATGGGCAGGCTTGATAGCCATATTTTTTTGTTTCTTTTACTCTACCAAAGGCTTTGTTAAAGTCCATGCTGAAAAAAATACTATAACAAAATCAAATCTGGTTTACTGGGTTAAGATAGAAGGGGAAATCGACCTGGGACTTGCCCCTTTTCTTAAGAGAGTAGTTCAAGAGGCGGATGAACAATCTATCGAGGCCCTTATTCTTCAAATTAACACCTTTGGCGGCCGACTGGATGCGGCTGTACAAATCAGGGACGCCCTGATAAACTCCTCAACCTTAACCATAGCTTATATTAATGAACGGGCCATCTCAGCCGGTGCCCTGATATCTCTGAGTTGCCAAAAAATTGTTATGGCCCCGGCTGCTACCATCGGTGCGGCCACACCGGTAACCATAAGTCCTCTTGATCAACAAATGAAACCGGCCAGCGAAAAAGTAATCTCTTACTTCCGCAAAGAAATGAAAGCCACGGCTGAAAAAAACAACCGACCTACTTTAATTGCCGAAGCCATGGTAGATCCCGATGTAGTTATCGAGGGGTTGAGTGAAAAAGGCAAATTGTTAACGCTTACAACTTTAGAGGCCGTCGAACATAAAGTGGCCGATTTTAAAATCAGCGGCGGAATCAAAAATGTTCTTCAAAAGTTTCATCTTGAACAAGCTCTTTTAAAAGAAAAAAAACCAAACTGGGCTGAAAAATTCTTAAGGATTATCAGCGGCAGTCTGTTAAGCTCGCTTCTCTTAAGCATCGGACTTCTGGCCTTATTTATGGAATTTAAGACCCCCACCTGGGGTATAGCCGGAACTGTGGGGATTATTTGTCTGGCTTTATTTTTCTGGGGCCATGTGGTCCTGAATCTGGTTGGATGGGAGGAAGTTATTTTACTTGCCGTGGGCACAATTTTGCTATTACTTGAGGCTTTTGTTATTCCCGGCTTTGGATTGGCCGGAATACTCGGTATTCTGGCTTTGATTGCCGGTTTCAGTTTAAGTATGGTAGGCAAATACCCGGCGCCAGGAGAAATCGGCGGCGCTGTCTCCCAGGTTTCCATTGTTTTCCTGATTGTTTTTGTCTTCTTTGTTGTCTCTATAAAATCCTTGTCTAAAACAGCGCTTGTTCAGCGGTTTGTCCTGCACAGCAGGACCGGCCATGCTTTGGAAATGGCATCCGCCGATCCCAAAAAAGGTCAGGCGCTTCAACAAGAATCCGAGACAGAATTAGGCTTAGAACAAAAATGGACTCGTTATCTTGGCCGTGAAGGTATTGCTTTTACCATTCTGCGACCTGCCGGCAAGGGAATATTCGGGAAAGAGCGTTTAAATATAGTTACCGAAGGAGACTTTATTGAAAAAGGCTCTTCTATTCGCGTAATCCGGGTTGAAGGAAAAAACATCATCGTTCAAAAAATTAATAAAGCATAGGGATAATCAGTAATTCGTATTTGTATAATTTTTTAGATATTAAATTACACAAACTGAAATTATTTATCTAAAAATCTATAGAAATGATAAAATTAAAATTGCCGAAGGATGACTGATGAGTTGGCCAATTTTGATAATACTTCTCCTGTTTATGGGGCTTATCCTTTTACTCCTGGAGATATTTATTGTCCCCGGATTCGGGCCGGTAGGCATCGGAGCTATTCTCTTTCTGGGCATAGGGGCCTATCTGGCCTGGGCAAAATTAAGCCTGGCCTGGGCAATGGTTGTAACCTTAGCCAGTATTCTTTCGGTTGTCGCCTCAATAATCTATTTTAAAAAAAGCGGCCTGAGCAATAAAATGGTTCTCGGTCGCCATATTGGAGACAGCGCTTCGGAAAATATTCAAAATAATACAGAAAGAAAAAAGGAAAAAGATAAGATTGTATCTCTTGGAGAAATTGGTTTAGCCATCTGTGATCTTAGGCCTGCCGGAATAGCTGAATTTAAAAATCATCGCCTGAATGTTCTCACGGACGGCATCTATATTGACAAAAAGGCCGAAGTAAAAATCACCCGAATTGAAGGAAATAGAATATTTGTAGAAGAGGTGCGCGAAGAATAGAAAAAATTTTCTAAACAACACATACACTTAATAAGGTTTCTGTAAAATAAAATATTTTACAGAAGCATTAAACCTAATTAGCATGGAGGTTGTTATGGTACCCATAAACATATTTCCGATTTTTGTTCTTGCTTTTGTTATTGGTTTTTTTGTTTTATTTCTGTATCTTATCCCTGTCCCTCTCTGGATTGCCGCCTGGTCCTCCGGGGCCTATGTGGGGCTGGCTAACTTGATTGGTATGAGGTTTCGCCGGGTGCCCCCGCACGTTGTGGTTAATGCCAGGATTAGCGCTATCAAAGCTGGTTTAAACGTTGCAGCGAATGATCTGGAGGCCTTATTTTTGGCCGGCGGAAACGTCCGATCTGTAGTGCAATCCCTTATTTCCGCAGATAAAGCGAATATAAAGATGGATTTCAACATTGCCTCAGGCATTGATCTGGCGGGACGAAATGTATTACAGGCTGTTCAGATGAGTGTTATCCCTAAAGTAATCGAAACCCCGAAGGTTGCCGCCGTAGCCAAGGATGGTATTCAGGTGGTCGCTAAATCCCGGGTTACTGTGCGTGCCAACATGGAACAGTTGGTAGGGGGAGCAGGAGAAGAAACCATTATCGCACGCGTTGGAGAAGGTATTGTAACCACCATTGGTTCGGCTATGACCTATAAGGATGTGCTGGAAAATCCCGATACTATTTCCAAAAGAGTATTGGATAAAGGACTTGATGCGGGGACAGCCTTTGAGATTTTATCTATTGATATAGCTGATGTGGATATAGGAGAAAATATAGGAGCGCGGCTGCAAACCAAACAAGCCATGGCTGATAAAGAAATTGCCCAGGCCAGAGCCGAAAGTAGACGTGCCTTAGCCGTAGCTGCCGAACAGGAAATGAAAGCCAAGGTGCAGGAAATGAGGGCCAAGGTAATTGAGGCTGAAGCCGAAGTTCCCCTGGCAATGGCTGATGCCTTCAGGAAAGGAAATATGGGCGTCATGGATTACTATAATTTAAAAAATATCGGAGCTGATACGCAAATGCGTGAATCCATTTCTCAAACGGGAGCAAAAAAACCAAAAATAGAACCGAACAAACCTAAGAATGCTGAAGAGGAAGAGGAAGACACTGATGGATAAAATCATTTTCTACATTATCATTTTCTATTTCATTAGCATTATTTCCCGATTCTTTAAGGATAAAGGCAAAAAAGGAAGGAGGCAGCCCCCGGGCCTGCCTCCTCAACCATCTCGCTATCCTCCGCCCACACGTCCATCTCCCCTGCCCTTCCCCCGAAGAGATACAGGCAGACCTCCAGGGCCCATTCTTACTCCCCAAGAAACAGAGGCCCTGCATATTTTAAAGGATTGGGAAACGAGGGCCGGCCGTCTGAAGAGCAGAAAATTTGAGCAACCAATACAGGCAAAAAAAAGTGAGGCTGCCCGCGTCAAAAAAGAAGTAAAACCCATTCCGAAAATGATAAAGTCTGCTGTTGGGGAAAAAATCGGCGTCCTCGCCGAGGCCAGGGCATTTTTTCACGATCCGGAAGAAGTAAGGCAAGGGATCATCATATCTGAAATTCTGCGGCCGCCGTTGGCCAGACGAAATCCCCTCCTGCCGCCCTTTCTTCGAGGATAAAATCTGTTCATGTTGATTTATCAGTTTAGTTTTTATTAATCACATATCAGCAGCTATGGTAAAAACCATTCCATAAACGGTGGTGGGAACTTCTTCTTTAAAATGGCCTCTGTTTCTACAAGTAACCCTTGCGAAACTTATCACCTGCATATGCAATTGCTTTTTCAATATGTTTTTCAGTTGGATTTTCTTTTCTTCCGATAGTATCAGAAATCAACTTCATACAAACTCCTCCCCAGAGACGCAAATTATACCTTTTGGCTTTCAACGACTTAAACGTTGTCTCACTTTCATATCTCCGCCTATTGTGTAAACAGCATAAATATGATTTTTTTAAGGCTGGCCGAAGCAAACATATTTTCCCATCTGAGCAACCTTTTCAATGAAGAGTTTATATTTCAATTTGAGAGAGTAAAGTGTCGATTTCGCTAAAATTGGCATTTCCGACAATTCCGATATCCTGTTCCGGCTTAATCCATCACCCATTTTTTCACCATTGTCCCCTGGTAATTAAGAGAAGAGGGGGGCCTTTGAATCTTAATCGGCGGGAATTTTGCCCCTATTCTGAGGGTCTCAACATAAAACTTAACTGCTTCTTCGTTTCTTCCCCCTCTTGGATAAATAAAAGGCGCCCAGCTAAAAAAGGTCAATGCCCATTAAAGAGGTAAAAAAACAACCTGATTAACCAAATCTTCGGCTTCCGCTGCTTTGGCTATTATTTCTAAATCTCGTACACAATTTCCAATGGAAACCTGTAATGCATTAGCATAAATCACACCTGTAAAGGGTATCCCCTTTTGCTGTCGATGGGCAGCCTCTGTTAACAGATCATCATCGAAAGTAAAGAGGGCTCGTTGAAGTGTAGTAGCACGATACAATAATTCCCAGTCTGATAGATTATTTGCCTTATCTTCCTGTGCGGTAATTACGTCAACATCAAGTAAACGGAGACCGGTCGTAATGGCTCTAGGGATGTGAACATCCATATAGAGCGCAATTGGCATTATGATATTCCTTTGGATTTCTTTAGACGATCTATGAAGGGTGAGGGTTTTACCGATTGGCGGATATTTTCGACATTCTTCAATCTACGTTCAATATCTTGATCGAATTCCTCTATGTGATCCGAGTAGTAAGCCAGGGCTGAATAAATTTCTCCTAAATTTAAGTATGGATGCTGAAAGTGAATTTCTTCAGGACTCCAACCATATGCCATCTTCTCGGTTACAAGCTCTACTACCTTCATTGTCGTGCCTGCAATCACAGGCACCCCGTCATCACCAATGGCAATATGCTCATATTTAGTCTTAGCTAGTGGCATTACTAATTCCTTTCCATCTTTATAGCCGGAAAAAATTTATATCTGATAAATAATAAGGATATATTGAAAGCATATAAATATTTTATACATGTTGTCAAATAAATAATATCCTAAATGATTAGAGATATTGCGCGCTATTCACTATTATCTTTTCACTATTCACTATCCCTCACCTCCCAATGTCCGCCCTTGGCTGGGGCCAATGCGTTTTAAAAGTCCTCTCAGTTTCAATTTGGTAATATTATTTTCAACCGCTGTACTACTTATTTCAAAGAATTTAGCAATTTTTTAGTAGTAATTTTGTTATCAGTCAATATAAGCGCAATGATTTTTATTTGATTTTCTCCCAATCTTTTTACCAGTTTTCTCCCAACTTTTTATCGGTTTTCTCCCAACCATCTCCCAACTTCTGATTAAGAAAAATATTTATCTTTGCCATATTGTTTTCTATTATCAATTCAACAGCTTGCTCCAAACTTTTTACCACAAGTTCCCCACAGTTTTCCCCACAGTTTTCTCCGACGTTTTCTCCGACGTTTCCTCCGACGTTTCCTCCGACGTTTCCTCCGACGTTTCCTCAAAACTTTTTACTACAGTCCGCGGAAAAATAATTGTATAGAAATTCCCGAATTTAAACTCCGGTAGAGATTCTCCCACCCTCTTTTAAAAGCGTCCGGATTTTATTAATTCCGGTGCCCATATTCTCAACAAAATCTATTCTATCCTCACGGTGAATATTGTTTTTCTGAGCACACGGTAAAGAGAATGATTAAAAGAGAAATTGAACGTTTTGAAGTGCAAAGTGCTATAATAAAAGAAGAAATTATAGTTGTGATTATTACAACTTATGAACCGGATATTAATGAATGGATAGATTTTAAAATAAGGAGATAAATAAAATGAAATGCGCATTTTGTGGTGGAAAAACAGAAAAAGGTAAAGCAACCTTTATGTAAACTGAGCACCGCCTTCGTTTTCATTAGCCCCTTCTCCACCTCCTAAGCATCTTTTGATCTTGACTATTACCTATTGATGCTCAATAATAATAAGAAACCGATATAATTATTAATCTTTAATATGTTTAGGTGATTATATGGCTATCGGCGATAAAATTCTCATTTTAAGAAAAGAAAAAAAACATTTTGCATGTTATCGACATTCTCTTAAGAGACGCAAAGGAAAAAAAGACCGATGCGACTTAAGTGAAGTGAGGAGGAGTTTTTATGAATGAACGTATTTCAATCGACCCTCGGGTTTGTCATGGACAGGCTTGTATCAAAGGCACAAGAATTCCTGTTTATCAGATCATTCGTATGCTGGCTAATGGGGATAAAATCGAAGGACTTCTGGAAGACTATCCTTCTTTAACCATCAAAGATATATATTCCTGTCTTGATTATGCTGCATCCCTTGCTGAAGAGCAGATAACACCCATTGAAATGATTGAAAATGCTGTATGAAAATTTTTGTGGATGAAAATATCCCATCATAAAGTGTCGCTATTACCAAAAATGGTATTACCGACAATTTCCGATATCCTGTTCCGGCTTAATCCAATCATCCATTTTTTCACCATTATCACCAGGGTAATATAAAGACGCTTTGAATCTTAATCGGCGGAAATTTTGCCCCTATCCTGAGGGCCTCAACATACGACTGGCATTATGATATTCCTTTGGATTTCTTTAGACGATCTATGAAGGGTGAGGGTTTTACCAATTGGCGGATATTTTTGACATTCTTCAATCTACGTTCAATATCTTGATCGAATTCCTCTATGTGATCCGAGTAATAAGCCAGGGCTGAATAAATTTCCCCTAAATTTATATCTGATAAATAATAAGGATATATAGAAAGCATATCTTATGTTCTTTTGGCAACTATCAAACTCCTGCCAACAGCCCCTAAAATGCGTTTTCCCTGCATCTTCAGAACTTCGTTTCCGCTCATACGTTCGGATGATAAAGGGCACTCTATGCGATGGGTCATTTTCCATCCGGTTTCAGATAATATTCTGTGGTAATCAAACATGCTGATTGAATTATCCGAACTTTCTTTTAACGCCGGCGTGGATTGAAAATCTCGCCAATCGGCATTAAGGAAGGCTATCCTGGTTGTATCCTTTACATTTCTGTGTGCCAGTCGAAAAAATCCTTCAAAAAAATTTTCATATTTTTCTTTAGAATAGGAGGAGATTGAGGGCGTCTTTTCGTTGGCCTTCCCCTGGTATTCTTTTTTCTTTTTGGTGTAATAAGGCGGATCAAAAAATATCAGATCCGGCTTCTTTGTTGTGGGCCAACACCCATCCTGAGGCTCCCAATAGTGATATAAAATTTCCGGCCTGCTCTCACTTGTGGCCAGATCAAAGGATTGGCACCTTCGCTCAAAAACAAGACACACGTCAGAGACAACACCGCCCCCGGCCATCGGATCAAAGACAAGGTCCCCAGGCTTAGTGAAATAAAACAAAGTGTGGGCCACTAACTGGGCAGGTATTCTCCCAGGCCAGTCATCGCCGAAGCGCTCATCACATTCGTTGAAATTCCAGAGGTCCCAGGTACGAAGTCCCCAGCCAAGCTCTTTAAACTTCTCCTGGTCTGCCTTTCCCTCCAAACGCAAGGCCCAGGCCAGGGCAAGATCCATGTTATAGTGCTCGGCTATGTAATTCATTTCTCGCCCCTGAGAGAGTAAATTATCGATTTCACTAAAATTGGTATTTCCGATAATTTACGATATCCTGTTTTGGCTCATCCCCACAACGTGAGCAATCTACTCCTGACTCCAGCCAAGGCGACTTAAGCGGATGATATTGATATTCCGACCGGCCTTTTGTCGTGCCCTGATATCTGAGATCCAGGTATTTACCGTTTGCCGTATCACCCCTAGTTTTTCTGCCAGGGCCTCTTCAGTCCATCTACCTTCCGGATCTGATGCGGCTATATCGCGGGCAATCCTTTTTTTATCTTTGGGGTTTAACCGGTCGCCATGGGTGTGGTTGCACTTGGCCGATTCAAGCAAAAGGGGTATTTGGTTTTTTTCATAATCTATGGGCCCTTTCTTCCATTCAACGGTCGCCATCTTTTTGTATCCGCATTCTTTATGAGCAGACCAGCGGTGGATGCCATCCAGAATTAAGGAGGCTTCCATTTTTTCATCATTGTCGCCAGGGTAATTAAAGTACCCTTTGAATCTTGATCGGCGGAAATTTTGCCCCCATTCTGAGGGCCTCAACATAAGACTTAACAGTTTCTTCGTTTCTTCCCCAAAATTTCCACTGCATGTATTATGTTGCCCATGATAAAATTATTTTTATGCTAATTGATTCTTTGCATTATAAAAAATTCATAGCCATAAAAATCCGAAAATTTTTTATAGAAATTTATTTCCTTTTTCATCTCTTCAAATATACCTAATGCAATTTCATTCCCTTGATATTTCTTATTCAAACGGCATAATTCTTCTTCCATCGGCAAATAATAACTATCAAGCCATGATGATTTCGGTAAGGTGAAATTAGAGATTAAATGGAATCCTTCATTTTGGATTAACTTTATTTTGTCTTTAACAAGCTTAATGTCCGGATATTCTTTCTCAAAATATTCAACGACTGTGGTAGGCGGATTGGGTACAAGATATACAATTTCTGTCACAGCTAAATATGCATCCCTTTTTAATAATTGATGGCAGCGTCTTAAGCCATTTTGAAATCCCATGAAATACAATGCTCCTTCTGACCAAATGATATCAAATGTATTTTCCTCAAAATCCATATCAAGCATTGATATATTTTTAGAAACAATATGATCTAAAAGCCCTTCATCCTTTGCTTTTTTCATCAATTTGTCAAGAAATGCCTGGTGGTTATCTAAAGCAATAATTTTGCTGTTTGAGAGCTTTGCTAATTCGATGGTTTGTACTCCAGGGCCACATCCAATATCTAAAATAAATGGCTGCTTTGGCAGTTTTGGTATGGTATTGAAAGCGCGTCGGGTAGATTTATTATCACCTGGACCACATCGCGGTAAAGCCTCAAATAGTTCATAGAAATACTCCATTCCTTCCATTACATATCTCCATCGTTGTGATAATTATTGATATGGTTCAGCATCGATATATTTGTACGTCACCTGAACTTTTGTTCTTTCAGCTTCCAGGTCAGTACAATTCACTGTGACTATGCCAATTTTATCTTCAGGCTCTATCTTGTAGAATTGCACAAAATACGATTTGGGATCCTATTTTTTTACAACCCAAATCGCATCTGTTGATCAGTGATCATGATTTTTTGTCAAGAAAACATAGTCCTCGGACAGTTCGCTTGTTCCCATCAAATTTTCGTGGTCCCAGCCTGGCACCCAGTATTTTTCACCTTCGGGACTGAACAATGGAAACAGCTCTGCGATTGGATGAGCCATTTCGAATGCTTTTGCGGGGCTAATTGATTTCATGTCTTCTCCCTAAGGGCGAACGTACATAATAACCAGCGTGCCGGGCTTTATCGGCACGTCTGGTTCATTTACTTGGTACGCCCGGCATGGGCATGAACTTATGGGGTGAAAGTCCCCTGTCAATGGATCACTATATCATCATTTTCATATGATGATATAAGAAGGACTAGCGAAAGGCAAGGGCAAAATCGCGAGAGGATGTCTGGAGGAA